>JAZOME010000001.1:0-35417 GCA_045653685.1 Faecousia sp.
AAGACAATTCAAATTCCCCTATCAAAAAAACAGCCTGCCCCTTCGGGGTAGGCTGTTCTTTTACGCCAAGCCGGTTCGATTCCCTGCGGCATATCAAAAAAGCAGACACCCTGATGGGCGTCTGCTTTTTTGGTGCCGGCAACCGGAATCGAACCGGTACGGATTATTAGTCCGAGGGATTTTCTTACCACTATAGCTTTCGCTACCCAAACGGTTTGTGGTCTGGACCATGCCTTCACCTGTTCTAGGTGGTCAGTGTCTGGCCTCTACACCTTCCAAGTTTTCACTTGGCTTGGCTCGGCGTTGCCACTATCAAAGGTTTCACCGAATTTACTGACATTCAGTGTAGTCATCCCTGACTACCTGCTCTATTCTTTGACCGATAGTTCTTTTGTAACGAATGGCAATTCGGACAGCACATCAGCAAATTGCTAAGCTGATGATTTCTGGAATTCCCATCTATATGATGCAATTCACAGGGTGTAAACGCATCACTGGGATCCCGTTTCTCTGCCCAACCGCAAATCTGGCACTTATCCTCCAGATATCCCTCACGAATAAGCCGTTTTTTCAGCTTATATGTTTCATAATCCGGATATTTGCCTGCCAGGATATCCTGGGTTGTAATAACTTGCGGTCTGCGCTTTGAAATGCCTTTGCCGCTGGGATTTGTGCTATAGCACCCTAACCTGATTGCGTGACGCTTAAAGGTATTAAAGTGCATATTCAGCTTCCGGGCGGCTTCTGCCATTGTCAAAGAATTTTGGCACACTGCGAAAAAGACCTGCTCATCAAACTTCTTCATAAGCTCTCTGCTCCTGCTCTTTATCACAAATGCCTGTTAAAGTCCCTTGTGTCTACCTATTCCACCATGCCGGCGTGATACTAATACTAGCATATTTTTCCCTGTCCGTCAAGAGAAAAAACCGGGGATCCCAAGACCCCCGGTGGCTTTTATTTCAGAAGATTTTTATATCCTTTGCCGTACTGGACGCATCGGGACACCCGGCTTAAGGTGGCCGAGGAAATCTCAGACAGCTCCATTACCTGATTGTAGGTTTTTCCCTCCATCAGAAGCTTGGCGGCATACAGCCGTTCCGCCATATTTTCCAGCTCCTTGTCTGTGCACAAATCCGCAAACAGCGCACGGAGCACCTGGGGGTCTGACTGGCTGGCCAAAAGCTCCATCAGCGCATCAATCTTCTCCATACTTAATATCCTTCCTGGGCATTTTTCAGGAACGCCCGGGTTTTTTCGCTTTGGGGGTTGTCAAATATTTGCTGAGGCGATCCCATTTCTTCAATGACACCGTCTGCCATATAAATCACCACCTCCGCCACATTCTTGGCAAATTCCATTTCGTGGGTGACCACAATCATGGTGTTGCCGCCGGTTTTCAGGTGCTTAATCACCCGTAACACCTCTCCGGTCAGCTCCGGGTCCAAAGCAGAGGTCGGCTCGTCAAAGCACAGGATCTCCGGCTGCAACGCCAGCGCACGGGCAATGGCCACACGCTGCTGCTGACCGCCGGAAAGCTGGAAGGGATAATTTTCCATTTTGTCCTCCAGGCCTACCTGCGCCAAAAGCTTCTTGCCCAAATCTGTCAGGTTTTGGGGTGTGTCCTTTTTCAGCAGGGTTGGCGCCAGAGTCACATTTTTCAGAGCCGTGTACTGGGGAAACAGGTTGAAGTTTTGGAACACCAGTCCAAAATGCAGGCGGTTTTCCCGAATTTCCTGCTCGGAGCAGTTCTTTGTCAGCAAGGACTTGCCCCGGACGATAATCTCTCCGCTATCCGGCGTTTCCAAAAAGTTCAGACACCGCAGCAGCGTGGTCTTGCCGCTACCGGAGGAACCGATAATCGCCAGCACCTGTCCTTCTTCCAGAGTAAAGCTGACATCTTTGAGCACCTTGGTCTTGCCAAAGGTTTTTTTGATATCTTTAACTTCCAATACTGACATACTTAACTCCTGAAATAACTGAGTTTCTTTTCGGCTTTGGCGAAAAGCACGGTGAGAATGCCACTGAAAATCAAGTAGAATACGCCGGTGTAGAACAGAGGCCACAGCATTCCCTTTTTAATGAAGGACTCGCCGGCCCAAATCACCTCATACACGCTGATAACCCGGGCAAGGGAGGTATCCTTGACCAGGGTGATAATCTCGTTGCTCATAGGCGCCATAATCCGCTTGACCACCTGCAGGAGCACAACCTTGAAGAAAATTTGGGGCTTTGTCATACCCAGCACCTGACCGGCTTCATACTGCCCCTTGGAAATACTCTCGATACCGCCCCGGTAAATCTCCGAGAAGTAGCAAGCATAGTTAATGGAAAAGGCCACAATGGTGGCAGTAAACCGAGGCATTGCCGGCAAGCCGAACAAAAGTCCCGGTCCGTAAAATATAATCATAAGCTGGAGCATCAGAGGCGTACCCCGGATGACCCAGATAATCCCCCGAAGCAGCCACTTCAAGGGAGAAAACCGGCTCATAGAGCCGAAGCAAATCAGAAGACCCAAGGGCAAAGCAAATGCCAGGGTCATTCCAAAAATTTTCAGACTCTCCCAAAAGCCCTCCAATAGCTGCAGGGTAACAGGCAAAAACATAAGACACATCCTTTATCTATTAAGAATCCCATAGGCGGTCTGTTGCCAGACCGCCGGGATTTCATTTTTTTGAACAGATTACTCAGCCAAAGTCAGCTCGTACTTATCAGCCAGAGTCTTCAAGGTGCCGTCCTTTACCAGCTTATCCATGAACTCATTGAACTTTGCAGCCAGGTCGGAATTCTTGCGGAATGCAACGCCGTACTCTTCGCTGGTCAGGCTGATGCCGGCGGCCAGGTCTGCATAGTCGGTGCCTTCGCCGGTCATAGCGTTGGCCATAGTGATATCGATGACGCAAGCGTCAGCAGTGCCGGACTTGACTTCCAGCAGAGCAGCTGCCTGGTCCTGCTTAGCGATGATGTTCTTAACGCCAGCTTCGGTTGCAGCATCCTGACCGGCAGAGCCGTTTTCAACAGCCACAGCCAGATCTGCGATGGAAGCAGCATCCTGGTAAGAAGCAATCTTGTCTGCCTTCATAACCAAAACCTGTGCGTTGATGACATAGGGGTTGGAGACAGCAGCGTTCAGCTTTGCCTCGTCGGTGATGGTCATGCCGTTCCAGACACAGTCAATGTTCTTGGTCTCCAGCTCAACGAACTTCTTGCCCCAGTCAGCAATTACGAAGAACTCGCACTCAACATCCAGTTCCTTTGCGAACAGACGCGCAAACTCAGCGTCGAAGCCGGTCCACTCACCGTTGTCGTCCTTGTAGTCCATAGGAGCGTAGTCGGTGATACCAACAATCAGCTTGCCGGCCTTCTTTACATCAGCCATATCAGAAGCGGCGGCATTGTCGTTTGCGGGGGCGCAAGCTGCGAAGCAGCTCAGGGCCAAAATCAGGGTCAATACAATAGCAATCAGTTTTTTCATTTTCTTTTCTTCCTTTCATATTTGGGTGGTTTGTTGTTTGCTATGGTCGTATTATACTTTACTTCGCTAAAGTTGTAAAGTACTTTTTTCCATTTTTTTCAACTTTGTGTACTTTGCACAAAGACAAATGTCCGCAAAGCGGCTTTCTTAACATTCATTAACAAGTTATAAACATCAAATATCAAATTTTTTCACATTATCTCATATTCCGGTTGATTTTTTCCTGAAAATGCAGTATCATATCTGTGCAATTCCTATTATAAAAGGAGAAGGTTAAATATGATTATTACCCAAAAGAAACCCATCGAAGAAGTCATGGCGATGGTGGGCGATGCCAAGAATGTGGCAATCGTGGGCTGCGGTAGCTGTGCAACTGCCTGTCAGACCGGCGGTGAGCCTCAGATTGCCGAGCTGACTGCCGTTTTGGAAGGCGCTGGCAAGAAAGTGGTTGCTACCACCGTTTGTGACTACTGCTGTATGAACCTGGGCGTAAAGGCCAAGATGAAGGCCATCAACGCCGCCAACCCCGACTGCGTGGTTTGTATGAGCTGCGGTGACGGCGTGCAGTGCGTTGCCAAAAATGCCGGCACTGCCCCGGTGTACCCCTCCAACGACACCATGTACTTAGGCGAAGCCGTCCGGTTTGGCGTTTGGGAAGAGGCTTGCCGGTTCTGCGGTCAGTGTGTGCTGGGCTCCACCGGTGCCATCTGCCCCATTACCCAGTGTGCCAAGAGCCTGGTCAACGGTCCTTGCGGCGGCCAGAAGAACGGCAAGTGCGAGGTCAACCCCGAAAACGACTGCGCCTGGATTAAGATTTATGTGCGTCTGCAAGCTACCAATCAGTTGGATAAGCTGATGCAGACAAGAGAGGATAAGGGCTACGAGAAGGTTGCCTATCCCAGAACCATCAGCTTGAGGGGGAAGAAATAATGAGTGTATTAAAGGAAGTATTGGAAGCCGGTAAATTCGGCGTTACCGCAGAAATGGCACCCCCCAAGGGTTATGACTTTACCGAGCAGATGGAGGCCGCCGAGGTGCTCCGTGGTAAGGTGCACGCTGTCAATGTTACTGATATGCAGTCTGCTTGCCTGAAGGCCACCGGTCTGGGCCTTTGCATTAAGCTGAAGCAGGCCGGTATTGAGCCGATTTTGCAGATGACCGGCCGTGACCGTAACCGTATGGCGCTGATGGGCGACGCACTGGCTGCTGCCGGCTTCGGCATCGACACCATGCTGGCGCTGACCGGTGACCACCCGGTGGTAGGCGACTGCAAGAACACCAAGCCTGTTTACGATTTGGACTCTGTGGGCATTTTGAAGATGCTGTCCAAAATGGAAGAAACTGGCTGCGACTGCGGCGGTAACGAGATTGCAGGCGGCGCTCCCTCTTTCTACAAGGGCGCAGCCGTGACACCTCTGTACGACCCCATGTTCCTGCAGGTGAACAAGCTCCGTCAGAAGGTAGAAGCCGGCGCTATGTATGTGCAGACTCAGGGCATCTTCGACCTGGATGTGCTGAAGCGGTTCATCGAGATGGTGGACAAAGCCGGTATTAAGGTACATATTATGGCCGGTATCATCCCCCTGAAGGGTGCTGGCGGCGCTAAGTATATGAACGAAAATGTCCCCGGCATTGCCGTGCCCCAGGATATGATTGACAAGCTTTCTGCTGCTGCCGCCGAGGGCAAGGAAAAGGGCATCAAGGGCCTGCCTGCTAAGCTGGGTATGGAAATGGCTGCCGAGATGATTGCCAAGATTAAGGACGAAAAGCTGTGTGACGGTGTCCATGTCATGGCCATCGGCGCAGAGAAGAATGTCCCCACCATTTTGGAAATGGCCGGCATTACCCTGTAAGTACCAAACATAAAAGCTCTGTTGCAATTTGCAACAGAGCTTTTTTATATATCGATTGCTTATAGCTGATCCAAATTCAGGCTGAAGCCTTCCAAACAGTTTTCCATAAACCAGGTAAGCTCCGGCAGGTTCTGCTTTTTCAGGGCCTGCAGCGTCAGCTCTGCGGCAGAGTCAAACTCCGTGTTGCCGGCTTTTTGCTCCTCTATACATTTAATATATGCCGACAGCTTATCCGCCGCCTTCACAATGGGAAGCAAGCTTTCATCGCTTTCCAGTACATACCTTTCATAGCTCTGGCGAAGCTGGGGGGGCAGCATATCCAAAAGCCGGTTTCCGGCAATATGCTCCACCTGCTTATAGGCATTTTTAATATCCGGATTGTAGTACTTAATGGGGGTGGGCATATCTCCGGTGAGAATTTCCGAGGCATCGTGATACAGCGCCGCCACCGCACATTTGTCCGGATCCGGACCGGGAAGACCTAAAATATCCCGGCGAATCAGCGCCAAAGCGTGAGCCAGCACCGCCACCTGATGGGAATGCTCCTGAATATTCTCCGAAAAGGTATTGCGCATCAGCCCCCACCGGGTAATATAGCGCATTCTGCCCAAAAGGGCGTAAAATTCGTTAGCCATAATATTCCTCAATCATATCCTTCAAGATTTGGGGCAGTTTCTTTGCATCGTCGCAAAAATGCTTCGCCCCGGCCTGCAAAAGGCATTCCTTGTCCCGGAAGCCCCACAGCACACTCAAACAGGGCACTCCGGCATTTTGGGCGGTGGCCACATCCACCTCGCTGTCCCCTACATAAATGCACTGATCCACACCCAAGTCCTGCATGCTCCGCACCAGCATATCCGGCGCAGGCTTTCTGGGACAGCCGGACTGCTCGCCCCGGGCGTAAATATCCCCAAAATAGAACCTACACATAGTCTCCACCGCACTGTGGTGCTTATTGGAAACAATGGCTAAGGGGTGCTCCCCTTTTAGGCGCTCCAGAGCCTCCATCACCCCGGGATAGGGGGCAGTTTTGTCCTGATTGTGCAGGGCGTAATAGTCCCGGTAGACTGCAAGAAACTCCTCAAAATCCGGGTCTGTGTCCTTGCCGGGCAAGGCTCGAAGCAGCAGCTTTTTCACGCCGTTGCCCACAAAGGTGCGGATTTCTTCCAAAGAACGCTGCGGACAGCCGTACACACCCAAAGCATAATTCACCGCATCTGCCAAATCCTCCAAGGTGTTCAGCAGTGTGCCGTCCAAGTCAAACAGAATGCCGACCATTTACTTCCCTCTTGCCTTCAGCACCCGAATGTCCTGACCCAAGAAGGGCAAATTGGTAAATTCACCCTGAAGCCGGGAGGCAATCTGGGGAGAATACCGTTTGGCGATTTCCTCGTTGTTCAAATTGGTGGAAATGAGCATACTTTTGCCGTCCAAAAGGCGCTGGTTCAGCAGTGCGTACAGCGCCGCCGTCACAAAATTTCCCGGCATTTCCGTACCCAAATCGTCGATAATCAGCAAATCGCAGGTTTCATATTTCTCGCACTCTGCCCGGGTGATATCGCTGGGATTAAACCGGTTCTTTTCCAGCATGGCAAACAAGCTGGGAGCGCTTTCGTACACAATGCCATAGCCCTTATCCGCCACCACATCGGCAATACAGGCAGAAAGGAAGGTCTTACCCAAGCCGGTGTAGCCGCAAAACAGCAGATTACCGCAGCCGGGGGTAAACTCCAAAGCAAACTGCCGTGCCACCCGGAAGGTCTTTTCCATCAATGACCGGGGGCTGACACCCACAGTTCTGTCCACAGTATCCGGATAGTAATCCAGACGGAAATCCTCAAACCGTTCTGCCCCCCGGGTAAGCTGAGAAAGGGTCTTTTTCTGCTCCTGCCGACAAAGGCTTTGCAAGCAACCGCACATATGGCTCCCCAAATAGCCACTGCCGCCGCAATGGGAGCAGATGGTCTCCTCCTCTAAATAGCCGGGCTGGAAATTCTCTTCCAGAAGCGCCTTTCGCTCCTGCTGCAGCAAAAGATTGGCCTTTTTCACTTCCTCCATCGCCGCCTGAGGGTCGCCTCCCTCCGAAAACACGGTCTTAGCGGCCAGGGTCATAGACAGCCGAAGCTGCTTATCAATCTCCCGTAAGCGAGGCACTTTTTCGTAAGCCTCCTGCAAACGCTGGTTATACCGGGACTGGGCATCTGCTCTCTGCTGGGCGAGCACTGCCTTCGCCCGAATGACAATATCTGCACTGTAGGACATACGTTATCCCTCCTGCAACAATTTTTGAATCGCCGCCAGCTCGGCCTCACCAAGCTGACCGGAAGCGCCCTTAGGCACTTGCTTTTTATCCTGCTGTTTCACCTGCTCTGCCGTATGCAAGCCGGCTTCGTGCCAGCGAGTGAGAATGGTGTTCATAGACGGCCACGCCATATTGCCTGTGTTCAGGCAGGTGCGCTCATAGGCTAGGGCAAAGGCATCCATCGAAAAGCCCATTTCCAGCCAAGACACCGCAAATTTTTCCTCTGCGGCAGTGAGCTTTCTGCCATAAATCTGCAAAATTTTCATAAGCTGACCCAACTGGCTGGCACGGACATTCTGCTTTTGGATAAAGGCCGCCGCCTCCTCCATGGTGTCAATCCCCTGCTCTGCCCAGAAATAGGCCTCCTTTTCAATGCTCCGCAAGGAGGGGTTGCGCAGATTGCCCCTCTGCCGTGCCCGGTCCTTGCAGTAGCTGACCAGCACGCAAACCACATCCGGTGCCAGCCCCAAATACCGGACAAAGCCCAGAATAATCTTCATTTCCTCGGTGTTCAGGGGTCTGCCCAACAGCCTTTGGATTTCCTCGTACATCACCCGGAAATCCCGGTCCGTGTCCATAGCGCACAGCACATCCTGCTCGGAGTAGTTGGGGCGCTGTCCGGAAACTACCATTTTCTTCTCCTGGCCGTACAGGTCAAGCTGCCGCAGGGTGGCCAAGGCACAGCTCAGCCGGGACTGGCTGATATGCAGCTTTTCCGCCGCCTGCTCCGGGTCGTTGCCGCCTTTTATATATAAGTACACCAATGCCGCATCCCCACTGGCTGCGGATAACAGCTTCCGCAGGTCGGGCTGCCCAATATTTACATCTGCCGTGTTCATATGTTCTCCTTGATTTTCGTCATTTACAGTCATTATAACACAGCTTTTTTCAGGTTACAACCGGAAAACCCGGAATAAAACATAGAAAACGGCCCTCAAAATTTGGCACTGTCCCACATCTTGTGGTGAAAAAATTTTTCACCACAAGGAAACGCTCTTCCGAAAGGAAGAGCGTTGGTATAAGTTTGGACGATATTTGTGCAACTCTGGACCGTTTAACGCTCCTCGTGAGGGGTGGAAAATCGTTCAGATTGTGCAAAAATCACCCCGGCAAGTTCTTGCCGGGGCTGGCCCGCAGGCGTACTACGGTACGCCAAGCGGTGATATTTGTGCAACTCTGGACGGTTTAACGCCCCTCACAGCATTGGGCCGTGCGGCCGGTGACGCTATTAAATTGCAAGGCAGGCTCTACGGCTCTTGCCGGCAGCGCCGGCTCCAGCTCCAGGGGACTGGTATTCAGCACACGACGGGCGCAAAGATAATGCCGGGCATAATAGACATCATCCATACTTTCCACCACCACACCGTGCCTTGCCGAGTGAATCATTTGGTTGTCGCCAATATAAATTCCCACATGAGTTGCGGCAAATTTGCCGCTTCGCTCCTTGAAAAACACCAAATCTCCCACCTGCAGCGCCTCGGTGGGGATAATCACGCCGTCCTGCAACTGGGTGGATGCGGTGCGGTGAATTTTGATGCCGCACTGCTTCATCACATAGCTGGTAAAGCCGGAGCAGTCAAAGGCGCCGGGACGGGCACTGCCATAGCGATAGCGGCTGCCCAACTGCTTTTTCGCCTGGGTGTAGATGTCGTTTCGCCGGGAAAGCACATCCTCATAAGCCACATATGTAACCATATCAGTTTCACCCGGGGTCTCTGTGCAGTTTACATAATATTCTCCATCTACCTCCGCTACCTGGCTTTTGGGCACGAAACCAGTCATATCGTAGCAGTCGATTTTATAAAAATTCTTCTTTTCATCCAGTATATTCAGCTTGGTTCCGTTTTCCATCTGCCCAATGGGAAAGCCACTGTCTGAAGCACTTTCCCGGACAATCACTGTGGCAGTCCCAGTATCTGCCGTAGCCACAGCCGCCACCGGCTGAGCAACCCACAGCACGCTCATAAGTCCCATCAACGCACACAAAAAGCGCAGAGCCTTTTTCCAGGTTCCGGTCATACCTTCCATCCTTTCATTCTTACAAACTGGTAACCAAATCGTTACAAACTGTTACAGAGTATAGCACGCTTGTTACCATTTGTCAAGTCCAAAACCTGGTTAAAATAAACATCATCCCTATTTCAGCATAGGTTTAGCCTATTTTTTGCAGTTCCAGTGGAGGAAAAGCGTCGAATTTTGGCATAAAAATCCCACGCTGAAATGGTTACAAAATCAGCGTGGGGGCGTTTCTTCTTTAATTTTCCATTTGCGTTCCCAAAAAAGTCGCCACAGTTTGTGCAAGTCGCTGGTCCGCTTCCTCCGGCGCCGGGGAATTTTCCTCCAACAAAAGCATGACGCTTCCAATTAAATCCCCCTGACACAAAATGGGGCTTGCCACGCCCAAATGGTACTTTTCCGAGTTTTCCGTGGCAGGGAGCATCACATCTCCCGGGGTGTAGCGATAGTGCTTTCTGTTTTCCATCAGCTTATCCAGCTCCTGAGAGTTGGGCTTCTCCAAAAGCTCACGCTTGGCACCGCCGGACTGGGCGATAATAGTATCCCGGTCGGACACCGCCGCAATCTGGCCGGTGCTGCCGTGAATTGCCTCGCACATCTGTGTGGCAAATTCCTGCATCTCCCCCATAGGCGAGTACTTACGAAAAATCACACCGCCGTCCTTTTCTGTATATATCTCCAACGGATCTCCCTCCCGGATACGAAGGGTTCTTCTAATTTCTTTTGGGATCACAATTCTCCCCAAATCGTCCACCCGACGGACGATACCAGTAGCTTTCATATATATCTATCTCCTTATTTTACAAATTACGCTGTTAGTATCTGTAAAAGAAAGAGATTTATACTTTATGGTTTTAAAGAACGCTCAAGTTAGTGATTACTCACTTTTCTGTATAGCGGTAACTATACCATCCGTAAAATATATGTATCGATTGTTTGAATAAACCCACTGTTCGCTGGTACCATACAAAGTTTCGGTTATATTTTTCTTTTCAGGTTCTCCCCAAGTGGATTTTAAAACTTCAGCCTTCGTCATACCTATTGCAGGTTCTTTTTCAGTTTCTTGTATAGGTTGCTGTGTTTTATTATCTCCCGGGTAAATGTGTTTTTTATGAACAATTACTTTATTATTTGAAAGAATTTTACTGTTATAATCAAATAAATGAATTGTGCTATCTGTTCTAAACGCAACGAATGCACTACCCGTAGTCGTAGTTTCAATTGCAACTATATTATCTGTTTCTGCGATTTCAATTATTTCATTATCGGTATTCCAAACCACCATTTTCCCGGTATCATACAAAAAAACAGCATAATTATAGCCTACTGCTACATCAACTATACCTGTCTGCTTAACACCATTAATACCTGCGAGCAATCCTCTCGTCATAATCCTATCGGGTGTAGCCATCAAAATAAAATGTCCTACATCCATCGCGACAATCTCAGAAGCATCATCTAAATATTCATTATATTTTGTAGCTCGTGGGTTATTTCCTCTTGATAATGCTTGAATGCCATATGTGTAATCTGCCTTGAAATACGAGATATCTTTCCAATCATATGCCTTTTCAAATTCTGGCTGATAATTACGCATATTTTCTTCATCGATGGAGTATACGAAAGATCCGTCATTGGTTAATCCAATAATTGATCGCCCTACTATCTCAACTTGTTTTATATTAGACCAAGCATTAGAGTTTTCTATGAATGTCGAAATTCGAGATTCTTCATCACTTGTTCTAAATACTCTTACTTTTCCCTCATTGGTAACGCCAACAAGATAACTATGCGACGTCTCAATACGACTTAAATTAGTTAAATCTTTTATATTTTCATATACACTCAAATCGCCATATGCTTCAAAAGAATAGTCTTCGTTAATATATCCGATCGCAGTCCTTTGTAGATTATAAGCAATCGTTGAACGTTCTTTGATATTATTAATCGCTTCCTGTGCTTCCAGTATTTTGGCTTCAGCATCGTTGAAAGAGTTGCTTTTTTGAAAATATCCAATTGCGTCTATGTATTCTTTCTTTTCAAATGAAGCCAGACCCGAATCATAGTATTGTTCAGCAGTAATTTCTTGGTTGTTTTCGTTATAATTACTATCATTAGTTGAAACATTGTTACAGGCCGTTAATAATAGCAAAAGAATAACCTGAAATATTATCAAACTTTTCTTCATAATTCTCCCTTCTTTAATTGCTGCTAAATTAAAAAGAATTAGTTGTGTTGAGACATAATTTCCTCCCACTCGGACAGAAGGTTTTGTTTATTATTGATAGCATAAGCAATCGCTTCTCTTTGCTTCTTACGATTGCTAAAGCTCCCTATAACATCAAACGTGTCAAGACCTATTTTTATTGTTTCATCAGCATATTTAGCATGTATATGTGGGGAGAACAAATGACACTTTTCAGATGTGTGAAAAAATATAACAATGCCGTTAAATCTGTCAAATTCTTTTGCGTTATTTAATGGAATGATATTCAGGAAAACAAGTTGTAACGAGGCGTCTTTCACGTAATCCATAATGTTAGTAGCGTCTATATGTATAGAGATATTATTCATTAACGCAAAATGTCCACATTCAGTTGAATAACCATTGCAAGAAATATGATCATATAAAGAATCTAAAATATCTGAAGCCTTTTGATAAATACACTCTTTAATCGGCAATTCAACTCGCATAACATTATTAACAAAATATAGTTGAACTTTAACCGTTTTCATACCAAAAGGCTCCTTGTTTTAAAATACTTTTTATATTATAATACCACACTTGTTTATAAAAAACAAGAATCACACACAAATACAGATTTAAGAATTTAGCAATAAATCCACCTTGCTTTTGCTATGTACAGGTCAAAATATGCTTGTTCTTCTCAAAAATTTTTGCTTTAAAACTGCCCGAAAGCCCAGTAATTATAAGGCTTTATCGCACTTTTGTGTTATTATAACACGAGCCTCCACCCGACGGACGATACCAGTTGCTTTCATATATATCTATCTCCTCATTTTACAAATTACGCTGTTAGTATCTGTAAATGCCGGTGATTTATACTTGAAAGGCATTCTCCACCATGCTATAATTTTTACGGTGATTAAAATCCAACAGAAAGAAGGAATAGTAAAATGACCGTAACGGAACTTGCAAAGCGTTTCGACTTGCAACCAAAAGATATCACTGCATTTGTTCAAGCAAATGCCACATTTCCCGTTAAAAGAAACTTTCAAACAGGCGAAATTACCATTCCTGACAATGTTGATATAGCAAACTTTATTGCGCCATTATTGGGCAAAGCTTATACAGAAAAACAACAAAAAATAGCATCGGTTGTTGAGTCGAAAATTGAGCAAGAACGCCAGGCACGCTGTCAATCCGAACAAGAACACATTTTTGCGATTGAAAAACTAAAAAAGACAGGTGTAGAAGGTTACTACCAATATAAAGTCATCAGCCTTTTGGATATTGGTGGTCTATTTAGCAGCAATTCGGGTCGCGTCAATACAGAAACTATGACACAGACCTTAAACGAGTTGGGCATGGAAGGCTGGCATCTTGTTACTGCCTATTCCAATGAATTGGGCAAAAATGCTTTATCTGGTGGTGCGGGTGGTTTCATTATGGGTACGAACTCTACAGTGGACGAGAACATCCTTATCTTTGAGCGGTTTGTAAAGTTTTAATAACAACAGCGAGGTGAAATTCACCTCGCTGGTATTCTTTGTATAAGGTTATGTATCGCCCAGCAAAAGCGGTCGATTGGTGTCAATGTTGTCAGAGAGGGGTCGCCCTCTCTTATGCGGAGGGTTCTTCTAATTTCTTTTGGGATCACAATTCTCCCCAAATCGTCAACTCTTCTGACAATGCCAGTTGCTTTCATATATCTTTCTCCTTTTCTGCGGCTGATAAGGCCCCCTTGTGTAAAGGGGGCTGGCAGAAATCTTTGATTTCTGACTGGGGGATTGTCCTGTGTCGATACCTTACAATCCCTCCGTCATAGCTTCGCCATGCAAAACAAATCTACTGGTGTTCTGTTTTATTTGATCGTGTTTGTGGCGGTTCTTCTTTTGGGTGCCCTTTTCAATCGCAAGGCAAAAAATAAGAATAGCAAAAAGCCCAACTTTCCCTTGACAAATCGCCGTTTCTTTTCTAATATGAACATAGAAATAATCGCAAAGGAGCGTAAGCTATGGTTTATTATATGACAAAAAACGAAGACGAACAGGGATACCACATTGTTCATAAGGAGGGCTGCAAGCTTCTTCCCAACGAATATCAGAGATTGAAATTCGGTGATCTTCCCAGTGGTCTTCCCAGTGCCATCAACAAGGGACTGAACTTCTATACTTATGTAAAGGCTTGCCCCGAGTGTTGTGCCGACGAAATGAAATAAAATAAGAGAGTCCTCGCACTCTCTTATTTTGCTATTTTGCAAACAAACCCTCCCGAAGGTTTTCTTCGGGAGGGTTTTTGACGTAGCATGTTACGAAACGCTTGGAATAGCTGCTGGCATCCACTCGCTCATACACGGTAACACCGCGCTTTTGGTATTCGGCAGATTATACTCTGACGGTATGCATCAGGCCGTCTTCGCCCTTTTCCACGCGGAGAACAAAGTCGAATTTGTCTGCCTCTACGCTCAGGTGGAAGTCCTCCTCGGGGAATACGTCCTGGCAAGCAGGATCGAAGAATTTCGCACCGTCATCCACCTTGCATTCCTCAATACCCTTTTGAAGATCGCACTCAGTGCCTTCTACCAAAGCCTTTATGTACTCGGCACAAAGAGTATCCTCTCGAGTGCTCTTTTCTCCTGCAAGACCCATGCAAACCAGAGAAACGTCTTCATATCCACTCTTCTTGATGTATTCGGCAATGGCCTTGGCATTGACAAGGCTGCCGGTGAGGATTTCGGAAGCACCCTTGGCATTGGCAATTCCTTGCGTTCCTGCACTGGTAGTGTGCATTACGGTTTTACCGGTGAAATCAAATTTCTTCACCTGAGAGGGAGAGTTGCCGAAATCAAAACCGGGGCAGATCTTGCCGCCGCGCTCTCCGATGAGAATGGTTTCGGGATGGTCCTTCTTGTAAGCGTATGCCTCGTCTAAGCTTCCGATGGGGATCAAATCCTTGGCGCCGCCCTGGATCACATAAGCCTCCACCGTCATGGCACGGAATACGTCGATGATGACCGTAAGACCCTTTGCCTGTTTTGCACCGTCGATGAGTTCTAAAATTCTAACATTCATATGATTACCTCCTTGGCTTAATTTTCCGTCCTTTATCTTAACACTTGCTACGGTGAAAGTCAATTTGTTTTGTGTAAAATATGTAAAATTTTGGGAGAGGAAAGAAAAGTTTGCTGGTTCGGTTTGGATTTTCCCCTAGGGCCTTTTTGCGTATCGCATATATCATATAAAACTTTTCTTTTTTACGCACATTTATTGCAATTTTATTCTTCCCGTGGTAAGATAAGAAAAAAACTTTTTGGGAGGATTTTGTCTTGATTAAGCTGGATAAAGAAGTAATCGATTCTTTTGTTGGAAATGTCGTTCCACTTCGTCTTTTGGGTGTTGAAAAATTCGGTTTGGATCCCATTACCTGGCATCTTTCGGGAGAGGGCGTGAAGATGCGAACCTTCACCCCCGATACCCCCAGTACCGGATGGTACGGTGATGTTGTTCCCTTTACCGACGGTGTGCTGCTCACCCTTTGCAATCCAGGAAAAGCGTGTGTGACCGCTACCTTTGAGGGGAAGGAATACACCTGTGAGATCCGTGTTCGCGAGATGAAAAAGGCATCCTCCGATGACGATATGAATTTTTACATAGGTGATATGCACATTCACACCTCCAACGCTTGCGCCAAGCCCAACGGACGCGAGTTTTTCGCTAACCATCGCGAGGAAGGCGCTTGTTCTGAAACGCTTTCCATGATGCGCGACGAGGGCAGACTGGATACCACGGTAGTTTCCGATCACGCGTGCTTCGTAAACCGCAAGGAATTCTTCCGTGGCTTTACCGATGCCGAGGAGCTTTGCGGAGACGATCTTATTGTGTTCCCCGGTGCTGAGTCGGAGATCGTTCAAACAGAACGGGATCGCTTCGGGGTTCCTCGCTGCAATTCAGGAGAGATCGTAACGCACAATGCCGATCAGTGGGCAGGTGTTCGTTCTTATGATGATTTTTTGAGAATTCTCGGCTCCTGTCCCTATATCTTCTGTACCTTGGCACACCCCAACTTTTTCAGCATCCGCACGCGCGGTATGGGCAGCTTCTCTCTTCGCCGTAACAATACACCTCGTTTTCAAAGAATCCTTCGCTACGTAGAGATGGGTGATGGTACCGACCGTGGTGGCAATCTGATCCACGAGAATATGTTTACTGAAGCGCTGGACAACGGCTTCCACGTTTCTACCACCTGCTCCAGCGACTCTCATTCTCTTGTCTGGGGCTATGAGAGAATCCCCGGCAAGACTATTGTAATGGCTCCTGAAAAGAGCAAAGAGGCATTTTTAGACGCCTTCATGTCCTGCCGTGCTTATGCTTCCTCCACCGGAAATGTCAAGGTGCGCTACTCGGTCAACGGACACCATGCGCCAACCACCCTCCCTTGGAGCACCAAGTACCGCTTCCACGTTGAGATCTCTTATTTCTACGAGGATCCTACTACCGAAATCGTCGGTGCCGAGTTGATTTCCGACGGCGGCGTGCCCGTGATGGAGCTTGCCCCTGAGAATTTCTCGAATTTTGATTTTGAATATGAATCCGATAAGGCATCCTGGTTCTTCCTGCGTCTTTGGGACCGCCAGGGAAGAAGAACCTGGTCCGTGCCCATTTGGACCGGCAGAGAACCCGCCCTTCCCGATACCAGCCGCTATGAGCCTCTGGAAAAAACGGGCTTTACCGTGGTAGAAGAAAAGAGTGGGAAGGACGCTTCCGTTCTTGTAAACAATGATCCCTTCTCCCCCTGGAGAAGTGACGGGGAGACTGCCAGCCTTCTTATGGACATGCAGAAGATTAAGGATATCCGAGGCTTGGGTGTTTATCCCCGCAGTCTCTACGGCCCCCACATCCAGGAAACAGGCAAGGCGCCCAACCAGTTTTTGGCAGAGTTCCCCTTCCGCTATGTGATCAGCACCAGTGTGGACGGAGAGAACTTTAGAAAAATGGCAGAAGGTGTTTTCCGTTCCTGTTCGGAAGAAGAGATCGTTCCCTTCGTGCGCCACGATGCCAGATTCATCCGTCTGGAGATCCTTAACACTGTGGGCAAGAACTGCAAAAGACCCGAATTTGCACACGCCAAGATCGCTATTGCGGAGCTGACCCCCTTCACTCGTGCGGAGAAGGAACATATCCGTCCCTATTTTGATGCAAAAATGGAAGAAAAGGGAAATTATCTTTTCGATAATAAGGAGTAACATATGATTTGTTTATCTAAATCTCAGATCAACTCGTTCTGTGGAGACGTTCTCCCTCTGCGCCTTTTGGGGGTAGAGGAGTTTGGTATGGAGGACATTGAATGGAGTCTTGAGGGCGACTGTGTTCGTTTGAAGAAGTTTTCGGGCCCTGCCGAGCATTCTGCCGATGACGGTGGATTTACCGACGGCGTCCTTCTGACGCTTCTGTACCCCGGGGAAGCTTGCGTAACCGCCACTTACAAGAACGTTCCATATACCTGCAGTATCACGGTGCGCGAAATAAAGAAGGTCAGTAGCGAGGAAGCGGTGAATTTCTATCTGAGTGATATGCATATCCACACCTCCAATGCCTGTGCAAAAGCTGGTGCAAGAAAAATCCTTACCGGCCGTACCGATAACTCCACCCCTTGCGAGGTGGTAAGGCAGATCCGCGAGGAGGGAATTTTGGGAATGCATGTAATTTCCGATCATTCCGACCTGCTGGATCGCAAGGAATTTTTCCGTGGCTTTTTGGCTGCCGAGGAATCGGGCGTTGCCCTTTCTACCTTCGCAGGAAGCGAATGCGATATTTTCTCCATTGAAAAGGATCGCTACGGTGTCATTAAAAACAACGCCAACGAGGTAGTCTGTATCAATGCGGATACCTTTGTTGCCGCACACTCCTACCGCGAATTTTTGGATGCATATTCTAAGTGTCCCTATATCGTATGTACCCTTGCCCATCCTCAGTTTTACGGGCATAATACCAATGGCAAGGGAGATTTCTCCCTGTATAAAAACTGCACTGCCCGCTTCCGTCAAATGGTAAGATTTGTAGAACTGGGCGACGGCACGGACCGTGGTGGCAACCTGTTCCACGAGTACGTGTATTCTTCCGCTTTGGATAGCGGCTTCCATGTTTCTACCACCTGCTCCAGCGATTCTCACGGTCCTGTTTCGGGAAACCAGAGGATCCCCGGCAATACCGTGTTTATGGCAAAGGAAAATACCAAGGAAGCCTATCTGGATGCCCTCCAGAACCACAGAGCCTATGCCTGTATGTCGGGCAATGTAAAGCTCCGCTATTCGGTCAACGGCCATACCGCCCCTGCCACCTTGCCTCTGTCCAATCATTTCTGCTTTCAGGGTGAGATTTCCTATTTCTACGACGATCCCGAAACCGTGATTGTTGGGGGTGAGGTGATCTCCAACGGCGGCGTTACCGTAAAAGAATTGAATTTTGAAGATTTCTCCACCTTTGCGTTTGAATTGGATTCAGATTCCTCATCCTGGTATTATCTGCGTTTTTGGGATAAACAGGGCAGAAAGACCTGGTCTGTCCCCGTATATACCGGCAGAGAGCCGTATCTTACTCACGATGACGATCTGACACCTCTTGGCAAAGAGAAAATGAAAGTAACGGATGAAAAAACAGGAGAGGATGCTTCCATCCTCATCTGCGACGATCCTTATCGCGGATGGACCTCTACCGATACCACCGCATCCCTTCTCATTGATCTTTCAGAGGAAACCACCGTTTGCGGTCTTAGCCATTACTGCCGCGTTCTCATCGGAAAACAAATGAAGGCGGTTGGCCCTCAGCCCAAAACCTTCCTTGCCGAGCTCCCCTTCCGTTATCGGATCTCCACCTCTGTTGACGGCGTGGCGTTTGAAAACAAGGCAGAGGGTGTATTCCGCAACTGTTCAGGGGAGGAAATCGTTCGTCTGCCCAAGCACAAGGCAAGATGGATCCGCCTTGAGATCCTTTCCACTGCAGGCTATAACAGCCGTCGAAAGGAATTTATGTCTGCTCCCGTAACCTTGGGTGAGATTACCGTTTACCGCAAGTACGAAAATGCAGAGATGCGCGACTATTTTGTCGATCGCATTCAAAATCATCCCAACTATCTTATAAAAGAAAACAACTGAACGTTTGGAAAATTTGTAGGTTATTTGCAGAATTGAAACAATTTTCCGAACCAGCAAAAACAAATAACCCCCTGAGGTAGGATAATTACTACATCAGGGGGTATTGTTATGCGTAAAAGGTTGATGCCGGCTATTCATTTTCCTGACTGCTGTAAAACGCAATTTGCCGGTCGCAGAATTCCAGCGCCGCCGTCCGGTGGGTAATGGTAAGAACCGTATCCAAGCCGTTGGGCAGCTCTTGAACAAAGCCGTCAGCGCAAGCGATTTTCAGAGCCTGCCACAGCCGTTCATCCTCCTGCATAACCCAGAAAAGACAAGATGCAACTGCTTTTGCTGTTCTTAATTACTTTTATTGTGTTTTTACCTTTTCGCCTACAAACCGGATAGCGGCCTGCGCCAGAATATCTGTGGGATCCACCGTAGGGATCTTCGTCTCCCACTGGGCAAAGGCGATGGGCAACTCTGTGCAGCCCAGGATCATTTTGGTTGCACCCTGCTGCAAAAGATGCTCCTGTAGCTGCTGAATTTTCTCCGAATAAGGGTAGGGTTTGCTGGCTTTTACATAATCATAAATGACGGACATAATCATTGCCTGCTCTGCAGCATCCGGATATACTGGCAGTATCCCCAGTGCTCTAAGTGCCCTGTCATACAAGCCACTCTTTACCGTTCCGTCTGTTGCCAACACAGCAGCCGTATGTACGCCCTCTTCCTGCAGCCGCTTCGCTGTTTCCGTTGGCATATTCAGCACAGGAATATCTACAAATTTCGCCACATCGTCCAAAAAATAATGGGCAGTATTACAGGGAACGATCAGCACATCCGCACCCATTCCCTGCAGCCGCACCGCGCTTTTGATCATCTCCGGCCTGGGATCTTTACCGCCGCCTACAATGGCAGCCGTTCTGTCCGGGATATTGGTGTTGCTGTCCACGCAGATCCGTATGTGTTCCTGGTCATAGGCGGCTTCTGTGTTATCAATGATCTTCTTCATCAAATCGCAGGTGGCCATAGGGCCCATACCGCCCAGAATGCCAATCGTCTTGTTCATATCCGCAGCTCCTCTCTTGACAAAAGGATACCACAGGGCTACAATAAAATAAAATATTTATATATTTATGAATTTTATAAATATATATTTATGGGGTGGCTTATGTTTCGGAATATGGAATATATTTACGCAGTTTATAAACTGGGAAGCTTTTCTGCGGCGGCAGAAAGCCTGTTTGTTACCCAGCCTTGCCTCAGCGCAATGGTGAAAAAAACCGAGGAGCAGCTTGGTGTTCCCATCTTTGATCGCAAGGCCAAACCCATATGCCTGACAGAATACGGCGTGCGATATATCTCTTACCTGGAGAAATTGCAAGCACTGGAAAGTGAATTAGAGCAGTATCTCAACGATGTACGGGGATTGCGGACAGGCCATCTGTTTGTTGGAGCAAATAACCTCTTGGCTTCTTACATTCTTCCCGGCTTAATCCATAAATTCAAAGGACACTATCCCGGTGTGCAAGTGCAGATGACCGAAGGCAACATTTCCTATCTGGAGGATGCGTTGATGCGTGGAACCATCGACCTTGTTCTGGATAACTGCCCGATGAACCCCGATTTGTTTGAGCAGCATACCTTGGGGAGAGAGCACTTGCTTTTAGCTGTGCATAGATCATTCCGCAGGGATGAGCGCTTTGCTGCATCACGGTTTACTTATAAGGATATTCTTGCCAATCGCCACAGAGATCCCAAAATTCCGGCAGTTTCGATCCAAACATTTGCAGATATACCATTTATCGCTTTGCGCACAGGAAACGATACCCGTTATCGCATGGATAAGCTGTTTTATAATGCAGAGTCACCGCCCAATATTCATCTGGAGGTGGATCAGTTGGCCACTGCATATAATATTGCCTGCAGCAAGCTGGGTGCTACTCTGGTCAGTGATACTCTGATCTACAAAGCACCTCCCAATCCCGAAATGGATTTTTATAAGCTGGATGACATAACCGCTACCCGGCCGATCTATCTGTGCTATAAGCGGTCCCGCTATGTTTCTCTGGCAATGCAGAAGTTTTTGGATGTGGCAGACCTGTTTTTCGCCGAAAGGACGAACCAGACGATAAAAGCGAGGTGAATTTCGCCTCGCTTTTGCTATGTATCGTATTGGTGCTATAATACCTTATTCCCCGGAGCGAAACAATCCGTTCCCTACATTGTAAATGCTGGTACAAAATCCGTAAAAATCTTTGACAAACCCCTGTAAATTGGATATAATTTACTTATCCTAATAAAAAGAAAAGGAGCAGAAATTATGGACATCAATACCGTCGGCTTTGCCGCAACCATTGGCATTATCGCCACCATCGTAGCCACCATTTTGGCCTACATACACATCATCCCCGAAAAGAAGAGGGACAACCTGAACAAGCTGGGTCAGTTCATCCACGATATCTTTAACTTCAAGTTCTTAATCATCGAAAAGATCCTGCGGTTCTTCTATGTGCTGTGCACCATCGCCTGCGTATGCATGGGCTTGAGTATGATTTTCGGCTTCACCGCTTACGAATCTTACTACTCCAAAAAGATTTACACCGAGTGGTACGGCATCTACGGCATTTTGTTTGCCATTGTGGGACCCATTGCTGTCCGGCTGGCATACGAAGGTCTGATGATGTTCCTGCTGTTGGTTCGGAATGTGATGGAAATCAACGCTAAGCTGAAGGATCAGAACAACACCCAAAAGTACGAAGCTCCTACATTTAAGGAGTTGTTTGCTAAGGAAAACTTTGCTTTCCTTAAGGGCGCAAAGGCGGAAGCCCCTGCTGAGCAAACAACCGACGAAAACTAATTTCCCACACAAAAAGGCGGAGAATTGCTCCGCCTTTTATTTTTTGCCGAAAGCCGGGGTTGCGAAAGGGCGGATTTTCAGGTACAATAGCCTTAGAGGTGATTTTATGACGAAGCAGGAGCTGCTGCGAAGCAAAAAGCTGTACCTGATGGATATGGACGGCACGCTGTATTTGGGCAACCGTCTTTACCCTTTTACTAAAGACTTGCTCAGCGCCCTGAAGGATACCGGAAGACGCTATTTATTTATGACCAACAATTCCTCCAAAAGCGTAACGGCGTATATCCAAAAGCTGGAAAAGCTGGGGATTTCCGCCACCCGGGAGGATTTTCTCACCTCCACCCAAGCTACCATTTTCTATCTGCAGAAGCACCACCCGGGGCTGACCTTTTACCTGTGCGGCACGGAAAGTATGGCTCAGGAGCTTACCCAGGCAGGCATTTCCCTCAGCCGGGATTTGGATAAAGTAGAGGGTGTTCTAATGGGCTTTGATACGGAGCTGACCTTTCAAAAGCTGGAAGATGTCAGCCGATTGCTTCTGACCCGGAAGGACATTCCCTATATTGCCACAAACCCGGATTTGGTGTGTCCCACGGAGTTTGGCAGTGTGCCGGACTGCGGCAGTGTGTGTATGATGATAAAAAATGCCACCGGGCGCACCCCGGTGGTGATTGGAAAGCCCTCCCCCCTGATGCCCCAGTTGGCCATGGAAGCCCTGGGCTATTCTAAAGAGGAAACGGCTGTGGTAGGCGACCGGATTTACACCGATGTAAAATCCGGGCTGAATGCCGGCGTGACGGGGATTTTGGTGCTGAGTGGTGAGACCACCCCGGAAATTTTAGCGGCCTCGGAGGATAAGCCCCACCTGGTTTTGCAGGACGCCTCCGAAATTCTGCAGGCAATTCAAGAATAAAAAATCCGTTCCCGAAACGACAGCTTGAGCAGAACCAGTAAAAACAGGAGTGGCGCCGCTAACGCTGCGCCACTCCGCATAAAACTAAATATTTCCTACAGGGGTCTTTTTTTATGCTGTCCACACAAACCGGGCGGCTCTCACTGAAGCGGTTCGCCGCTTTTTACTTTTTTATCAGATATTTTTCTTAGCCTCGCGGATTGCCAAAATCCGGTTCATTTCGTTGTAGACGATCATAAAGCCCTCGTCCACACCCATACCGGGCTTTGCCAAAATTTGTGTGGGCTGCGTTGCCATAGCGCAGTGGACACAAACCTGTGCACTACGGTCGGTTTCGTTACAAGTACCACCCTGATAAGCGCCGATACCCTTCTCCTTGCAGTACAGCACAGCCTCGATGGTGTTATTGATACCGCCCAGGTCAGGGGTCTTAATCTGCACCATATGGCCGGCCTTGTTGTCGGCAAACAGCTTGATATCCTCCAGGGTGTTGCACCACTCGTCAGCCACCAGCTCCACATCACAGCCACGCGCATCCAGCTCTGCAGTCAGTGCAGCCAGAGCCTTGCACTGGGTGGGCACGTCCACATCGCAGTCTATAGGACCTTCGATACGCAGGTGGAAGGGCTTGGCAAGCTTGCCCAGCTCCTCGATATAGTCTGCCATTGCCTTGCAGTTGTCATTGCCGAAGATAGCGCCGATGGTACCGTACACATCAATATGGAAAGTAGGCAGGTAATCCTCGCTGGTGCGGAACTGCAGAATACGGTCACGCAGCCAGGCCACATACTCGGCCAGCTTCTCGCCGTTCTTGCCCAGCTTGGTCTCCACATTGTTAATCAGAGCGTGGGGCAGAACCTGTGCGCCCTTGATAATCATCTTGTCAGAGTTGTCATAGCGGTCATCACCGGACTGGGTGAAGATATCCACGGGGGTTTCGGACACGGTGCAGCCATACTCGTCAGCCACAACCTCACACATCATACGGTTGGTAGCCTTGGCAACAGCATCCAGGATAGCCTGAGAAACACCATAGCGGATAGCGGTGTGCAGGCGCTTGCCCTCTACCTGAATGGCCTCCATCATCTTGCACAAGCCACGGAAATCGTCAGCTTCCTTGCCAACCAACTGGGGCTTGATGTACTTTTCAATCACGGGAATGAAATCATCAGCCAGGAACAGAGGATCCCGTCCGCCTGCACCGGAGTACTGCACAGCGGCGCAGTCGCCGTAGGCAATCTGACCGTCTTCCAGCACCAGCATAACGGAGATAGACTCACCTGCCTGGCGGATGGAACGGAAGCCCTCGGTAACGGCATTGCCAATATAGAATATACCGTCGTGACCGGCACCCTGCTTAATGGCACGCTGGTCGTCGAAGTAGAAACCGGTACGGCCGGCAGCGCAAATAACATTTACAATTTTCATTTTTCCTTCCTTCAATTATTATCTGGGTCTGCCTACCAGGCGACCCTTGCCAATAGAATACACATCATCAATAACCATCTGGAAAGAGGGCTTGCGGTTCTCTGCCTGCGCACGCTCAGCAATCTTGCCTGCGTGGAAGTCCAGCAATTCCTTATTGAAAGGCAGGTTGCCGGGGTTGAGAATACGGATAGCACCGTTATTGTCACGGCAGGGAAGCATCAGACCACGGTTGAACTTACAGGGAGCAAAGGGCACATCCAAAACACCGGCTTCCACGCCACGGCATACACCCAAGGCAATGTCGCCGTTACCCAGCTCGAAGCACTTGTCCACGATGCAACGGGTTTCCTGACGGATGATTTCCTTTTCTTCCTCCACCTTGTCAGACTGCAAAATCTGATCGGACAGCATATTGACCACCTGCTTGGTGCAGCGCAGACCCTCGGCATTGGCTTCCATAGTGGGGATGCCCACAGCCTCGTGGGGAGTCTTCACAATCACCTTGGTGGCTTTGCTCAACGCAGCAATCAGGCTGCCGGTGGAGATAACACCGAAGGCCTTTGCCTCGTCTGCAGGGAAGCCACCCATCCACTGGTGCAGAACGGTGGTTACCTGCACATCGTTGTAGCCGTACTTCTTCAGGTATTCGTCGGTCAGCTCTTCCAAAGTGCGAATAGCTGCCACGTCCTGACGGAGGTTGCCGCACTGGCCATAGCCTACGGTAATATTCTTAACACCCTGCTCTGCGGCCAGCAATGCCTCAATAATGGCTGCTGCGTGGGAAATACAGGGGGGCACCAGAGTGCCGGTGAGAGGACCGTAGGGCTCACGGTTGATGGAAACGCCCATCTCCTCGTACAAGCCAGTCAGTCTGTCCACATACTGCCAGTCACGAATGGTGCGCTCCATGGGCACATTCTTGCAGTAGGGCAGGTTGTAGGAAATACCGCCGCCTTCGTAGCTGGTAAAGCCACCGGCAAAGGTAATTTCTGTCAAAAGTCTTGCGTCCGGTGTGCCGTGGCGCACCTGAACAGGCACATTCACGCTTTCAATCACCTGACGGCACTTAGCGACACCGTGGTTGACTGCCGGGAAGCCGTTCATCATCGCACGGCCCAAACGGATGGACTCGGCAATGCCGTTTTCTGCTTCCTCATAGCGGTTCTGACGGGTGTAGGAGTCGATGGTGCTGGGCAGAAGATCTGCCTCGCCATACTGCTCCAGGTACTTCAACAGCTTGATATGCTCCTCAACCACAGGAACACCGGCACGGGGCTGTACCAAAGTGCGCTGTTCTGCCTTGGCCTTCAGAAGCTTCTGAGAGAAGTTCCGGCTTTCGGGCATTGCCTTGTGGTAGGCCACAGCATCCTCCAGGTTAACATCCTTACCGGTGTGCCACTGGCCAAGCACTTCCTGACGCTCTTTGAAAAATACGTCTTCCGAGAGTTTCTTATTCTGAATATCCATGGAATTCAAGCTCCTTTTTAAGTATTGTCAATGCCACCTGGGGGTAATGGGACGATAATAGACCCATAGCGGCTAAAATGTATGTTCTGTCCACCCAGACATCTGCCTGCAACGGCCGCAGCGACTGGGGCTGCAGGGGGCTGTACAGGGCATGACGGGCGATTTCCTCGGTCTTTTGTGTGTGGGTAAGACTGCCGCCGGTGACCACAATCTGGTTCACCTTGGTTAAGTTCTTGCCCTCCTGCACATAGGCCTTGCCCATCATTGTGTAGGTTTCTTCAATGGTACCGGCGTGGCGGCGAACCGCCTCCTCCACAGCACCGCAAGCCAAAGCGTAATCCAGCTTTTCCAGCTCCGGATCGCCGTTGGGCACTGTATCGGTGTGGCTTTTCAGCATTTCCGACAGCTCCGTAACACGCTCCGGGGTCAAGCCGGAAAGCTCCGCCACCTTGTCAAGACCAACAGCATCGATAATTCCCTGCAGGGAGTATCGCATGCCGATATCACCTTCCACGGTGCGCTTCACATAGGGCTCAGGCAAGCCCTTACAAACCGTATTGCCGTGTTCCGGAGCACCGTCTGCCACGGAGTAAATATCCGTAGTAGCACCGCCCACATCCACTGCAATCAGCTCTCCGATGCCCATCTGTCCTTCCAGACCGTCAGCCAAAAGCTTCACACCCTGCAAAACCGCAGAGGGCGTAGGCATCATAATATCTGAAAGCAACTCAGTAGCTTTGGAAAGCCCCTTAGCCTTAATAATCCGGTTCAGAAAAATTTCCCGGATCTGCTTTTGGGTTTGCTCCGTTTGCAACACACCAAACCGGGGCATCACATTGGGACAAATATAGGTCTCCCAGCCTGCCAGAAGCTCCTGGCACTGGCGAACTGCGGTGCGGTTACCGGCAATCACCACCGGGAATTTGGGCTCCAGGGTTGCCAGCATTTTGGCATTGTGCAAAATACACTCGGTATTACCGCCGTCGGTGCCGCCAACCAGGAGGAAGATATCCGGCTTTTCCCGGGTGATTTCTTCCAAATCCTCTTGGGTTAACTGAAAGGCATACACCTTAATCACCTTGGCTCCGGCTCCCAGGCTGGCCAGCTTAGCGGCCTCCCCTGTCAGCTCCGGCACCAGTCCACTGGTAATCATCCGCAGACCACCGGCGGCCGAGGAACAAGCGTAGGTCTCCTGAAAATCCAGCTCACCTGTCTTTTCCTTCAACCGTCGCAAGCCATCATTTAGGCCCTCGTTGATATCCGTCTGCACAGTGGTGTAGGAAGAAGCCGTGCCCAAAAGGCAAGCATTTTCCACATCCACAGCCGTCAGCTTTGTGTAGGTGCTTCCGAAATCAATCAGTAAAACCGGCTTCAAGCGGTCTCACCGTCCATATGTAATATTTCACGGAGTGCTTCAATGGTAGTTTCCGGAGCAGTGCCGGGAGGGAAGGCTCTGTCAAAGCCCATATCCTTAAAGCGCTTCTCCACATCTTCAAAGGACTGCTTGCCGATTACGATGTTGCCGCCTACCAGCAGAGGAATACCCTTCAGGCCTGCCTCATCGCACTTCTGACGCATACCACGGCAGTCCAGCTCACCCTGACCGTACAGGGAAGATACCACAATGGCATCAGCGGCGGATTCAATAGCAGCAGCAATGTACTCCTCCTGGGAGACCATCACGCCCAAATTGACCACCTCGAAGCCAGCCTCCGTGAAGGCATGGTACAGGATTTTATTGCCAACCGCATGAACATCGGCACCGATGACACCAATCACCAGCACCTTTTTCTTCTGGTTTTCCATTTGCTTATCTCCTTTGCATTATCTCGCATTGTACTGCTCATATATAGTATAACGCGCCGGTATTTTTGTCAAGAAAGAAAACCCCAAAAAAGCAGGATTTTCTCTAGAAAATACGGACAATTTACAGAAAAAAGTCCGGGCAGTCTTTTCAAGCTGCCCGGACCTTTGATACGCAGGAATTTGTGTGTTACGGAAAATGCTTATCTATGGATTACTTCACCACATTGTAAATAACATCCTGAATTTGGCCGTCTCTGCCGATGATATGTGCCACCGGTCTGTCTCCCCTTACAAGCTTTTGGGGTACACCGGTGATTTTCTCGGTCTTTTCCTTCAGCGCCTGCATATCCACCACAGGCAGGCCGGCAGAAAGCAGTCGTTCCTTCAGATCCTGGTTTTTAGGATTGACCGCAATACCGCCCTGGGTTACCAGCACATTGATATCCCGGCCGGGGGTAGAAATAGCATTGACACGGTCGGTAACAATGGGAAGTCTTGCCCGGAACATCGGCGCAATAATCATACACAGCTTACTGCCTGCCGCCACATCGGTATGACCGCCGGAGCCGCCCATAATGAAGCCATTGGAATCGGTGTGGACATTGACATTAAAGTCCGTATCGATTTCCGTGGCGCCCAAAATGACCACATCCAAATTATCCGCCACACAGCCTCTTTCCGAGGGTGCCGCATAATGCAAGGCAGAAATTTCCATATGACGGGGGTCTGTGCGGATGGACTCCACCGCCTTCAGATCGAAGCACTGCACATCCAGCAGCTTCTGGAAGCAGCCTGCCTGGAGCATATCCACCAAATAGCCGGTGATACCGCCCAAGCCAAAGCTACCCTGGATTTTCTTTTCCAGCATAATGTCCTTCAAGAATTTTGCCGCCGCCAAGGATGCGCCGCCGGCGCCGGTCTGGAAGGAGAAGCCGTCCTTCAAAAGGCCGGAGGCTTCAATCACCTTGGCTGCGTGGGCAGCCATTACCAGACCCACCGGGTCACGGGTGATTTGGGTCGTGCCGGACACAATGCCCTTGGGGTCACCGATGGCATCCACCTGCACCACATAGTCCACATAGTTTTCCGGAATAGAGAAATCCTGCAAGGGATAGTCCAACAAAGTGTCGGTAATCACCACCACTTTTTTGGCAAACATCGCATCTGCCATTGCGTAGCCCAAGCTACCGCAGGCAGATTTGCCGTATTTTCCGGTACAGTTACCCATAGGGTCAGAGGCCGGGGCGGCAATGAACGCCACATCAATGGGAGTTCTGCCATTGGCAATATCCCGGGGGCGGGTGCCGTGGGAACGGAACTCCACAGGCTTTTCCATAATGCCCTGAGAAATGGCTCTGCCCACACCGGCGGCCATATAGTTCACCTGCAAGCCGGAGACCACATGGTTTTTAATATGCTCAATCACCGGGGTATGGCAGTCAAACACAGAGCTGGCATTCACATTCAGCTCCCGGATACCCATTTTGGCCGCCTGCTCCAGCACCATATTCAGCACAAAGTCACCGTTGCGCAAATGGTGGTGGAAGGAAATGGTCATACCGTCTTTCAAGCCTGCCAGACGGATGGCTTCTTCTAAGGTTTTAACCAGCTTTTGCATTTAGTTTTCCTCCCTTCCCAGACCCAGCTGTTCTGCCATTGCCACGGTTTGCTTGGCTCGGGTCACAATGGGGGCATCAATCATCTTGCCGTGGAGGGCAATGGCGCCCTTACCCTGCCGTACCGCCAGCTCAATAGCCTCCAGCACCTCATAGGCATAGTCGATTTCCTGCTCTGTGGGGCTAAAAATCCGGTTAATCACTTCCACATGCCGGGGAGAAATGGAGGCCTTACCGCTAAAGCCCAGGCCCTTTGCATACTGGGTATCGGTCACAATACCCTCATCGTCGTTCACATCGGTAAAGGGCGTATCATAAACCTGTACACCGGCTGCCCGGGCAGCCATTACCATACGGCTTCTGGCATAAGCAATTTCCGTGCCGGCCTTGGTACGCTTGCACTGCAGGTCAGCCGTCAGGTCCTCTGCTCCCAGGAAAATTGCCTGAATACGGGAAGTAGAAGTGGCGATGCTAAATGCATTCTCCACACCCAAAGCCGTTTCAATCAAGGGCATTAAGCCCACGGTATTGGGGGCAAAACCCAGCTTTTCTTCCAACTGGGTCATATAGGCATCCGCCTTCAGGGCGTCCTCTGCCGTGCTGGTCTTGGGCAACAAAATCAGCTCCGGCTTCTGGGGCATAATCTCGTCCAAATCCGCCTGCCAGTACTCCGTATCTGTGGCGTTAATACGGACAATGCGCTCACAGCCCTGAAAATCCATATAGCGCATGGTATTGCGCACCAAAATCCGGGCGGCATCCTTTTGGGCAGGTGCTACCGCATCCTCCAAGTCAAAAATCACCGCATCTGCACCCAGGCAGTTGCCGTTGATCAGCATATTGGGGTTATTACCCGGCAAAAAAAGCATACTGCGACGCATTAGTTTGCCTCCTTTCCACGACCTACAGCCGTTTCCACTCTGGCACGAAGCACGCAAGCCAAAGCGCCTCTGTCCATCACCCGAACACGGGCGTTTTCCACGCTTTGCTCCTGCAAAACCTCCTGCACCACACTGCGGATGCTTTCGCCAAACTGGCCCTGCACCACAGACTCCACAAAAATCTCCAGTCCCTCACCGGGTTCAATTTCCACATAGGCATCACTGGACTCCATAGTTCCTGCCGATGCCAGCTTTTTAATTTCCATTTTCTTCACTCCTTCTAAACGTACCAATGCAATTAGCACAATTTGTAAATATTATATAATACCTTCAAAGGGAATGCAAACACTTTCTTCTTTACTTATCCGCCTTTTATGATGTATAATAACAAAAAGGAGTTGGAACTATGGACGCAGAACTTGTATTACATCTCAAGGGCAGGCGGAAAGCGGCCTGGGAGCAATTATTGCTTCAGGAGGACTTGAAGCCGGACGAAAATGTGGATATCACCGTTCTTTTATGGGACGGGGATATTTTGGCAGGCACTGCCTCCCGGCTGGGAAACCTGATAAAGTGCATTGCGGTGGACAGCCGCTATCAAGGGCAGGGGTTAACCGCCCAGCTTCTGACGGACTTGCGTCAGGACGCCGTTGCCCAGGGTATTCCCCACCTGTTTTTATACACCAAACCCAAAAACGAGCATCTGTTCCGCCCCCTGTTTTTCACCCCGGTAGCAAAGACTCAGGATGTGCTGCTGATGGAAAACCGTTCTGACGGAATTGAGGCGTTTCTGCAGGGTTTACCCAAGGCAAATGCTTCCGGAAAAATCGGCAGTATTGTGGCAAACTGCAATCCCTTTACTTTGGGTCATCGATACTTAATCGAAACCGCCAGCCGGCAGTGCGACCATCTGTATGTCTTTGTTCTTTCTGAGGACAAAAGCCAGTTTTCCTACGCAGACCGGATGGAGATGGTAAAGCTGGGTACATTGGATTTACCCAATGTGACAGTACTTCCCACCGGACCATACCTGATCTCTGCGGTAACTTTCCCCACTTATTTCCTCAAAGAAACTGCCCCCATAGATACCATTCAGTGTGCCTTGGATTGCGAGATTTTCGGCAACCATTATGCCAGACATTTTGGTATCACCACCCGTTTTGTGGGAACAGAGCCCAATTGTCAGGTTACCGCATCTTATAACGAAACAATGAAACAAATTCTTCCCCCATTGGGCGTGGAGGTAGTAGAAATCCCCAGGAAAACCCAAGAACAGCAGCCTATCAGCGCCAGCCGTGTGCGGCAGCTTTTGCAAGATGGCGCTTGGGATGAGCTGAAAAAGCTGGTACCGCCCACCACATACGCACACTTAAAAAACGGATAAACAGGAGGTTTTACTATGGCAAAGAGCAGACCTACTCACCTGCTTAGCAGTTACTACGCACCCAGAGGTGCCCACCGTATGCTGGATTTGGGTCAGCAGTTGGCGCAGATGTATCTCAATCCCAACGATAAGCTCATCGGCATTATCGGTGAGTCCGGTTCCGGCAAAAGCGCCCTCATTCGGGGTATGTTCCCCGGTTTGGAGCTGACCAACGACGACAACGGCGTATATGTCCGCCCCCTGCCCATTTTGGAGCAAGAGCAGGGCTTTGCCTATTTCGCCCCCCACACCTACCATTTGGATGTCCGCTTTGAAAACGGCTTTACCCAAATGCAGGATCTGGCAGACGCCATTTCCGAAGCGCTGAACAAGGGACGGCGTGTGGTGGTGGAGCATTTTGACCTGATTTACCCGTTTTTGGGTGCAAATGCCAATCTGTTGATCGGCGTTGGAGAGCAGGTGCTGGTTGCACGGCCCAGAATTTTCGGACCGGAGCCGGATGAAATCAAGGAAGAGGTTTACAAATCCCTTCCCTACCGACTGATGGCACATACCGCCGAAGACATTTGCGGTATGTTCATTTCCGACGAGGACAATGAGCGCTGCGGCCACTCCGATTTGCGCCACGGCTTTGTTATCACTTTCCCGGAGCATGCGCCGAACCTGGACATCAAGGAACTGGAGCAAAAGGTCAATGAGGTGATTGCACAGGATTTGCCGGTGACTTATGTGGACGAGCATCACATCAGCATTGGCGACAGCATACAAATCTGCGACGGTCCCCGGGTGCACGTAAGCCACACAGGTATGGTAAAGAATTTCCGCCTCCTGGACCACCTGATTTACGACCGCTTCAAGCGCCGTTATATGCTGGTGGGCTGCGTTGGCGAAAAGTCTGACGAATTACTGCAGAAGATGGACAACCGCCGTCAGATGCCCGGTTGGCAATAAATATGGAAGTTTCGCTACAGGATATTTTGCTGGCTCGGGAGCAAAGAGTTGCCCGGCAAAATGTGTTTTTACAGGCAGGGTATCCCATCATTTCCTTCTGTATGAACATCCCCGGGCCGGTAAAAAACACGCCGGAAATTGAAAGAGCTTTCTATTTAGGGGTGTCCCGACTGAAAGACAGTCTTCCCATTTTGAAAGAAGAAATCCGCAGCGAGCACACCGGCTGCGAGGCTATTTTCAGTGTGGATATGCCGGCTCAGGCATTAAAGGATTTTTGCACCGGGCTGGAAGACAGCTTACCTTTGGGGCGGCTGTGGGATATGGATGTGCTGACCCCCACGGCAGAAGCACTCACCCGGCCGCAACAGCGAGGGTGCTTGGTCTGCGGTAAACCGGGTAGGCTTTGTGCCGCCACCCGGGCCCACAGCATTACGCAGCTACAGGAAGCCACCGGGCAGTTAATCCGGGAATACTTTGCAGCTTCTGACTGCAAAGCCATTGGTGCTTTGGCAAAAGAGAGCCTGATTTATGAGGTAACTGTTACGCCCAAGCCCGGGCTTGTGGATAGGCGAAACAACGGAAGCCACAAGGATATGGACTTGCCCCTGTTTCTCAAAAGCGCTCAGGCATTAGAAAGCTACTTTGCAAAAGCCGTGGAAATCGGCATAAACAATCCGGAACCGGAAATGTGCTTTCCTTTGCTGCGTCAGGCAGGGCTAAAGGCAGAGCAAGAGATGTTTGCCGCTACCGGTGGAATCAACACCCACAAAGGCGCTATTTTTACTTTAGGACTGTTATGCGGTGCCATTGGCGCTACTTGGACGCCGGGAGTCCCATTTGTTGGGGTGCAGGCTGTGCTGAACGCTTCCCGGGATATGTGCCACAAGGCTCTGCAGGCGGATTTGGACCGGACAGACCTTCCGGACACCTTTGGAAGACGGCTTTATCAGGACTGCGGCATTACCGGAATCCGAGGCGAAGCGATGGCTGGTTTTCCTCACCTTCTATCTGCGCTGGAGTTCTTTGAACACAATCTCCACACAGGGGAAAACGATGCAGGTCTCATCACTCTTTTGCACCTGATTTCCCAAATAGAAGACACCAACCTTTATCACCGGGGCGGTGCAGAGGGAGCAGAATTTGCCAAGAAACGGGCAAAAGCGCTGCTGCCTAACCCCAAAAAAGAAGACATCCTCCTGCTGGACGATGTCTTTATTGAAAAAAATCTTTCTCCCGGCGGCAGTGCGGATTTACTGGCCGCCACCTGGTTTTTGTACAAGCTAAACTGCAGAGCTGACTGATTGTTGGCTGCTCTTACCTCAGGCTAAATACCATAGCAAATAAAAAACAAATGCCCAGCCGCATCAATCGGTTGGGCATTTTTTATTTGGTTTTTTCTTTTACAGTATTGATAGAAGTAATTAGCATCCGGCGGATAGCGCCACAGTCGTTTTGGAGAGGTTTGTATTGTTCATCCGGGATATAGCCGGTGCGGTTAAGTAGTTCCAGCCAATATTCAGATTCGTAACATTCCTTCAAAGCTATCTGCATTTTTGCAATAAAATCAGCTGTTCCGTGGGCATATTTAGATTCATGAATGTTTGCGCCGATGGATGTACCGGAACGCAAAAGCTGATTTGTTAGCACAGATTCCCTTTTCGTTTCCTTGATATACTTACAAAGATTGACGATAGTCACCGCAAAGTCTTTTGCTTTATCCAGCATAATACTTTCTGCCATTTAGATCAGCTCCTTTGTAATAAGCATATCACAAATCGGGAAGATTGTCATTAGCTAAATTACTTCGTAGCGAAATTGCTCGCTATGCTCGCAGCTAAATTTCACTTCGTGAAGCTAAATTAAATTCGGCTATATAGCTGGGCGAAGCCCAATTTAGCTCCGGCAGGAATTTAGCTGCCGATAGGCAATTTAGCTCGGCGCCAGCCGAATTTAGCTGAAAAGACCGTGATTGTATCACAATCACGGTCTTTTCATGGTGGACGATATAGGACTCGAACCTATGACCTTCCGCACGTCAAGCGGATGCTCTAGCCAGCTGAGCTAATCGTCCAAAGGCAAGTGTGATTATAGCCAAAGTAAATGCGTTTGTCAAGCATTTTCTTCTGTTTTCTGAAATTTTTCTTTTTCCCCTTTTCTTTTTCAAAAATGCCGGTCTTTCCTGCTTGCTCCCGGGCTTTTCTTCCCGCTTTGGAGAAAAACTTCCAAATTCCTTGGAAATTCAAGGAATTTTCTTTAAAAAAACTATTGACTTTCTCATTATGTTTTGCTAAAATAGTCCAGCCGCATCGAATGGGCTTAAGTCAGTGCGCCCAAAAGCGCCTGCGCCTTACAGAGCGAGACTACACAATATAAAGTAGGTGAAAAAGGAAATGAAAGCAATTATCGTAACTGGTGGCAAGCAGTACACCGTGGCTGAGGGCGATGTTCTCTACATCGAAAAGCTGGAGGTTGAGGCTGAGGCTACCGTGAAGTTCGATCAGGTTCTGGCTATTCTGGATGGTGAGAACTCCAAGATCGGCGCTCCCGTTGTTGAGGGTGCTACCGTAGAGGCTAAGGCTATCAAGAACGGCAAGGCTAAGAAGATTACCGTCTTCAAGTACAAGGCCAAGAAGAACGAGAAGAAGAAGCAGGGCCATCGTCAGCCCTACACCAAGGTGGAAATCACCAAGATCGCACTGTAAGTATGACAAGATGCGAGTTTACTATGGAAGATGGCAGAATCTCAGCATTCTCCGTCTCCGGCCACAGCGGCTACAGCGAGGCTGGCACCGATATTGTGTGTGCCGCGATCTCTGCCGTTGTTACCATGGCTGAAGCTACCATCAACGATGTGTGCGGTGCCAAGGCAAAGGTTCGGGTCAAGGACGAGGATGCCCGTGTTACCCTGATGCTCCCCAGTTCCTGCGACGAGGAAGAAACTGTTCAGGCTGTCCTTTCCGGATTGCTGGTGACGCTTCTTTCCTTTAGGGAACAGTATCCTGATTATATCGAAGTTTTGGAGGTGTAATACCATGCTGAAGATTGGTATTCAGTTTTTCGCTCACCATAAGGGCGGCGGTTCTACCAAGAACGGTCGTGATTCCGAGGCTAAGCGTCTGGGCGTAAAGCGTGCTGACGGTCAGTTCGTTCT
>JAZOME010000002.1:0-58799 GCA_045653685.1 Faecousia sp.
AATCCGTAACTACGTCTTTATGCCCTACACATTGGTCAAAGACACCCGTACCGGCTGTGAAACCGCCAATGTCAATGCGGTGATGGACGGTGCGTTGGATCCCTTTATCAATGCCTACTTGACCTGTGCTGCAACCGGCACTTGGGTGACGAAATAATTGAAAAATATCACATGAAACACTTGAAATGTGGGAAATTCTGTGATATAATATCAGCCGTTATCACCCAGAGTATGGGAAAATGTATGTAATCCGCAGCATGCGGTGATTATGCTGTCGGAGGGAGGTTTACAAAATGGAAGTTGTTAAGATTATTCTCACAGTCTTGGAAGTTATCGCCAGCGTTGCGCTGATTTTGGTGGTTATGCTTCAGTCTGGTAAGGAGTCTGGCCTGTCCAGCGCTTTGTCCGGCAATTCCGATTCTTACCTGAGTAAGAGTGGTAAGAGTATGGATAAGATTTTGGCAAAGGCTACGAAATGGGTTGCTTTGGTTTGGCTGGTGCTGACTCTGGCATTGTGTCTGTTTCCCTGATATATAAGAATTTGCGGCCGCAGGAGCTTCCTGCGGCCTTTCTTTTTGACGAAAAGACTTTTTTGTGCTATACTGTTACTATCAATCCGAAGGAGCGAATTTATGATGACCAAAAAGCTTGCCGGCCTTCAGCCGGAGACAGTGTTTGATTATTTTGAGCAAATCTGCGCCATTCCCCACGGCTCCGGAAACACCAAGGCAATTAGTGATTATTTGGTGTCCTTTGCCAAGGGGCAGGGGTTGCCTTATATCCAGGACGCAGATAATAATGTGATTATTTTTAAGCCCGGCACGCCCGGCTATGAGAATCATAGCCCGGTAATTTTGCAGGGGCATATGGATATGGTCTGCGAAAAGGACGCAGATTGCTCCTTGGATTTGGAAACGGTCGGTTTGGATATTGCCCACGACGGGGAGTATGTTTTCGCCAAGGGAACTACCTTAGGCGGCGACGACGGCATTGCTGTGGCAATTTCTCTTGCGTTGCTATCTTCCCGGGATATTCCCCATCCGCCCCTGGAGGTGTTGATTACCGTTGACGAGGAAATCGGTCTTTTAGGTGCGGCCTCTGTGGATTTGTCCCAGTTAAAGGGTAGAACCCTGCTGAATTTGGACTCTGAGGAAGAGGGAATTTTCACGGTTTCCTGCGCCGGCGGTGCTACGGCGACCATTACAATGCCCGCCCCCAAGCATCCGGTGTACGGCCCTTGTATCCGCCTGACGGTAGAGGGCTTGCAGGGCGGCCACTCCGGTGTGGAAATTCATAAAAACCGGGCAAATGCCAACAAGGTAATGGGCGAGCTTTTGGGCAGAATTGGGAAGGTTATGCCTTTGAGTATCACCTCCTTAAATGGCGGCGCTAAGGACAATGCCATTCCCCGTTCCTGTCAGGTAACGGCGGTGATGCTGGGTATGAATGCAGAGCCTATCAACGAAATTATAGAAGCACTGCAGGCAGAAATCCGCAGGGATTTTGACGAGCCGGAAGCGGTGATCCGTGGCGAAAATGTGGATGCCCTGGGCGGAAACGCACTGTCTGCGGAGTTGTCCTCTAAGGTGATTTCCCTCATGTGTGCTGTGCCCAACGGTGTCCAGGCAATGAGTGAGGAGATTCCCGATCTGGTGCAAACCAGTCTGAATTTAGGTATTGCAAAGCTGGATGAGAATTTGACCCTGACTTTCTCTGTTCGCAGCAGTGTCAATGCGGAAAAACAGGCGCTTTTGCAGAAATTGCAGGAGCTGGCTTCCTTCCACGATGGGCTTTACAGCCAAATGGGAGAGTATCCTGCCTGGGAGTATAAAAAAATCTCTCCTTTGCGTGATACTATGGTTCGTGTTTATCAGGAAATGTTCGGTAAAGAGCCCCAGGTGGTGGCGATCCATGCCGGATTGGAATGTGGTTTGCTTTCGGAAAAACTGCCCGGTCTGGACTGCGTATCCATTGGCCCGGAGATGCACGATATCCACACCAGCCGGGAAAAGCTGGGAATTGCATCTACCCAACGCACCTGGCAATTTGTTTTGGAAATCTTAAAACAACTTTGAGAAAAATCACCTCATAAATGAGGTGATTTTTTTATAAGACCCTTTACCCAAAGCACATCTTCTTTTTTCAGAACCTGCATTAAAAAGAGCATACACACCAAAATAACGCCAAAGAACACGCCTCGCCAAAGGGGTGTATAGATATGCCCGGCAATAAAAATACTACCGCCGGTAGCCAGAACCGCAGAAATGACGACCTTCCAGGAAATCCCCAGCTTTGTAATATGAAACAGCCTGCGGATGCTTAAAAGAAAGTTTAGGAGATGTGTTACAAAAAAGCTGACAAAATACCCGGTCATACCAAATCTGGGAAGCAGAACGAATAAGAAAACCACATCCAAAAATGAGGTGAGAATATTATACCGCACACAGGCCTTCTGCTGACCCAGTCCCTTGGTCATGGCATCGGTGATGGCATCGCAGTAAAGCATAGGAATTAAAAGAGCGTATAGCTGGAGAAAACTCCCGGCTTCTGTGTTTTGATACAGCCTGACACAAAGAGCCCGGCCCACAAGAAACTCCAATCCACCGAAAAAACAACCGTAAAGAAGGGTAACCTTCAAACTGCGCTTTACCAAATACCGTATCCGCTTTTTACTGCCTGCAGCGTTGCATCTTGCAAGCTCCGGGATCAAAAGCTCTGCCAAGCTGTAAACAATGGATGCCGGAAACATCAGCACCGGAAAAACCATCCCACTGACCACGCCAAAGGCCGCCAGTGGATTGCCTATCGCCGGATATAAAGCAAGCCGTTTCGGTACCATTAAATTTTCCGTAGTGGAAATTCCGGCCTTTAAGTCGTCGGCAAGGGCCAAAGGCACGGCAGTATGCAAAAGTCTGGTACGGATAGAGATTCTGGGTGCAGTGGGCGCTTTTTCTGCAATGCGCAAAACCATAAGGCAAATCAGGGTAAAGCACCCGGCAAGCCCGCCACCGAAAATAATGCTCTGGCAGGCCCGGACCGGGTCTGCGCCAGCCCAAAATGTCAGAAGGAATATGGTTATCGCCATAGAAAAAAGCTGTTCTGCCACCTCCACCAGCGCCAGTGTACCAATCCGGTTGGCGGCGGTAAAATATCCCACCATAGCCCCGGTCAGACAGTTGATAGGCACAAAGCAGGCAAACAGCCGAATAGCCTCAGTCGTTTCTTGGAGACCTACCCAAAAGCAGGCAATTTGCGGCGCAAAGGAATAAAGTAATAGGGAAACGGCTCCACTGGTCAGCACGCTGTATGAAAGGCATCCGGACAGAACCCACCGCACATTTCCCGCCCTTTTTTTGCCCAATTCTTCGGCGGTTAAGTACATTGTGGCAGTGCGGACACCTGCCATTCCTGCAGTCATAGCCAAACTGCCCACAGACAAAACAAGCTGTAAAAGACCCACACCGGCGGCGCCAATACACCCGGAGATATACACCTGAAAGCCGGTGGAAACCATTCGCAGAAGCAAATTCACCCCGGTTAAAAGCAATGCGTTGTAAAAAATGGGAAGATGCAAAAAATCCCCTCCTTGTCCCAATTTTATGGGAACAAAGAGGGGGTTATTCCTTATACTTCCTTGCAGAATAGTGAAAGGGGACAGCTTCCGCATTTTGGGTTTCTTGCGGTGCAAATTTCTCTTCCGAACAGAACAATTCTGTGGCAAAAATCTGAGCTTTCCTCCGGCGGCAAAATTTTCCGAAGCTGCTTTTCCACCTTTTCCGGGTCTTTGCCCTGGGAAAGACCCAGCCGCCCACAAATCCGGATACAGTGGGTATCGCAGACTACACTGCCAGGAGTATGGTAAATATCTCCCAAAAGCAGGTTTGCCGTTTTTCGTCCTACACCGGGTAGCTTCAAAAGCTCCTCCATAGTGCCGGGAACTTTACCGCCGTAAGTATGGATGAGCATTTGGCAGGCCAGCACAATATCCTTGGCCTTTTGTCGATAAAAGCCGCAGGAATGAATGTATTTTTCAATGCCGGCAATATCAGGCGAGGCCAAATCTTCCAGCGTGGGATATGCCTGATACCGCGCCGGTGCCACCAAATTGACCCGGGCATCTGTGCACTGGGCGGACAGCCGCACAGCAATCATCAGTTCATAATCCTTTTCATATTGCAAGGCACAAAGCGCCTGAGGATATTTGTTTTTCAAAATTTGGATAATTTCTCCAACCTTCTTTTTCATACCGCCACCTCCGTTTTCTCTCATTCTATCACAGCTTTTCTATGTTGAAAAGAGGGTGTTTTTGTCTGCACAAAAAGCCACTCATTGGGATATGATGAAATATCGAAGTTAGGAGGGGATACCCATGGAAATGGGCTTGGATAAATTACCCTTGGGCGTGCCGGGACAGGTGACCCAAATGAAAGACAGCGCTCTGTGCAAGCGCTTGGCGGAGTTTGGCTTGGTACCGGGAACCCGGGTATGTAGTCGCTATCGCACCCCCGGCGGCAGTGTAACGGCGCTGGAATTCCGGGGTACGGTGGTTGCGCTGCGTACCAAAGATATGGCGTTGGTCCGGGTGGAAGTGTTATGAGCGCCCAAATGGAACGAAAGATAACGGTGGCGCTGGCAGGAAATCCCAATGTGGGGAAAAGCACACTGTTTAATACCCTGACCGGTCTTCGCCAACACACCGGAAACTGGCCGGGGAAAACCGTGGGCGTGGCACAGGGGCAAATGGATTATCGTAACACCCGGTTCACTTTTGTGGATTTACCGGGCACATACTCGCTGGAGGGAAGCTCTCCCGATGAACAGGTTGCCGCCCAATACTTAAAGGAAAATCAGGCAGATTGCACCGTGGTTGTCTGTGACGGGAGCTGTTTGGAACGAAGCTTAATTTTAGCTCTGCAAATTCTGATGCGCTGCCCCAAAACCGTGGTATGTGTCAATTTGATTGACGAAGCCCACCGGCAGGGAATTTCCATATGCCCTCATAAGCTGTCGGGTCTTTTGAATGCCCCGGTGGTATTTACCTCAGCAGGCAAGGGGGAGGGAATAGACCACCTTTTGGGGGCAATAAAGGAAACAGCTCTGCAAATGCCAAAACTGCGTCTGCCCAGCTGGCAAGACCCTGTGCAGGCGGCGGAGGAAATTGCAGGAAAATGTGTCTGCCAAAACCCAGACTGCGACCAAGCCTTCCGCCGCAGTGTGGATAAACTTTTGGTCAGCCGCAGATTTGGTCTGCCGTTTTTGTTTTTGGTGTTGCTGGGAATTGTATGGCTGACGGTATGGGGAGCTAATTATCCGGGAATGGTGCTGGAGTATCTGGCAGATGCGGCCTATCATTTTCTGTCCGGTTGGGCAAGTGTTTTGCCTGATTGGCTATCCGGGCTTTTGGTGGATGGGATTTATGCCACCTGTGCCCGTGTTATTTGCGTGATGCTGCCACCAATGGCAATCTTCTTTCCCTTATTTACGGTTTTGGAGGACATCGGCTACCTGCCACGAATGGCATTTCTTTTAGACCCGGTGTTTGCCCGGTGCGGCGGCTGCGGAAAGCAGGCGCTGACGCTGTGTATGGGACTGGGCTGCAATGCAGTGGGGGTTATGGGTTGCCGGATTATTCAGTCTCCACGGGAGCGTCTAAACGCTATCCTGACCAATGCAATGGTGCCCTGCAACGGAAGGTTTCCTACTCTGATTTTGCTGGGAAGTCTGTTTTTTGCCGGCAGTGGCAGCGCATTTGTGGTGGCGTTTTGCGTGGCTTTGGGGGTGACGGGAGCAATGGCGGTTTCTTATTTGCTGAGTAAGACCCTTTTGCGGGAAACACCCAGCACCTTCTTTATGGAAATGCCTCCCTTCCGTCGCCCCCGGCTTGGCCAGATATTTTTGCGGTCTGTGCTGGACAGAACCCTTTTCGTATCCGGAAGAGCTTTGTTGGTTGCGGCTCCTGCCGGGGCAGCTTTGTGGATTTTGTCCAATACAACCCTGTTGCAGAAATTTGCAAACCTTTTAGAACCCCTTGGGCTGCTTTTGGGAATGAAGGGCGTCATTTTGCTGGCATTTCTTTTCTGTCTGCCTGCCAACGAATTGTTGCTGCCTGTCATTCTTATCAGCATCACCCAGGCGCAAAGCCTGCAGGCAGTCAGTGGGGTAGGGTATGAGCTGTTGGGAAGCTTTTTTACCTGGCAGATGGCACTGTGTACGATGGTGTTTACCCTGTTTCATTGGCCTTGCGGAACTACCTTGATGACTGTCTACCGGGAGACGCGCTCCATAAAAAAGACAGTGGCGGCATTTGTACTGCCTACCACTGTGGGAGTCGTTCTATGTATGATATTAAATCTCATCCTCTAAGATATCTGCGGTTAAAGCAGAAATTTCATAAGCTGTTTTTTGCTGGGAACCTTCTTCGGTAAGCTTGGTGTAGACACGGCTTTGCAGCCGTCCGTAAATTCGGATAACCTCCCGGGTATGACAGAGGGCAACCTCCTGCGCCGTGCGCCCCCATAAAATACAGGGCAGATAGTCGGCTCTGTGAAAGGCACGGGGGACTGCCAGCATTACATCGCAGATTTCCCGTCCCAAAGGCGTTCTGCGAAAATTCGGCTCCCGGCATAAAGGCCCTTCCAGCGTTACCTCATTTAGTGGCTCACCGTCCTCAATTTCAATTTTGGATGCAAAAACAAAAATCAGCAAATGACGATTACCCTCTGTTCGTTGATTGTGGGAACGGATTTGCCCGGAAACGGTGAGCATACTCCCGGCGGTAGGGTCCAAAGGCGCAAGCAGACTCTCTTCTGCAATCACAGGCAATATGTCCACAGCCCCGGATAGCCGGGGCACTTCTAACAGAAAACGAAGAAATCTACGGCTGTGGTTTTCGTGAGAAAAACAGGGAAGCTCCACAAGAGAACCCCTTAAAGTAATGCTGTTGGTTGAATATTCCATAGTACCACCTCAAATCAGGATTGTATGGAACATTCTATGCGCCCAAATCCAAAACAGAACAGACCCCTTCTGCAGAAGGGGTCTGTTATTTACCGTCGTTTTTTCTTGGGCAGCGTAGGGGGCTTCTTGGACATCGGCTTTTTGGGAGGCGGCGGGGTTTTGCCTTGACGGGGCGGAATTGCCCGTATCAGGCACTTCGGACCGGAGCCAATTAAATCCTCCCGGTGAGCCTTCAATAGTGCCTCCTTCACCAAATAATAGTTTTTGGGATTGCGGTACTGGATCAGCGCCCGTTGCATCGCTTTTTCGTGGGGGTCGGTGGGCACATACACCTTATCCATAGTTCGGGGGTCAAGCCCGGTGTAATACATCACCGTAGACAATGTGGAGGGGGTGGGGTAGAAGTCCTGCACCTGTTCCGGATTGTAACCCATTTCCCGGATATACTCTGCCAGCTCAATGGCCTCCCTCAGTCCGGAACCGGGGTGACTGGACATCAGATAAGGCACCAAATATTGGTTCATTCCAAATTGCTTGTTTAAGGCAAAATACTTATCTACAAACCGGTTGTAAACAGCGTTTTTCGGCTTGCCCATTCTCTGCAGCACCACATCGGAAACGTGCTCCGGCGCGACCTTTAGCTGTCCGGAAATATGATGCTGCACCATCTCTTTGAAGAAGGTATCCTTTTTGTCGGATAGCAGATAATCAAACCGGATACCGCTACGGACAAACACCTTTTTCACCCCGGGGATTTTCCGCAGCTTTCGCAAAAGGCTGACATAATCGGAGTGGTCGGTATTCATATTTTTGCAGGGATTTGGGAACAGACACTGCCGGTGGGGACAAGCGCCCTTGGTCATCTGCTTATCGCAGGCCGGGTGGCGGAAATTGGCGGTAGGGCCGCCCACATCGTGAATGTACCCCTTAAAATCCTTGTCCTTTACCATTTGCTCTGCTTCTGCCAAAATGGATTCGTGGGAACGCACCTGAATAATCCGCCCCTGATGGAAGGTTAAAGCGCAGAAAGAGCAAGCACCGAAACAGCCTCGATTGCTCACTAAGCTGAACTTTACCTCCTCTATGGCAGGCACACCCCCGGCCTTTTCGTAACTGGGATGATAAGTCCGGCAGTAGGGCAGGGCGTACACCGCATCCATTTCTTCTGTTGTGAGTGGCTTTTGCGGCGGATTTTGCACCACAAATTCCTTGCCGTAAGGCTCTGCCAACCGCTTGGCCAGGAAGGGGTCGCAGTTATTGTATTGCACCTGAAAGCTTTCTGCATAGGTGCGCTTGTTTTTCTTCAGCTTCTCGTAATCCGGCAGGATAACGGTGGGCAGACTTTCGTCCAGTTCCTGGGTGCGAAACACCGTGCCGTCAATGTATGTGATATCCTTCACATCCATTCCGGAATTCAGGGCATCGGCAATTTCTACCACGCTTCTTTCACCCATACCGTACATAAGAAGGTCGGCTTGGGAATCCAGTAAAATAGACCGCTTCAGGCTCTCGGACCAGTAATCGTAATGCGCCAGCCGCCGCAGGCTTGCCTCAATGCCGCCAATCAAAATCGGCACATCCTTGTATGTTTGCCGAATTAAATTACAATACACCACCGTGGCATAATCCGGGCGCTTTCCCATTACGCCGCCGGGGGTAAATGCATCCGTTTTTCTTTTGTGCTTGGTCACAGAATAGTGGTTGACCATAGAATCCATATTGCCGCCGGATACCAAAAAACCCAGCCGGGGTCGCCCAAAGATGTCAATGGATTTTGGGTTTTTCCAGTCCGGCTGTGAGATAATACCCACCGTGTACCCGGCGCTTTCCAAAACCCGGCTGATAATGGCGTGACCGAAAGAAGGATGGTCAACATAGGCATCGCCAATCACATATACAAAATCGCACTGAGTCCAGCCACGCTTTACCATATCCTGTTTTGAAATTGGCAGAAAATCCATAACGGCCTCCCATTGTTTTTCTATAGTATAGCACGAAAAATTCCAAAAAGGAACAAGAAAATCACAGAGAAACAGAAGAAAAGGAAATTTCAAAAAACAGCGAAAAAACTGTTGACAAAACAATCAAGCCGTGGTACTATATCCAAGCGGTTGCGAATGCGGCTGCGATATGCGCGAGTGGTGGAATTGGTAGACTCGCTAGATTCAGGTTCTAGTGCTCATTCCGGGCATGCGGGTTCAAGTCCCGCCTCGCGCACCAAATAAGAAAAACCGGTATTCATCGAGAATACCGGTTTTTTGCTTGTTTTGGGCTGTTTTTGTAGTAAGAAATATTCGAGGAAATAAGGTTTAGGAAAGCGTGTTTCCCTTTAGTTTTCCCTTATGCGTTTACAGCCTTAATAAATTGCTCCATTCGGGCGGCACTGGACTGTTTCATCTGATCGGTTACGTGACCATACACATCCAATGTGAAGGCTGCTGTGGCATGTCCTAAATTTTCTTGCACGGTTTTAATGTCGTCACCGGATTTTATAGAAACAATAGCGTAGGAGTGGCGCAGATCGTGGAAACGTGTTGTGGGTGTTCCAATTTCTTCCATTACTTTTTTGAAATCCAGATATACGGTCTGGTGCTTCAGGTGGTGGCCGAGCTCATCGGTGAATACAAAATCGTGGTCTTCCCAGCAGCCACCAAATCTTAACCGGTTCTCCAACTGGTGGTATCGCACTCTTTTTAAAATGGCTATCAAAGAGGGGGCGATGGCCAATGTGCGGCCCTTACTATTCTTAGTAGGAGACAAAGTGTATTCTCCTTTGCTCCCTCTAACCTTTTGGAGTTGTTTGTTTACAGTGATTGTTCCACGGGTTAGATCCACACACTCCCACTGTAATCCCAGTGCCTCTCCTTCTCGCATTCCTGTGAATAGAGTGACTGTGAACAATTCCTCAAAGCGGTGACCTTTTATGGCTTTTAGAAAAGCCGCAATCTGGGTTTCATCCAGTGGGTGTAGCTCTTTTTTTATGACTTTCGGAAGCACGCAGGAATCTGTAGGATTAAAGCGGATGTATCCGTTGGCAACAGCTTGTTGGAGTGCTTTGTGGAGAATGCCGTGAATGTTCTTGATTGTTTTAGCGGACAGTGGCTCTCTGGCCTCTGATGGTGCAGAGAGGCTGTTATAGAATTTTTGTATTGTGTGGGCAGCCAAGCTCTCCAGTTTGATAGAACCAAGCCCGTGCTTGAGGTGGTTTTTTACGATGGCTTTGTAGCTATCTACAGTCCTGGGCTTGACACCGCCAAGGTATTCGTCAGTCCAGATATCTAACCACTGTGCGACTGTCATTTTACTGGGCGCAGTATAGGTGCCCTCATCGATGGCGGTGGTGGCTGCCTTCAGTTTTTGGGCAACCTCTTTTTGCGTTTTGCCGGTGATTGAGCGCTGAATCTGCTTGCCGGTACCAGGGTCGTATCCGGCGGTATACCGGGCCTCCCAGTATGTGTATTCTTTGCCGGCACGGGTCACTGTCTTTTTGCGGATTGTACCGGTGCCGGCTGCTGATTTCCTTGCCATATTTTCCTACCTTTCTGGTGCTGTGACACCGAGGGGAATGTGTCCAATTCGGACACATTCTTGACAAGGAGCAGTCCGCCGTGATAGTATAAATGGGCAGACTACTCCTGTTGTGGTGACTTGGGGTTCTGTATCTTGCCGTCCGGGTGTTGGTAGCACCCGGACGGTTTTTTGTTATTCTTCTTCAATCGTTAAGTGGACTGCATAGGGAGCGTCTCCCTTTTCGAGCGTGTATATCTCTTTATCGCATTCGTAGTCATACTCTTCATCAATGTACTTATACGGCCCACCGAAAATTTCACATTCAATTTTCTTTATACGGTCCTCTCGTAACACCTTTAATAGGTGAGCGCAAGAACCGGCTTTGATGTAGCCCACGTGGACACCTTTTACAAGAACTTTAATTGCTTTAGGGTCGGCAGGATTGTCCGGCTCTGGAGCAAGCTCCACTCTGACGCTGTCGAAACCATATCGCCAAACACGCTCCCCAATATAATTTTCTTCAATCAGCTCCTTTTTTGTGAGGAAATAGTCTTGTTCTTCATAGGACAGGCTCATCAGATTATCCATATAATGGGCCATTCCAGTAACACGATATTTCTTTGTTACGACCGGTTTGGGCGTTTCCGGTACTTCCTTAGGTGTGGAATTTGTGGCAGGCTTTTGGATAACGCTCGCCTCAGCTTCGGCCGGTGGACTGATAGAGGCTTGTTCGTGATGTGTATTTGTTATCTGCTCTTGCTGTCGCTCAGTTTCGCGAATGCAATTACAACAAAGCCCCTTCTTCAGTTGAAAGAAAAAAGTTTTTCTCCCACAGTTTCTGCAGTTTGCCATAATACACCTCCTTATCTAACAGCGCTGGTGAAGGCGACGGCCTTACCCAGGATGTGGATGGTGTTCATTTCTTCGCCCCAGAAGACCAACGGCCGGTACTGGGGGTTCTCCGGCTCCAGGGAAATGTGGTCATTAAAGAGCTGGACACGCTTCAGAGTAGCATCTCCGTCAATCAGGACGGCAGCAATCTCCCCGTTCTCAACGGTATCCTGCTGGTGAATATACACGATATCCCCGTCGAATATCCGGGCGTTAATCATACTGTCCCCTTTGCAGGTCAGTGCAAAGTCAGCGGTGATATGCTTGGGAATGTCAATGTATTCCTCTATGTGCTCCTCTGCCAGGATTGGAGCTCCGCAGGCAATGGCGCCAACTAAAGGTATTTTCCGCATTTCCGGCATAGGGATGATGTTGTCTGGAATAGTAGGCATTGTTGGGCCCCATCCCATAAGTGCAGATGGCGTAGTCTGAAGAACTTCCGCAATTGCTACAATTTTAGATTGAGTTATATCATTTACATTGCTTTCGATTTTTGCAATCGTAGAACGATCCTTATAGCCCAATCGCTTAGCAAGTTCCTCTTGAGACCACCCCATACGCTCCCGATAGAAGCGAATGTTTTGTCCAAGGCTCATATTTTAGTCTCCATTCTAATAGGATGTCTCTATCTTAGCACGCCCGTGATTAAATGTCAACATTTATTGAGTTTTATAAAAATAATAGTTGACAAATAATCACGGGCGTGCTATTTTAGAAATGTGATTAAAAATCACTACCATAAAATAGTGAGGAGGTTTAGAAATGACAGACTCCATCGCGCTGCGAAATGCTGTAGATAAATCCGGGTTAAAATACAATAAAATAGCCGGAGAAATGGGGATTTCCCCCTACTCCCTCCAAAAGAAGATTGACAATCTGACGGAGTTTAAGGCCAGTGAGATAGTCAAGCTCTCTATACTGCTGTCTCTTTCTGATACGGAAAGAAGTTCTATTTTTTTCGCCTAGAAGGTGATTAAAAATCACGACCCAGTCACAACAATTTGTGTAAAGGAAAAGGAGGTCACATATGGAAGTAGCAGTGAAATATGAAAAGCTTACATACAGCGTCGCAGAGGCGGCTGAGGTCTTGGGTGTAAGCACAGCCAATATGTATCAGATTATCAAGCAGAGGGGTTTTCCCGTGGTTGTGCTTGGTAAGCGGCGCCTGATACCCATTAAAGCACTGGAACGATGGGTAGAGGATATGGCAGCTCAAGGGTGGCAGCAGTTTTGCGGAATGAACTAAGCCATCATAACGCCGCCGTAGTAGGCGGCGATATGGGCGGAAGGTGCTTTCGGTAAGCGCGGTTGCGTGCACAGCAGCAGGTTGTCAGTTCGATTCTGACTTCGCCCTCCACTCTGCTTTTTGCAGAGCTCCTTTTATGTTAGGCTATCTGCCGCCCGTAATGGCAGAGCTTCCGGACTATCCGGAAGTCCAAATGCCGGTTGGGAGCACCGGGTCACAGACAGGCAAAACCCTTTAATTGCTTTTCGTGCCATATTTCTGTGCCCGGTGTCTACACGGAGCAGTTGGGTGTTGGTTTCCCAGTCCTGCAAATATGCAGGACAACGTCGGTCCGATTCCGTCCTGTTTCGCCAGTCTCCCTTGGGAGACCCTCTCTTTCTTCCATAAGGTTGTGCCGGCAGTAATGCCGGTGGGTGCCGCCCGCTTTTGCGGGAAGGCGGACGGCTGCAGGGTGGGCGCAGCCGGAGAGGGGTATATATGGCTCCTGGAGCCTTTATATAAAAATTCATACAAAAGAGAGGTGTTTCTATGGCCGATCGAAGTCCAGGCTATTATGCTGTAATCCCCGCATCCGTCAGATATGACGACAGCATACCGGCCAATGCAAAGCTGCTATACGGCGAAATCAGCGCCCTGATTAGTAGGGATGGCTTTTGCTATGCCTCTAACCAGTTTTTTGCCAACGTCTATGGTTTTTCGGAGGACACTGTCTCCCGGCTGATTTCCAAACTGGAGACAGCCGGCTACATTGTCCGAGAGATTGAGCGAGATAACAGTGGGCAAATTATCAGACGGAAGCTGTATTTGGATGTGTCCACCCCTGAAGGACACCCACTTGGATTTTTATCCGATACCCCCCGGATAAAAAGTAGGGAGGGTATCGGACAAAAAGTCAAAGAGACCAATACAAGTAATACCAATATAGAGAAAGAAAATAAAAAAGAAAGAAAATCCAAAAACAAAACCGGCGGCAGTCCGCCGGAGACATCCTTTGATCCTCTGCCTCTGTTCGTGGACTGGATTAGACAGACCTTTGTAGATGAATCGGCCGACAGGAAGAATGACCTGTATTTTGCTATGGTGCGATTTTCCGAGAATCGAACAGCTATCAAAAAGCCCTTCAAATCGAAGGGAGCGATTACTGCCCTTTGTAACCGGCTTCAGAGATATTCGCAAAAAGCGCAGGACCCATTGATCGCAATGGTGGATCTGTTGGATGATGCGACCTCCAATCATTGGCAGTCGATATATCCGCCCAAGCAGGAGCAGGAACAGGCTCCAGTACAAAAGGGGAGGGTATATGAATGCCTGTAAACAATGAGGATTGGTTGCAAGCGCAAAACAGCGTCCTGGGTGCTGCATTGATTGAACCGGAGCTTGTGCCGAAGGTTATACATATGACCAGCAGTGCAGACTTCTTCGGGCCTTCTCAAACTGTCTATAGCGCTATGCGGAAGCTTTTTCAGGAAGGTATGCCGGTGGATGTGGTCTCTGTGGCAAACGTCCTTGGTGCTGAGTACAGGCAGTATCTGATGCAACTGATGGAGGTTGTCCCGACAACCGCAAACCTGGATTACTACATTCAGCTCTGCCGAGAACAGTCGAAGGTTTTATCCGTCAAGTCTCTTGCTTCGCAGATTGGTGCTGTAGAGAACAGCGATGACATCCGCACGTTGCTGGAGAAAGCCAACACGCTTATGGTGGATAAACCTGCCTTGCGAATTACCACTATGCAGGACGCCCTCACTTCGTTCTTTGGGCGCCATAGTGGTGACATCAAGTACTTGTCGTGGCCGATCCCTGATCTGAACGACCGTCTGTATGCGGAGGATGGAGATTTTATTCTGATTGGTGGTCGCCCCTCCACAGGAAAGTCGGCTTTCTCGCTGCAGTGTGCCTGGCACTGGGCCGCAGATGTCAAGGTGGGTTTCTTTTCTCTGGAGACGAGCTCAGCCAAGCTCTTTGACCGCAAAATGTCCGGCATTGCCGGAATTAGTATGGATAATATCAAACGCAATAACATTTCCCAGGAGCAATGGGAACACATAACCAGCATTTCATCCACTATCGTATCTAAGAATATTGAGCTGATAGAAGCCGCCGGATTTACTCCGGCAGATATCCGTTCCGTCACAATGATGCGAGGCTATAAGCTCATCATCATCGACTATGTGCAACTGCTGCAAGCCTCCGGTGCGAACCGGACAGAACAGGTGACCAATATTTCCCTGGCATTGCACCGTATGGCCCAGGATATGAAAGTGACTATTGTAGCTCTGTCTCAGTTGAAACGTAAAAGCGACGGCTCAACGCCGGATAATTCGGACCTTCGAGAATCCGGGCAGTTAGAACAGGATGCGGATATCATTATGCAGCTCACGCTTGAGAACAAAGATAACCCGGACGGCAACCGGGAGCTCTATATCACGAAAAATAAGGAGGGAACTTGTCCCAAAATCGTGCTTGCCTTTGATGGTAAGCTCCAAACTTTTAAGAAAGCGCTGCGCACGAATGAGATTGTTAGAGGTCTCATTCACGAGGGCAAGAAAGCCCGACGTAGTACTGGGAAGGCAGATAAGGACGAAAATCAGTTCACTATGCTGCCGGAAGACACTCAAGTGCCGTTTCAATAATGGCAGGAAAGGAAGTCGAGAAACTATGAGAACAACAGTAATACTCAACATGAAGGGCGGTGTCGCCAAAACTACAACTGTGGTTAATATGGCGGCGATCCTCGCACGAAAGTACGGCAAGCGGGTATTGGTGACCGATGCCGATAGTCAGTGTAACACCACCGAGTTCTTTGGAGGCGATCCAGTAGAAAGTACGCTTGCTGATGCCCTTAGGGCTAAGGAGGACGGCGTCAAGATTGCCGTTTCGAGCATCCAGAGGACAGCGTTTCCAAACATAGATCTGCTCCCGGGAGAGCCGTCTTTGATGGACCTGGATTTGACGAAGGTAGAAACCAACGGTGTCCGCCCAACCGTTCTTCGGGAGCTGGCGCGCTACCTGCAGGATGAGAACGCATACGATTATTGCTTGGTGGACTGTCCGCCCGCATTTAATGCCGCATCGGCCGCCGCCCTGATAGCCGCTACCGATGTTATTATTCCTATCAAGTTGGACGCCTTCTCATTGCGTGGTATGACCTGCCTTCTCAGGCAAATCTCTAATATGCGCAAAATTAACCCAAAGTTGCGTTTAGCTGGGCTCCTCCCTACGATGTGGTACAAAAGCCCGGATGTGCAGCAAGCAGAAGACACGCTCCGAGCCAGCAATCTGCATGTTTTTCCTCATATACGCAGAAGTGACAAGGTGGACAATATGACCTTTGCGCAACAACCCCTGCTGATTACCAGCCCCCGCAGTGCTGCAGCAGTTGACTATAACCGCTTTGTAAAAAAATACTTGAATGGAGGGTCTAACAAATGAGTGAGACGAAGAAAGGTTTTAACCTTGCGGATGTTTTGAGCGATGTGTCCAAACTGGACACAATTTCCGAAGACAAAAGAGAGCAAATTGAGTACATATCCATTGACCTGATAGAGTCAGATGCTGCTAACTTCTATGAGCTGTCAGAAATTGACGCTCTGGCGGCGAATATTGAATGTGTTGGTCTTCTTGACCCCCTTCGTGTCCGTCAGCATCCGGAGGACGAATCCCGGGTGATTATTGTTTCCGGACACCGTCGCCACGCAGCGCTACGAAAGTTGGTAGATGAGGGCAGGGAAGACCTCTATGACGTGCCGTGCATCCTGGATAAGTCTACCGGCTCTGCTGCTCTGCAGGAGCTGCGATTGATTTATGCCAACAGCGACACCCGGAAAATGTCCTCTGCAGATATCAATAAGCAGGCCGAGCGCATTGAACGGCTGCTGTACCAACTAAAGGAGGAGGGCTACGAGTTCCCCGGCCGAATGCGTGACCATGTAGCTGAATGCTGCAAGGTCAGTAAAACAAAGCTAGCCCGTCTAAAAATGATACGGGACAAGCTCCACGAGAATTGGCAACCGGCATATCAGGAAGGTAAGCTGAGTGAGAGTGTTGCCTATGCGTTATCCCAGCTCCCGGTAGAGGACCAACTGACAATCTGGTCTGTTGTTACTGAGACAGGAAAAGATTTCCGCAACATTTATGAGTATCTGGTAGAGAAATCCGCAAAGCGGTTTAAGCAGATTACAGAGTTCGCTGAGAAGAGCACGTGTTCAGGTGGCTGCCGAAATATTGGCCAAAAACGCATGAAGGCCGTGTTGCTTAATTCTTGGACGACCTTCAACTGTGACAAGTGTTGCAGCAGGTGCCCGGAGCTTGCTAAGTGTAAATATTCCTGCCCCGGATGTGCCGAACAAAAAGCGCATCTGAAGGCTGACGCCAAGGCGCAAAAGCAGCAGGAAAAGCTTGCTGAAGAAGAACGCCAGCGTCCCTTGATCCAGCAGGTAGAAGACCTGTGGACACGGTTTGGTACTGCCCGGCGTGATGCTAAAAAATCCGTCAAGGATGTATACAAAGTACTTAATAGATACCATTCTTCCTACGATGATAAGGTGTACAGTGAGCGCGAGCAGTGCATAGAGCCTATGACCCCATCCACAGAACTGCCCTATGGTTACGAAGTGCTGTTACGACACATTAACAGCCTGGTTAAGGTCGCTGACCTTTTAGGTGTCTCTCTGGACTACCTTCTCTGTAGAACGCCTAACCCTGCAATGAATGATACTTCTCCTTCCGTTGCGCCGCAGTGGATGCCGGGTAATGTAAACCCGCCTGAGGCCACAGATGCAGTTGCAGTATTTATTACTGAGGGCTTGACACTGCGAAAGCTTGCTCGCTGGGATGGCTTACATTGGAAATTCGCTAAAGGCGGCGCTACCATCGATGCGGAATGTGTGCGTTGGTACCCTATCCCGGAGGAAGGAGAAGAAAGCGATGCCTAATTACTGTACCGTTATCGTCTATTATATGGACGGCGTCTCCGAGCAATACTACGGAGGACTGCATATCAGCGAAAGTGTATTACGGATATGGCCACGGGACGGCACCCCGTGCGCCATTCCGCTTTGTAATATCCGAAAAATTGAAACAAAATCATAGGAGGAAATTATGGTATATGAATTTATTCGCTATGCCATTAATGAATATCTCCGTTATATCATTGTTGGCGTAATTTGTTTTTGGCTAGGTATTGTACTGGCTACCTGGTACATTGGAAGGGGATATTAATGGCACCAACGAATGAAAATACTGTAACTATTCCTTTGGTCGAATATATAGAACTGCTGCGCGAAGATGGTCGGTGAATGATATGCATGAACCTATGATGAACTTTATCCATACACCATTTGGTTATTGCTATTACCATTTGGACAAACCTGTTTCTAGCGGTGGGACATACCTTATATATGGTCTTTATGTTTACGCAGAGTATAGGAGAATGGGGCATTCCAAAAGAATGTTACAATTTCTAATTGATGAAATTAGATGTACTGGATATGGTGGTGCTATTTATATTAAAGCCGAGCCAGAAGAAAACAGCATTAGCGTTGATGCCCTTGTCCAATATTATAGAAAAATGGGGCTGACAGTCTGCGGCGCAAGGATGGAAGGAGGGAATGAGGGTGGCTAAAAACAGAGAAGCCGTAACCTGCAACGGCAGAGCCGCTTTCTATGCCGCAATGTGGGAAGATATACGGCAATGTGCTATGGATTGCGGCTGGGCGGTTGCATTACACGGCAGCCTTGCTTCCGATATGGATATTATGGCAATGCCGTGGACAGAGGGTGCTGTTTCTTTCGAGAAATTATGTTCAAAGATAAAGGGATTGTTCTTAGGTAATGAATTTTATTGGGAAATTGACTACTGTACCAAGCCGAACAATCGTATAGTTGCGACAATGCCTATTTGGGCTGATTTCTATTTAGATATTTCTGCGATGGGCGAAAGGAGGAAGGGAGAATGACCGAAAGAAACCTAGTGGCGGTCAGCATTAAACACTCTGCTTACAAATGGAAGTTTGGTATGCCTTTTTATTTGTGGGGTAGACACCGTACAAAAGACGATGAGCGAAGGTGCTTTTCCGGCTATACGAAATTTCTGAACGAAGCAGAAGTGTATTCTTTGGCAGATTGGCAGAATAGCGGTTATTGGCAACCGTGGATGAAAATTGACGAACCAGTTCAACTTTGTATCGATTTCTGTAAAAAGTACAAGCAGTATGATACTGTTCTTGTTCCACTGGAGCAGTATATCAAATATTGCGAGTGTGCGAGTTTGCCGATGTATAGACCTGAAGGATGGTGACAGACAATGCCTGAAATGAACACAGTAACAATTCCACTGGAAGAATACATAGATTTGCGGAGAAAAGCTGAAGAAAATCTTTATCTTGCGACAAAGCTTGGCGCATTCGAGGATAAGTTATATACCTTGGCTGACCAAGTGCGACACCTTGAACAGGAGATGCAAAGGTTAAAAAACCAGCAGGATTTCCGCATATTGCACAGAGGTGATGACGATGAATAAATTATTTTTCAAGGAATGGAAAAGAAGGCTTTCCAATGCGTGGAGATGCCTCGCCGGAAAATCCCCGGCCTTTAACAAACTTTCCTTCGGCTTAAGTGTCAATCGCTGCTCAGAGTGCGAAAAGAAGCCGCCCACAGTTGTGCTGCTTAAATGTAAACACTGTGTCAACCTTGCGCATTTAAAACGCATTCAAGCGCTACTTGCTTCGCAGATTGCTACGGGAGTAATTCTTATCCCGGATGGTGTGGAATTTCTGACCACGATTCCCAAAGATTCAAAAATCGAAATTTTAAAAAATGAGGGAGAAGGTGAGGTAGAGGATGAAAAGCCTTATTAAAGGACTGTGGGACAATAGTAAGCGCGAATGGAGCGAAACGAATGAATGACAAATTGATTTCTGTGCGTGCGTTCAAATTAGATATTATGCGTTTTTTTATTTGAAATTGGCCGCCGTAATGGCAAAATGTTCTCAATGCAATTTATGGCGGCTTTGGCGTACTTTAACTTTAGGCTTGACGAGGCACCGACAGTGAATGCTTTGATTTTGCCGTGTAAGTGCGGTGACACGGTATACGATATATTCGAGGCTTTTCATAATGGCGGAAGCGAAATAAAAGAATATCCGGTAGTCCGGGTTTGTGTGGAAATAGACCGGCGCGGATATAGCAGGCTTATCCTTGGCAATGTCACGATACCGTTAAAAGATTTTGGCGAGACGGCTTTCCTTTCTAAAAGTGAAGCTCAGCAGGCACTAAAAAAGAGGGGGAGAAATGTGCAGCAGAATTTCCGTGGATTGCAAAAGGGTGATGACTATGAGTAAGGATCTTCGAGGTAACAAAAATAGAATCAATAACCCTAAGCCTAAAATACTACAGTTCTTTTGCCGGCATAAATGTAGTTGGTACAGAACCAAGACTTTGTATCATAACCTTGCCGGTGAAACGCAGTACAAGGTTTGCACCAAATGCGGTGCGGTTGTGGATACAAGATTTATTCCCAATTGGGACGGTAGTTAGGAGGAAGATAATGAGATTATTTGGAAAAAGGAAGATGCCTGACCAAAACAGTCAGGCAATCAATCCTTATTGGAGACGGTATGATGTGGTGTTCTGCACCGGCTCTGTTGAACTGCAGACAGCGCTGCAGGAAATCAACAAAGAGGGTCACGTCATAGTGAGTGTCACTCAGGACTACTCGAAATATACGATTATATTTAAGAGGTTCGATTGATGGCGAAAGAAAGACGACGTGTGGTGCGCGCCGGCAGACTATGGATGGCGGTGCAATACACCGCCATCCATACGCAAAACCAAACAGCCCGGCGTGAAGCAAAATCGCAAATATCGACCCCTGCCCGCGAATCTCTTAACGCTAAGCTTTCCTGGCAGAAACTGATGTTAATTCTGGCTGCCAACTTTAAGCGAACAGATTTGGTGGTTACATTAACCTATCGAGATGCGGATCTGCCACCTAGAAGGGAAGACGCAGATCGGCGATTGTCCAATTTTATTCGTGCGCTGCGTTCAGTCAGGCGCGCCCATAATCCTCCTTTAGATTTGCCTTATGTGCGTGTGACAGAAGGTTACCATTCGGGAGGCCGCCTTCATCATCACCTGATTATTGACTCTACCGGTGCTGACTTTGACGAGGTCCGCCGGCTGTGGGCCAAAAACGGTGACGATGTAGATTTCGAGGAGTTCGGCGCCGACGGAGCAGAACGATGGGCTAAGTATCTAACGAAGGAGCCGCGAATACAAGGCCGTCGCTATGTGGGTGACCGGACCTTTCGCTGTAGTCGTGGCTTGAAGCGACCATATTCTTATTATGAATATGTGAGTGAGGGCGAAGCGTTGTTGCCACCGCCAGGCGCCTTCATTACAGATAAGACAGAATGCGTGAACAGTTACGGCCGCTTTTGTCATATGATTGCATTGCTCCCGGAAGAAACAACTGAATAGAATAAATTCTGACTTGGGGTAGTGTATAATAAACGGAAAAATTAAAAATATCGAGGTGAAAAGTGTTGCAAAAGGATACGCAATGTGGTAAAATAGAGACAAATCGGAGACGGTTTCTATGTCCGGCTTGTAGAAAGCAGACACTGCTCTTCCTGGAGCCGAATACAGAAGTCAAAAACCTGCCGTTTAAGTGCAAACGATGCGGCAAAGAACTAATCGTGAATATCTTGCCAGAGCCCGAGCCTTAGAGCCTGTGCCATGAAACGCAATGATGCGTTCGTGGTGCGGGCTCTTTTTTTTGTTGTCCTAGCTGGGTTGGAGGTGAGGATGTGGCGCAAGCCTGGGCGAAAGCCTTTTACAAAAGCGACGCCTGGCGGCTCTGCCGACGCGGATACATTGCCGAGCGTAAGCGTGTTGATGGCGGTCTATGTGAGACCTGCCAGCAGCGACTGGGTTACATCGTGCATCACAAGATTATCCTGACCCGGAGCAATATTCAGGACCCGGAGGTTTCACTGAACTGGAAGCACCTGGCCTATGAGTGCAAGCCTTGCCACGATTTGCACGAAGGACATGGCGTAAAACGCACAGTTTTGCCTGTTTGTGAGTTCGATTTAGACGGAAATCCGGTGAAAATTCGCCCGGAATTTGAGCGAAATCGCCTCTGATACCCCCCTACCTGCGACCCCATCCCCACTCCGTGGGGACCGGTGTGGGGAGTTCGGGAAAAAATACGGGTCGCGCATATATCCCCCCTCCCCAAAGGGCAGAAAGGAGCCGAGAGAATGGCTGAGAAGACCAAGGCTGACCGGATTAAAGCCGAGATGCGGAAACTTGCAAAAAACTACAAGGATTTGCCGAAAGCAAGGAAGTCCATTGCCGATGGCTTGATCCAGCGAGCTGCTTTTATGCGGGTTGAGTTGGAAGACTTGGAAATAGACCTCCAGGAGAACGGTTGGACTGAGCTTTTTAGCCAGGGTAACCAAGAACCCTATAACCGGGCCCGGCCGCAGGGGCAGACCTACAACGCTGTCAATGCCAATTATCAGAAAATCATTAAGCAGCTGGACTCTATGTTGCCAAAGGACGATCGACCTGTCGGAGATCCTGATGACGGCTTTGACGCTTTTGTACATGGACGTGATGACCAGTGAGGAAGTTTAAGCGCTACCCTCTGGACTACAACCCTATCAGGGAGTACTGGGAGGCAATCCAGGACGGCCGGGAAGTCGTCAGTAAGAAAATCTACAAGACCTACAAGCACCTTATCCAGCAAATGGATAACCCCGGAGAGTATTTCTACAGCCCCGCCCGGGCAAATCATGTAATCGAGTTTTTTGAGAATTATCTCCGGCATTCCAAAGGTAAGTTGGGCGGTCAGTTGATTGTCCTGGAGCTATGGGAAAAGGCTCTGCTTGCAGCAATCTTTGGATTTATTGACATCGAAGGCAACCGGCAGTACCGGAAGGCTCTTCTCATCGTTGCCAAGAAAAATGGCAAGTCCACCCTGGCTGCCGGTATTGGCCTGTATATGCTCCTGGCAGATGGAGAGGCGGGCCCGGAAGTCTATGCTGCAGCAACCAAGCGGGACCAAGCCAAGATTATTTGGCAGGAAGCTAAACGGATGGTGCGCAAATCTCCAGCTCTGCTGAAGCGTGTCCGGACGCTGGTTTCCGAGTTGGCCAGCGACTTTAACGACGGCTCCTTTAAGCCCCTTGCTTCTGATAGCGATACCCTGGACGGCCTGAATGTTCTGTGTGCCCTGCTTGACGAAATCCATCAATGGAAGAACGGTCGGGCGCTGTTCGACATAATTGCTGACGGTGTCACCGCCAGAGACCAACCCCTGATCTTTATGTGCTCCACTGCCGGCGTGATCCGGGAGGACATCTACGACGAAGAGTATGACGACGCTGACCGATTGATTAACGGCTACGAGGACCCGGAAGGGTACCACGACGAACACTCCATCGCCTTCGTCTACGAGCTGGACGCCCGTTCTGAGTGGACTGATCCCAAGTGCTGGAAAAAGGCAAACCCCGGCTTGGGCACCATCAAGAATGCAAAAGCCCTGGCCGATAAGGTCAAGAAGGCAATGCAAAACCCTGCCCTGGTTAAAAACTTGGTCTGTAAGGAGTTCAATATTCGGGAGACCAGCTCTGAAGCCTGGCTCTCCTACGAAGAACTGTCCAATCCGGACACCTTCCAGTTGTTTCCCAATGAAAAGCGGTTTGTTTGGTATCACCACGAAGGCGACGATGTTCAAGAAATCGTGCTGCCATACCCCAAGTACGGTATTGGCGGTGCCGACCTTTCCAGTACCACAGACCTTACAGCCGCAAAGGTGTTATTTATGGTTCCGGGTTGTCCGAGAATTTTCGCTCTATCTATGTACTGGCTAGCGGAGGATCTTCTGGAGCGTCGTGTTACTGAGGATCGCATCCCATACGACAAGTGGTTTGACCGGGAGCTTGTCCGGCTCTGTCCCGGAAATAAGGTTCATCACAAGTACGTCAAGGAATGGTTTGTTGAGGTCCAGGAGCAACTGGACATCTTTATCCCATTTATTGGCTATGACTCCTGGAGTGCTACCTATTGGGTAGAGGATATGGTGTCTACCTTTGGTAAAAACGCTATGATTGCGGTTCATCAGGGTAAGCGTACTCTGTCCGATCCGATGAAACGTCTGCGTAATGACCTGGACAGCAAGCTAATCGTTTACAACAATAACCCAGTGGATAAGTGGTGTCTTGCAAACACCGCCTACGAGGAAGATAAAAACGGCAATATCCAGCCACATAAAACAAGCAAGCCTACCAGAAGAATTGATGGTACCGCAGCTCTTCTGGATGCTTATACCATCCTCCAGGATAAGTTGGAGGACTATGAAATCATGATCAATTAAAGGAGGGATTTATACGGGCTTCTTTTCTCGCGTTTGGTCGCGGATAACCAACCGTTCTCCCACTAACACTACGTTCAAAATGATGGCGATGGATGGAGATACCTTTGTCTGGAACGATAACATTTATAAGTCTGACATCGTTATGAGTGCAATTCGTCCCTATGTCCACGCAATCGGTAAGGCTGTAGCCAAACACATTATGGAGACAGTTAAGGAAGATGGCTCCAGGGATATCAAGGTCAATCCAGAGCCGTATATCCGATTTCTTCTGGATGAGCCTAACCCCTACACCACCGGTCAAAAATTCCGAGAGCAAATGGCAGCATCTCTGAAGATTAACAATCACGCCTTTTCGTTGATAGTTCGGGATGAAAATGGCTTTCCAACCGCTACATACTTCATGAATGTAACTATGGCGCAAGCCAAATATGACTCTGTCGGAAATCTTTCCATTCGGTTTTATTTCCTTGACGGAAAAACCCTGCTTGTTCCGTACTCTGATTTGATCCACCTTCGGGGGGATATGAATATCGGTGGTGACTTTTTCGGCGGGTCTAAGGTAGATCTGTTGTTGCCACTTATGGAGCTCATCGGCACAATCGACCGGGGCGTTATCAAGTCCATCAAGAACAGTGGCGTAATTCGTTGGTTGCTGAAATACGCTAATTCTATTCGCCCGGAAGATTTGGAAGCTAATGCAGAGCGTTTTTCTAAGCAGTTCCTTGGTGCGGATTCGGGTACCGGTGTTGCTGCGGTAGACAGTAAGGCGGAAGCAATTCAAATCAATCCCCAGGACCACGCACCCAACACCATTCAGGCAGACCGTACCATCAACCGCTTCTACGCTGCTCTGAATACCAACAAAAAGATTGTCACTTCCGATTTTACGGAAGACGAGTGGAACGCCTACTACGAATCTGAGGTGGAGCCGGACATTATTCAGATGGGCGATGAGTACACCCGGAAACTCTTCAGCCGGAAAAAGCGTAGCTTTGGCAATTACATTGTTTTTGAATCTTCCAACCTATCCACTGCCAGTATGGCAACCAAGCTGGCACTGAAGGAAATGGTGGACCGGGGTGCTATGTCCCCCAACGAATGGAGAGCCACCTTTAATATGGCGCCGGCTCCCGGTGGCGATGTTTATATCCGTCGTCTGGACACTGCAGCTATAAACGAAAGCGAGGTGAAGACAAGTGGTACGAATTGAAATTCGCGGCGTTATCGTTCCCGATGATGACCTGTGGATATACGAGTGGTTTGATATGACTGCTACTTCGCCCCAGACTGTTCGTGACGCACTGAATGCCGCAGCCGGAGATGATGTGGTAATCATTATCAACTCTACCGGTGGTGATGTGCAGGCCGGCCAGGAGATGTATACTGCCTTGCGAAGCTACGAAGGTAATGTGAAGATCCAGGTTTACAGCCTTGCTGCTTCTGCAGCTTCTGTGGTTGCAATGGCGGGTCCGTCCGAAATCTCCCCGGTTGCCCAGCTTATGATCCACAACGTCAGTTGCAGAGCTGCCGGTGATCACCGGGATATGGAACACACCGCCCAGGTTTTGATCAACGCAAACGAGGCTCTTGCGGCCGCCTACGTCGCCAAAACCGGCAAAAGCAAGGAAGACATCCTTGCCCTTATGGCAGAAGAAACTTGGTACACAGCCGAGCAGGCAGTCCAGGAAGGCTTTATCGACAAAGTTATGTTTGAAGATGAGCAGACGCCTAATCAGCCTATCCGTCTGGCTGCAGCCTACGGTACCGATCTGCTGCCTCAGAACGTAATTGAATATGCCAAAAAGCATTTCAATAATCACAAGGCGACAGCTAAAGCTGCCGCACAATATCAATATTTAATTTTGGAGGGAAAAACACATGAATAGAGAACAGTATTTGTCTCAGCGCAATCAGTTGATGAACCAGGCCAAGCAGTTCCTGGACGCTGGCGATCTGGAAAGCTTCAACAAGACCAAAAAAGAAGTCGAGGACTTAGACGCAAAGTACGAAGCTCAGGCTCAGGCCCAGGCTAACTACAACGCACTGGAAGGCAGCGCCGTTGTACCTGCCGTAGTGCAGAATTTTGGCGCCGGTAATGGTGAGCCTGCAGCACCTGCAGGTAATCAGGACCCCTACGCTACCAATGAGTACATGACCGCATTCAAGAACTTTGTCTGCAATCGTACGCCTATGCCTGAAAGATTCCGTAACGCATCGGAATCCACCTCTTCTGAAGATGTCGGTGCCGCAATTCCCACCACGATGATGCAGGAGATCGTCCGTGGCCTGGAGGAGCGTGGCTTGATCTTCCAGTCTTTGCGGCATTTGAATATCACCGCCGGCGTGGAAATCCCCGTTGTTGATCTGAAGCCTGTGGCTCACTGGGTCGGCGACGCTGCTTCCGAGGATCAGAAGCTTGCTACCTCTGACTCCATCTCCTTTAAGTACTACGGACTGGAGTGTAAAATCTCCCAGTCTATTCTTACCAGCATTGTGACTGTAGCTGCCTTCCAGAAGCTCTTTGTGGAGCTGGCTGTGGAAGCTGTCTTTGCTGCTGTGGAAGTTGGCGTTTTCAACGGCACCGGCAACAAGCAGATGTTGGGTGTCTTCAATGACAAACGGGTGAAGAATGTCGTCACTATGTCTCCTGAAGAATTTGCTTCCTTCTCCGCCTGGAAAAAGAAGGTCTTTGCCAAAATCAAGAAGCGTTACGGCCGAGGCAAGTTCTATATGGCAGAAGGTACCTTCCAGGGTCACATCGATGGCATGGTGGACGAGCTGGGTCAGCCTGTTGGCCGCACCAACTATGGTCTGGACTCTGAGCCTACCTATGGCTTTGGCGGTAAGCGTGTGGAGACCGTGGAGGACGATGTTATCGTTCCCTACGACACTGCTGCTGAGGGTGACTACGTTGCCGCTTATCTCAACCTGAAGGACTACGTGTTCAACAGCAATATGCAGATGACCGTTGTCCACTGGACCGATAACGACAACAACAAGAAGAAGACCAAGGTTATGCTGATCTGCGACGGCAAGATCGCTGACCCCAACGGTGTCATTCTCATCAAGAAGGGCGCTGCCGCCTAATTGGCGGAGGTGATTGCGTATGGCAACTGAGCCCATTCTCAACCGGGTTAAGCTTGCGATTCGCAGGACCCACAGCAAACTGGACAGAGACCTGCAGGCAGACATTGACGCCTGCCTGCAGGATATGACCATGCGAGGAATGCAATCGCCTAACCCCAATAATTCCCTTGTTTTTGCTGCAATTAAGCTGTATTGCCAGTCCACCACCGCTAAGGATCCTGCCGAAGGCGCGGCATTCTTTCAGCGTTACGAGGACCTTCGCGACAGTATGCTGTTAAACGGTTCTTATGACGCATCTACGGAGGGTTCCAATGCATGACGAGGTTATTCGTTTAATTAAGCGCACCCCCATCACAGACGCTTCTGGGCAGCCGGTGCTGGGAGCAGACGGACGGCAGAAAATTGATGAGACATCTCGTGAGGTGTTTTGCCGGCAGCTTAATATCGGAACAAAGGAATTTTATCAGGCCTCCGCAGTGGACAGGCACCCGGAGGCAAAAGTAGCCCTTCCGGACTACCTGGAGTACGAAGGTGAAACCCTAGCAGACTACAACGGTCAGCGATATTCCATTCTCCGGACATACCGTGTCGGGCTTGAGCTGGAGTTGACTCTGGAGCGTGCCGCCAAGGAAGCAGGTGACGCAAATGGCTAGAGACTATTCGAGAAACTCTAAGTGGGCAAAGCGGGTGCAGCGTCGTACGGTCAAAATAGCTGACGCAAGACTAGACAGCATGGTACGTGACCTGCTGAAAATGTACTGTGCAGATATCACCGAGGAGGTAGACCGAGCTGGTGAGGAGATGGTAAAAAAGCTGGTTGCCATTACCAGGAACACAGCCCCGGCCCACACTGGCAAGTATTACAAAGCCATCACTTATGAAACCAAACGCAGACCGACCGGCAATCTGTACATATGGGGTGCCAAAAAGCCCAAACACCGAATAACCCATCTTTTGGTTAAAGGTCACGCAACTGCAGATGGAGGACGGACGAGAAGCGACCCGTTTCTGCAGAACGCTCTAGATGAGGTCTTACCGGAGTATGAGTACAAGGTAATGGAGGCACTGAGAAATGCAGGTAAATGATATTTTAATCGCCGCCGGCATTCCTAATCAGGAGGCACAATACCCTGACCCACCGGAAGGTACATATGCTGTCTACTTTGACGACATCGAATTAGAAGCTCCTGACCACTTGGCGCCGGGTGTGCGTTGCATAGTCAAGCACGATGCAACGATTGAATTATACGAGCCTGTAAAGGACAACGCCACAGAGGCCGCCTTGGAGGCTCAACTTATCTCCCAGGGTATTCCCTGGACGAAACAGGCCCGGTACTGGTTGGGCAGCACCCGTCGGTACCAGGTCATCTACGAATTTTCTTATACTACAAAATCCAAAAAGGAGGACTTAACCAATGTCAAAACGTGACAAGAACGTTATTACCCTGGGCTCCGGTAAAATTTACCTGCTGCCCTTCGCCGATGAGATGCCCACTGTGGACGATATCTGCAAGGACGAAAATGAGCTGGGCAATATCAAGGGTGGCGCTGCTCTTGAATACACCGAGGAGACCTATGAAGAGAAGGATGATCTTGGCCGTGTTTCCAAGATTATCACCACCAACGAAGAGGCTTTGCTGAAGTGTGGCTTATTGACCTGGAACGGTGAGACCCTGAAGAAACTGATTGACCGTTGCAAGTCTACATCTGCGGAAGGCAAGCGCGTAACCAAAATCGGCGGTGCGGGCAACGCACAGGGCGGTTACTACGCCATCTGCTTCAAGCACGAGGACAAAACCGACGGCAACCTGTGGGTGCTCATTAAGGGTCGCAACACTGCCGGTGTGACCCTTACCTTCGCAACCGATGCAGGCACTGTGGTTGAGCCTGAATTCAAGGCTATGCCTCACGACGATGACGGCACTCTGATCGAGTTGATCGAGGAAGTCCCTGCCGCATAATACTGTGCGGGGGGCTATAGAGCCTCCCGCTATTTTTTACAGGAGGAAGCTGTAATGACACGAACAACTAGTTATAAAGATAAACGATCCCGGCTGCGTGTAGAGTTGGACGAGGAGACTATCGTCCGAGTGACTGTTCCCACTGTCGATATGGTGGAGGAGTTTAAGGAATCACTGCCTGAACTGCTCGCAGTACTGAAGGGCGAAGGCCCGGACAGCAAAAAGGCACTTTACGAATTGGCCGCCAACCTTATCAACTGCAATTTGGACGCTGAGCGCGTAACCGTTGCAGACCTTGTCAATAAATATGACTGGGCTTTGGAAGACCTGACAAAGTTCTACCTGGACTATATGGCCTTCATAGAAAGCGTTGAAAACGAAAAAAACTGACCGTGCCGTACTACCCCTACGCAGATAGTACGGCCGGTCCTAAACATAAATACTTTGTAAACACCTGGTACCGCCGTCTAGTGGCAGAGTACGCAGGTCTGAACTTTTTCCAGGTGGGCAAGCTGGACTACATCCAGTACCTAGCCTGGCGTCGGGATGCCTTCATTTATCGAATGAACCAGACCCAGGACGGCCAGGAGTATTTGAACAATGCCTGGAGAATGGCGCAGACCGAGCCCGACCGGCCGGCGCTTCGCAAAAAAATGAGGAAGGAGACCCCAACGGATGGCTCGTAATAGAATTAAGGGCTTGACCGTCGAGATCGGCGGCGACACCACGAAGCTGGGCAAAGCCCTGGATAACGTCGAGAAACAAGGCAAAGGCCTATCCGGCGAACTGAAGGAAATCAACCGCCTGCTGAAGCTGGATCCCAGCAACGTCGACTTGCTGGCTCAGAAGCAGAAGGTGTTGGCCGATGCTGTGGCGAACACCGAGAGCAAGCTGGATACTCTGAAAGAGGCCGAGCGTCAAGTACAAGCTCAGTTTGAGAGGGGCGAAGCCTCTGAGGAGCAGGTCCGTGCCCTGCAGAGGGAAATTATCTCCACCGAGAAGGCCCTGGAGAACTACAACCGCGCGGCAAAAGAAACCGCCGACGTTATGGACAAGCTGGCAAAAGACACCGGGGAGGCTAGCCAGGAAGTCGACAAGCTGGGCGACGAAACCAAGACCGCCGAGAAGGAGACCAAGGAGCTCGACTCGTCTCTGGACGGTCTGGGCACCGGCCTGGGTGTCGTAACCGCCTTAGTAGGTGCAGCTCTTACCGGACTGGCCGCCATGAGCGAGGAGACCAGGGAATACCGCCGGGAGATAGGCAAGCTGGAGACAGCCTTCCAGGATAATGAACATAGCATTGAAGCAGCGAAGACAACCTACAAGGAGCTGCAGGGCGTCCTGGGTGAGACAGACCAGGCAGTAGAAGCTGCCAACCACTTGGCGGCCCTAGTAGGCACCGAAGAGGAGCTCGCGGAGTGGACCGACATCCTAACTGGCGTGTATGGTAAGTTTGGCGTCAGCCTTCCTATCGAGGGGCTAGCAGAGGCGGCGAACGAGACTTCCCGAACCGGTACGGTGACCGGTGGTCTGGCTGATGCGCTTAACTGGGCGGCAGAAGAGGGCGAGACCTTCGGCGTCACGTTAAAGAAAAACACCAAGAAAAATAAAGAGTGGAACGAAGCAGTCAAGGCGGCAACCACCGCAGAGGACTACTTCAACCTGGCATTGAGCGAGTGTAGCACAGAGCAGGAGCGCCAGCAGCTCATCACTAAGACCCTGACCTCAATGTATAAAGGCGCTGCTGACCAGTACAAGAAAACCAACAAGGAAATTATCCGAGCTAACAAGGCTAACGAAGAATGGAATGCCACCTTAGCAGGTGTCGGCGCAGAGATGGAGCCGGTCCTTACAGATATCAAGGAAATGGGTACCAGTCTGGCAAAGGATCTGGAGAAGCCTCTGAAGTCTGTTATTGGCTGGGTGCGTGATAAGTTCCTTCCGTCTCTATCCAACATAGGTAGTTGGGTAAAACAAAACGGCCCGACAATCAAGGCGAATATCGCCGGTGTGACTGCTGCCCTGGCAGCATATAAGGTAGCAACCATTTCGGCCGAGATCGCCCAGAAGGGGCTGAAGGGCGCTGTCCTTGCGACTGAGGCGGCACAAAAGTTGCTTAACATTGCCCAAGCAGCGTCGCCATGGGGCTTGCTTGCTGTGGGTATTGCGGCTGCAGGTGCGGCGCTGGGTACCTTGATTGGGACAATGGACAGTGCAATTCCGCCCACGCAGTTTTTGACTGATGAGGAGCTGAAATTGATATCTGCATCCAAAGACGCAGCAGATGCATTCCGGGACCAGCAGAAGGCTACACAGGAAACGCTGGACGGCATTAACTCCCAAATGGGTTATTTGTCTAGCTTGGTGTCCGAATTGGACACTTTGGCGGATTCTACCGGCAAGGTAAAAAAAGAAGACGAGGCACGTGTCAAGTTTATCCTGAATGAGCTCAAGGAAGCCACCGGCGAGGAGTGGAAGCTGGTGGATGGAACCATCCAGAAGTACGAAGACCTGAAGACAAGCATAAAGGATGTCATAGCGCAGAAACGGGCCAACCTGTTGTTTGAGGCGGTCGATGCCGATTATACGCAAGCTATTATGGAGCAGGGCAAGGCTTGGGAAGCTGTGGGGCTTGCGCAAAAGCAATACGATGAGCAACTCACACTAACGAAGCAAAAGGAGCAGGAATACGAGGACTTCAGGATTAAATACAACATGGGGTTACGCCGTGGGTACTATGAGTTTCGCGAAGCAGAACGGGCTGAAGATAGTCAACGAATGCTTAAGCTCGAAGAGATTTGGAAAGAAGAGCAGGGATACCTTACTACTCGACAGGAGGAACTCGACACAGCTGCTGACAATTACAGCCTTTATGCTGACCGTATCACTTCCTATGAGCTGGCCCAGGAGCAGGCTGCTATGGGTAACTATGAAGCCGTTCGGGATATTTTGACAGACAAGAATTCTGCATATACCGAGCACGCAGATACGGTGGAAGCAGAGACCGACAGAGCGCTGGCTGCTCTTGAAAAGGAAGCGGCTGATGCTGGCTACAGAGCAGAGAAGATAAAAGAGGAATTTGACAGGGGTACGGAAGGATTTTCCGAGGAAATGGTCAAAGAGGCTGAGAAATCCTACCAAGAAGCTATGGAGGCTTATGAAAACGCCTACGCAGATGCCCACATGGTCGGTGATGATGTGGGTGAGGGCTTTGGTGATGGCATGGAAAACAAAAGAAGTAGCTTGCTACAGAAGGCCAGAGATTTGGTTAAGGGTGTAATTAGTGCTATGAGAAAAGAGGCAGACTCCCATTCACCGTCCCGGAAGACGATTGCTTTTGGTGAAGATGTGGGCGAAGGCCCTGTGATTGGCATTCAGCGAAAGACCAAAGATGCCAAAAAGGCTGCCACAAAGCAGGTTGCAGAAATTATGGAGGCATATAAAGACCCTGACATTCTGAAAACCGCCAAACACCAGGTGCAGGCGATGCTGGAAGTCTACAACGGCAACGACAACAGCGCTGCGGTCCAGCAGAGCTTGACCGCCATGGAGACCAAAAGCCAGGCATCGGCGGCGCAAGCTGCCGCCAATAGCGCCGCACAGTTAAACAAAATACTGGCAGCCATTGAGCGTGGACAGGTATTGGTCCTGGACGGTGACACCCTGGTGGGTGCTACTGCCGGCAAGATGGACAATACTCTGGGCCAGCGCCGTGTGCTGGTTACAAGGGGGGCATTGTAATGGAAAAAAGAAGGCTGGTTATAGATGACTATGACACGGCTGCAGACGGCCTCTGGACGCTGTCTCAGTACAAGCTGACCAAGGGTGCCCAAGTGCAGACCTTTGTCTCTGTCCCCGGTCGTGTTGCACCGTTGGATATGTCTACTTGCCTGACTGACGGGCAGCCCTATTACGATAGCGCAACACTGGACGCAGTACTGGAGAGCTCAGAAGGCGACCGATTGGCCAGGAAGTTCCGCATTGATTTGATGGTCAACTATTTGGACGGAAAAACGGTGAAAATTATACCGCCCGACGATCCGGATCGCTACCTGGTAGGCCGTCTTCAGATTTATCAGGAATACAACGATTTGGCCCATTGCGCCGTCCGGTTAAGTGCTGTCTGCGAGCCGTGGCTGTATGCAGCAAATGAGACTGTTACTAGCCTGACTGCTATCGAAGCGAAACAGTCCGCCCAGCTCTTCAACTATGGGCGGCTGGCTGTGGTACCCACAGTGGTGACAACAGGTGATGTGCTCATTGAATACGGCACCAGTTCCTGGGCACTAACCGCAGGAGAACACATCCTGCCGGAGTTGTACCTGACGCCTGGCCAATGTTTTGGCCAGCCCGGCGTGCACGATATTACCTACAGTGGCTCCGGTGATATCACCATAACCTACAGAGAGGCGGTGCTGGCTGTATGATTAAAATTTATGCAGACGGCAAGCCAATCTACGACAGTAGGCTCAGAGAATCGGGCAAGGACTATACCCTGCTTGGCCTTAGAACTACCAAAGGGTTGAACAAAGGCGGTACGGCTGAGATAGTTATGCCACCCGGTCACCCGGGCTACAGTGCACTCATCGGCCACCGGACCATTGTGGAGATGTATCGGGACGGAGAACTCCGCTTCCGAGGTCGGGCATTGGGCTATACGGATGACTGGATGAACCGGAGAACCTGGACCTGCGAGGGTGAACTGTGTCTGTTCCAGGATGCAGTTTCCCGGCCGTACTTATATCAGGACACACCGGAGTCTATCTTCGTAGCTCTGATCCAGGACTACAACAGCCAAGTAGAACCCTTTAAGCAGTTCAAGGTTGGAGCTGTTACCGTAACAGACGCCAACGACTATGTTCGCCTGGAGAGTGAAACCGCCGAGCTGGTGCTGGATACCATCAACAAGCTGTTGGCTCGATGTGGTGGCTATATCCATTTTAGCACCGATGAGGATGGTGCCCGCGTAGTTAACTGGTATGCAGAACTGAACAACCGTAGTAGCCAGTCCATTGAGTTTGGCGAAAATCTGCTGGACTTTGCCCGTAACGGTGCTAATCCTGACCTGCTGACCGGCGTCATTCCCTACGGTGCAAAAAATGAGGAGACCGGTGCACGGGTAGATATTACCAGCGTGAACGACGGTCTGGACTACATCGTGGACGAAGCGGCCGTGGCCCTTCGTGGCACCATTCTGAAGCCGGTCATCTGGGACGATGTTACCGAACCGGAGAATCTGTTACGCAAGGCGGAGCAGTACCTGCGCGAGCATCGGCAGGTCGTCACATCGCTGCGTCTGACAGCTCTGGATTTGTCTCGCCTGAATAAAAGCATAGACAGCTTCCAGGATGGCGACATCATCCGTGTGCGGTCTAAGCCACACGCAGTGGACGAAGACTTCCAACTGACGGAGCTTACAGATGACTGGCTTGTTTCTGACGCCAGTACGATTACTCTGGGAAAGGAAGTCCATAGTCTGACGGATGCAGATGTTGCCGGAGATAAGCATAGTCAGAGCGAGCTGCACCGGGTGCAGCAGTCCATCAAAGCAGACTACAAGCTGAACACTGCCGACGCCGTGAGCGCTTCGGAGTACCGGATGCAGTCCCTGATAACGCAAACTGCTCAGGAAATTAATGCCGAGGTCAGCGCTACCAAGACAGCCACGGACAACCTAGGCAACCAGCTCACAGAAATGGAGAGTAAAGTATCGGCGAAAATGACATCCGACCAGGTGGCGCTTGCCATCCAGAAGGAAATGGGCAAGGGTGTCGACAAGGTGGCCACATCTACAGGCTTCACCTTCAACGATGAAGGTCTGACGGTGGAGAAATCCAACAGTGAAATGAAAACCCAAATAACCGAGGACGGTATGACGGTCTATAAGCAAGGCGTCGAGGTTCTGAAGGCTAACAACCAGGGTGTGGAAGCCACAGACCTGAAGGCCAGGACATACCTAAAAATAGGTAAAAACAGCCGCTTCGAGGATATGCCAGGCGGAAACCGCACCGGCTGCTTCTGGATAGGAGAGTGAGTGAATGGCTTTACAGACTAAGACCCTGAGCGCGAACGGCGCCAAAAGACATCATAAATTTACTTTAACCGTAACCGAAAACAGCACGAATGTGGCGAACAATACTTCGTCCTTGGCGTGGTCTTTTGTTATTTCCCCAGTGGTGAAAGATTTTGACTGGATAAGCAACTCTGGTAAGGTTAAGTACTCCGTAACCATTAACGGCAATACCTACTCCGGTGCTATCAAGACATATGACGGCAAGTCCACTGTAACCATTAAAAGCGCAGTGGAGACCGTCGAACACGACACTGACGGCTCTAAAACACTCAGTTACAGCTTCAGTATTACGGATAGCACCGGCTGGTCGTTTGCTCCTGGTAATGCCAGCGCAAGCGACACTATGAATTTGACCGTTATACCTAGGCAGGCAACGCTCGAAACGGCCCCTAACTTCAACGACGATCAGGACCCAACGATTACCTATTCGAACCCTGCAGGCAATGCTGTTACAGCCCTGGAGGCCTGCATATCTCTCGATGGAAAAGTGGACCACATCAAGTACCGTCCTATCCTCACGACCGAGACGTCCTACACCTTCCCACTAACCGATGACGAAAAAAATTTGTTGAGAAATGCAACAACAGAAAGCAACTCGAGAACGGTATCGTTTCATGTGCGCACGGTTATAGGCGGCGAGACATTTTGGTCGCAGAAAACAAGGACGCTGACCATCGTCAACGCAGATCCGGTCATCACACCAACCATAACGGACACTAATGCGGCCACCGAGGCCTTGACCGGTGGTGGTGCGCTGGTTCGCTATTTTAGTAACGCCTACTTCCAGACCGGTGCGAGTGCTCAAAAAGGCGCTACTATAGTGTCCCAAAGCGTCACCTGTGGAGGCGTAACGCTGGAGGGTGCGACCGGCACCTTTACCGGCGTACAGAGTGGAAACTTCGTGTTCACCGTAACGGACAGCAGAGGCAACACAACTACGTTGCCGGTGACAATGAATTTCGTCGAATATGTGAAGCCTACCTGTAGTATCGGCAACAGTAAGCCGGACACTGAAGGCAACTTCACCCTGACGGCCTCCGGTGTATGCTATAACGGCATAATAACCGGAGAAGTTTCCAACGATATCCATGTCTTTTATCGCTACAAGGTAAGCGGCGGCAGCTATAGCGACGACGATTGGAAGGAGATGGCCGTTACCTTAGGGGATAATACTTATACTGCCACGGTAGACCTTGTTGGTCTGGACTACCGGACGACCTACATCTTCCAGTGCAAGGTGGTGGACACCTTAACAACAGCTACCACGGACGAGGTTGCCATCAAGTCTATGCCTGTGTTCGACTGGAGTGGGGAGGACTTTAACTTCAATGTACCGGTTAACGCCCCAAGTATGAACTTGGGCGGCGTGGAGCTGGACTACATTGTGGAACAGGGCACAAAAGATGGTTGGCTATACCGGAAATGGAATAGCGGCGTGATGGAGTGCTGGTGCCGTTTGCAGGTCACAACAGACGTATCAACAGCCTGGGGTAGTTTTTATATCTCCGGAGCAATATCTAGAACGAACTTGACATACCCATATGCATTCACAGAGATACCGCACCTGACTGTCTCTCTGATACCATTTGGTGTTCACGGTATGGTTATGGCGCCAGGCAGCACATACGGTAGCGCAACCCAGACCGGCGCTTTTGAGATTGCGCGCGGAATATCTACAACAGATGCGCAGTTCCTGATTGCCTATCATGCTATCGGGAGCTGGAAATAAGGAGGAATTTATATGAGAATAGGAACAACCCCAACGCACACATTCACCCTGCCGGCAGATATCGCCAGCCAAACAGCTAAGGCCAGGGTGATCTATTCACAGTACCACTGCGTGGTGCTGACAAAAGAAGTTACAGAGTTGACTAACAATGCCGTGGTCGTCAAGTTAACCCAAGAGGAGACCCTGAAATTCCACAATCGGAAACCCGTAGATATCCAACTCCGTGTGCTGACCATAACCGGCGAAGCTTTGACAAGTGATATCATCACAAAAACTCCCTATGAATGCCTCGAAAAGGAGGTGTTAGAATGAATGTCCCGGTAATATTTGCCCAAAGCGACACATCGGCAAAAGCCGTATTTGGCGGCACGCAATATGTGAAATTATATGCCGAAGATGCCGTTATTTACAACCCCCAAGAACTGACCGAGGAGCAGAAAGCACAGGCAAGGGAGAATATTGGTGCTGCCAATGCTGAAGAAATTGGAAATATATCCACGGCACTGGATGAACTTCACGATTATGCGCAAGCCTTTGCAGATGTGAGAGAAACGGTCGTTGACGGTTATTCTGAGAACGGCAATAGCAAAATCAGTGAATCTTATTGGGCGCCCTTTATATTAGACGAAGCAACGCACGGACACACAAAATATAAGAATAAAAATATTGTCTCTATCAAATTGGATGTATCCCAGGTCGGAGTGCTTTCTATTGGAAGAATAAAAACGATAGATTATACCTCGGGAACTTTCAACGAAGACCTGATTGTTGAAAGGATTTCTTTGAATATAGAAAATACAGGGGAACAAACCGTAGAACTACCAACACCGATTAAAGTGAATAGTGACGAAGATTTATTTATAGGTTATAGCACAGATACTGTTAAATTTAAGTATGGCAACACCGAAAAAGAACCAGGTTTTTTCTTTAAAGCAAATGGTGGAAATACATTTTTTAATCAAGTGGCATCACTCAATATTTCTGTTTTTGCTTCGACTGAAACTGAACTTCAAGAAAGTAGTATATATCAAGGAAAGAAGCTTAGCATTTTAGGCGATTCCATAAGCACATTTTCCGGATCTATATCGCAAGGCAACGCCGCTTGGTATCCTAATCAGTCAATTGATAATGTGGAGCAAACTTGGTGGAAAATGGCAGTAGAAGCATTGGGAATGGTTTTGGACACAAATAATTCTTGCAGTGGCTCTTGTGTTAGCTACGAAAGAAACAGCAGACCAACCGGGCTTTTAAGGTGCGAAAATTTGGGTGATCCTGATGTCATTGTTGTATGGATGGGCATTAACGATTTTGTGTATGCAGGAACTTCTTTAGGGGCGTATGACGGCAAAGCGGAAATACCCACAGAAACCGGCAGTATGGATTTTCGCAGTGCATACGCAGTGATGCTAAACAAAATATTAACAGCATATCCCACCGCAGAGGTATGGGTTTGCACTTTGCCGACAACGGACTTTTCGGCAATAGGCACAGATAGCGTTTTTCCGAAATTGAACAAAAACGGCAATACGATTTTGGAATATAACACTGCTATTAAGGAACTTGCCGATGCCTTTTCTGTCAATGTTATTGAGCTTGATAAGTGCGGTATAACTTGGCAAAATCTTGCCACATTCACGGATGATAAATTACACCCAAATACAGATGGACATTTGAAAATAGCAAGCAAGGTTGTTAGGACATTAGACCCATCTGTGCAACATCTTGTAAATGGAGGTGCAAATGTATGACGATAGAGGAACAACTTGCAAGAGCAAAAGCAGATTATGATGCCGTGTATGAATTGGGAAAAATCGCTGGCGCTGGCGGTGGTGATGGCGGAAATACCACTTTTGACTTTGATGAAACCTATGTTATTACCGAGGAAGATATTATTAATAACAACTATGAAAGAACTACCGACAGTCAGGGCAATCCTATTTCCCTAAGTGAAATGCAGGTAGATTTTACCATTCCCGCCGGCTCCAATACGGGTATCTGTTATCTTTATTTTCATTATAACCAAACCGATGCTATGAGGGTGTCCGAATTTACATATCAACATACTAACAAGGTAAGACGCACCAGAACGCTTTGCTACAAACTACGAGATAGCTTTTATAAAATTGATGGTTACGGTTGGAACGAGGACGACCAGTGGGCAGCGTTGCAAGCTACCTCTGGCGTACGAATGAATTGTGGTGTTTTCTTTGATAATCCTGCTCCGCTTAATGGATTCTATTTCACTGTCGCAAGTGGGAGTCCGGTAGCAGGAACAGAAATTAGAGTAAGAGGGCGCAAAACAAAGTAAACAAAAAGCACCATCCTCCGGGGTGGTGCTACCGAAAAGGAGGAATAATCTATGTTCATATTAGCAATTGATGCGGGTCATTATCAAAAGACCGCAGGTAGAAGAGTATCCAAGAAATTTGATAAGAACCAGACAAGAGAATGGGAGCTGAATAATCGTGTAGCTTTAGCTATCGAGGAAGCATCTAAGCTGTATCAAGATGTAAAGGTCATCCGTGTAGATGACCGCACAGGTAAGACTCTTCATAGTCTTCAGAAGAGATGTGATATTGCCAATGAAGCAGAAGCAGACTTCTACCATTCCGTTCATCACAATGCAGGTATTTACGGAGGTAAAGGTGGAGGTATCACTATCTTCATTAGAGTTAATCCCAAAGACAACTCCGAAGAGTATATGAATGCTATCTACGAGTGTTGCATTGAAAATGATGGACTGAAAGGTAACAGAGCAACTCCCAAAAAGGAGAAAAACTATCATGTCCTTAAACACACTAAAATGCCGGCTGTTTTGACAGAGTACGGATTTATGGACAGCTCCACCGATGCCCCTGTCATTATTGACCCTGAGTACTCAAAGAAAATGGGTTATGCAACAATGGAGGCTATTGCCAAGACGGCAGGGCTAAAGAAGAAAACAGCCCAGGAAGAAACGGCTGAAAAACTTAATACAAAAGAGGAGGTATGTAAAGTGGAACTTAGAGTATTGAAAAACGGCACCAGTGGCAACGATGTGAAGGCAATGCAAATACTGCTGGAGGCCAATGGATGCAAGGGAAAGATGGACGCCAAGAAGTACGGCTCCTTTGGTTCCAAAACAGAAGCTGCAGTCAAGGCATATCAGAAGAAAAAGGGTTTACCTCAGACCGGTGAATGTGACGAGGCAACCTGGGCAAAACTGCTGGGGGTGTAGGAAACTGTGACAGATGCAATTATCGTAGCACTTCTTGGCTTCGCCGGAACGCTGTTAGGCTCGCTGTTCGGCGTGCTTGCAGCTCAGAAGCTGACCCAGTACCGGCTTGCCCAACTGGAGGACAAGGTCAACAAGCATAACAAAATTATCGAGCGTACATATGTGCTGGAAGGTCAGATGGCCGAAGTCCAACACGACATCCGGGACATCAAACAAAAAATTTAGGAGGAATTACTTATGGAATTGGTAAACATTTTTAACGCAATCATACACTACGGCTCTATCATCCTTGGCGTGATTATGGGCTTGGTCGCTACAGTCACCATGATCGTGGAGGTTGTCAAACGACTGATCCCTAAGGTGCCCACAGACCTTGTGGTGTTCCTTGTATCCATTGCGGTCACTGTCCTGGCACTGTTTATTGTAACGGAAATTATGGACATCACTGTTATGTGGTACTATGCCGTGGGCGCCGTGGTGCTTGGCATCGCCGTGGCTTATGCTGCTATGTTTGGCTGGGATAAGTTTACTGCCCTGTGGTCCCGCTTTAAGGCCCACATTACCGATACCGCCAAAGAAGAATAAGATCGCCCTCCCAGGCTATAATAGTCTGGGAGGGAAAGTTTTCCCTTATTTTTTCCCTTTAGCCTTTTTCAAACAGTTTCTAATCATAGAGCTATTAAAGAAAAATATAGAATAATAGCATAAAATGCTTGTATTTTTCACCTATAGAAGAAATGTTGCAAATTCAAGTCCCGCCTCGCGCACCAAAAGAGACAGCTTAAGGCTGTCTCTTTTTTTGTCAGTACATCCTGCCCAAAGCAGCTAAACCCCTTGGGAATCCACGAGTTTGGAACCCAAGGGGTATTTTTCGTCCTCTTTTAGCCATACACATCCATTTGCAACTATTTCTACCCATTTTCGTCGACGCGGTCGGCGAATTGGCGACAACCTAAATTAACACAATACTTTACTAATGTTAAAAATATGCTACAATATAAAAAAGGCTTGAATTGGGGTCAACATACCTTTTTATGACAACTATCAAAGGAAAGATAATATGAAGAAAGATAATCAGGAAAATACGTTGCTTTTAGGAAATGGTTTTTCTCAAACTGTTTTCAAAGAAATTCCTTCGTGGGATGGTTTGTTTAAGGGAACAGATCTCTCCATCGATAATTACACTATTCGTTACGAAGCATACCGACTACTCAAAGGTAATGCGCACGCTGAGGAAGCTGTTGTTAAGAAACGACTAATTGAAAAAATCAATGTGCCGTTTTCTGAAAAGAACCTCAATAATGGTGTGTGTGATTTAGATGATTTTGGTATGTACCTTTGCAAGAGTAATATCAATAATATTATCACAACAAATTATGATACTGGTATTGAGTTTATACTGAATAAATGTGGGTACGAAGAACAAAAGGTAATCGGTGTAACGCCAGAAAAAGTTTATAATATTCGCACATACAAACTATATACCAATGGAAAATCCTTACACAGTGTAAAACTTTGGAAAATCCATGGGGATATTGATAGAATTGCTTCAATCACGCTTGGCTTTGACCAATATTGCGGTTCCTTAGCTAAGTTGACCGATTATGTAAAGGGCAAGTATAGTTCATCGCAGAACAGCAAATCTATAAGATGTAAAACCCATATGAAAGATAAGTGCAACAACAATAATTTTGATAGTTTATCATGGGCAGAATTGTTCTTTCGTACCAATGTGTTCATTGTTGGTTTCGGAATGAATTTCTCGGAAATCGATATTTGGTGGTTAATCAACAAACGCGCTCGCTTTAAGAACAATGGGGTAATGATAAATAATACAATTACCTACTTATATAATCCAATTTATGAAGACAGAGAGAAAAAACCAGCAATTTTTTCGGCATTAGATGCGTTTAATGTAATTTGCCAACCCATTAAACCCAATGAACCCTATTTTAAAGAGATATTTGAAAAAATACAGAATTTAAATTAATATTATCTTACGATTTAGCACAGGGGACGGAGTTGTGTGTTGAGGAAATGAGGGCGGATTGCCACGGCTTGTGGATGTTGCAATTTTATCCCCCAAATCCCATCGGCGGGTGGTCGGCAGATAGGGAAGCGGTAACGCTTTCTATTGACGATATGGACTTTATCACGGGTTTCGTGGGAAACCTTTAAGTCCCGCCTCACAAACTAAAAGAGACAGCCAAAAGGCTGTCTCTTTTTTGTTAGGCTGAATTATTCTTCCCAGTTGTGCCAGACGTTCTGCACATCGTCATCGTCTTCCATAATTTCGATGAGCTTTTCCATCAGCTTTACCTGATCCTCATTTTCCAGCTTCTGATAGTTCTGGGGGACCATCTCAATCTGGGCAGAGGCAAAGGTGTAGTTCTTGGCACTCATTGCATCGGCAACCTCATTGAAGCTGTCCGGGTCAGTGTAAATGGTGAAGCAATTCTCTTCGGTTTCGATATCATCAGCACCGCAATCCATTGCATCCATCATCACGGTGTCTTCGTCGTAGTCACCGTCTTCGTTGTCAATCAACAAAACACCTTTCTTGTCAAAGCTCCAGCTCACACAGCCGGAAGCGCCCAGATTGCCGCCGAACTTGTCAAAGTGGTGACGCATAGAGCCTGCAGTACGGTTGCGGTTGTCGGTCATAGTTTCCACAATCACAGCAACACCGCCGGGGCCGTAGCCTTCGTAGGTGATGGTCTCGTAGTTGCTGCCACCGGCACTGCCGGAAGCCTTCTCAAGACAACGCTTAATGTTGTCGTTGGGCATATTTGCGGCCTTGGCCTTGGTGATAACGGTGGCCAAACGGGAGTTGTTGGCAGGGTCAGTAATGCCGCCGCCTTCCTTTACTGCCACAATCAGTTCCTTTGCGATTTTGGTAAAGGCAGCAGCACGCTTTGCGTCCTGAGCGCCCTTGGTTTTTTGAATATTATGCCATTTAGAATGTCCGGACATAAAAATCTTCCCTTCTTGTTGAAATCAAAACTGCAATATATTTTAGCACAGATTAGGCGGTAAAATCAATATGCATTTAGAAGAATTTTACACAATCTGTATGTTTTTGGGATAAAATCACCGTTATTTCCGGAAAAGCGGCCTGCAGTTTTTCGGCTAATACCTTGCAAACCGGATTTTCAGTATGGAAATGTCCGGCGTCGATAATGTTAAGACCCATAGCCCTGGCGGAGAAAAACTGATTGTATTTCACATCTGCCGTCACAAAGGTATCACAGCCGGCGTTTGCGGCAAGCTCCAATTCACTGCCGCAGGAACCGCCGCCTACAGCCACCTTACGCACAGCCTTTCCGCAATCGGCATACCGCAAACCCAAACAGCCCAGCTTTTCCTTTGCTGTTGCTAAAAAGCAATCTAGGCTTTGCTCCTTCACAGTACCCTGCCGCAAAAGACCCCAGGGGGTTCCGTTTTCGTCCACTCCGGAGGGGGCAATTACGGAGATATCCTCCAAACCCAGAATCTCCGCCAACACATCGTTGACCCCACCGGGGGCACAGTCCAAATTTGTGTGGGCATTTACGGCGCAAATATCATTTTTTGCCAAAAACAAAATACTTCTGCCCAACTCTGTTTGGGCATTCACGGCATTGGTGGGTTGGAAAATCAACGGATGGTGGGTTAGAAGCAAATCTGCCCCAATCTCCTTTGCTTCCTGGCAGACGCTTTCAAAGGGGTCTAAGGCCACCAAAACCTTTTTCACTTCCCGGTTTTCGTCTCCGCATAGGAGTCCAATATTGTCCCAGCCCATCTTCATATAGCTGGGCGCCACGGTTTCCAAAAAAGCCAAAATCTCTTTAACCTTGCTCATAGGAAAAACCCAATTCCTTTCCAATTCTGTAAAGCTCGTCTAATTCTGCAGAATTATCCTGATGCTTTCCGGTATTTTTAAGCCCCTGCACCACAAACCGGTAGTATTCTTCCAGCTCCAAGCCCGGATTATCAGAAAGGGCAGGGGGGAAGTAGCACTGACCCGGCGACAGAAAATGCCCGGGGTCAAAGGTGACGTCCATCACCGTGTAAAGAAAACGGCCGTCTCGGATAAGTGTTTCTTTGTTAATGCGCCAGCCGTTACTTGATAAGTATTTTCTAAGGGTGTGCACCCGACTTTGACATTGCAAAATCATCCGGTATTTGGCATCTTTGAGCCAAGGCGCATTTTCCAAAATGGAGACCATAGTATCTCCACCCATCCCGGCGCACACAAGGGTGTCAAAGTCCCGGGGAATTGCCTGCACGCCGTCGGAAAGATAGAATGCCATTTTCTCCTTCGTACCGAAACGCTCTGCGTTTTGGATGGCGCTTTGTAACGGCTTTTCCCGGACATCCGAGGCAATGACAAAGGAAGCGATATTTTCTTTTAACAGGGAAATACCCAAATAGCCGTGGTCACAGCCCACATCTGCCACCCGTTCGCCGGGGGCAACAAAGTCCTTGCAGACCTTCAGCCGGGGAGAAAGGGGAATCTTCATAATACAATCCTCATAAAAATACAGGGGTGGAACACCCACCCCTGTAAAAGACGTTTACTCAGCCTTGTTTGCCTGGTCAGCCTCGTAAGCCTCCAGGAAGTGGTTCAGCTGTGCCAGAAAAGGCTCGCAGTCAATGCCGTGCACGGCGCAGGCTTCTTCCACAGTCTCACCACGGGAAGAAGGACAGCCCAGGCAGTGCATACCGATAGCAAAGAACAGGGGAGCAGCCTGAGGTGCTACATCCAAAACGTCACCAATAATGGTATCTTTTTCAATTTTAACAGCCATAATATGACCTCCTATCTCAATTCTTGCCCTATTATAACCCTATCAGCAAAAAATTACAAGAGGGAAAACGCACATTTTATCGCTTGGAAACAAAAAACGCCGGCAGTCGCATTCGCTCCGGCTCTTGGGGTGTCATTTATCGAACCTTCGGTTCTCGTCCCTTACGAGCGCAAAAAAGCAGATACCCAAATGGGTATCTGCTTTTTGGGTACGATTGTTCTTATAGGATTTGGGGAAAAAGCCTTGAAAACCAACGGTTTATGCAGTCAATAAGCATTAGATTCCTTGCTTATAAGGTACGCCGTACCTCAAAAACCACATACCTAAGTAAAAAATTTTATTATAAATATCCGCGAAGCGGATACCACAACTTCTTCACTATTCACTATTACTTATTACATCAAAGACCTAAAGGCGTTTTTAGTGAAAAGTGAAGAGTGAATAGTGAATAAGTAAAGCCCCAAAGGCTTTCGCCTTTAGGGCTTTGGTACGCTGGAAGGGACTCGAACCCCTGACCTACTGGTTCGTAGCCAGTCACTCTATCCAACTGAGCTACCAGCGCATAACGCACTTCTCAATGCGCTTAGATATGATAGCACAACACTTTTCAAAATGCAAGCACTTTTTTCAAAAAAAGTAACAAATTTTCAAATCTGTTGAAAAAGACGGTTTCTGTGGTATAATTAAGAGGATTTTTGTGAAGGGGGCGCTTCCGTGGAAAATAAAACGATATACAAAAAGCTACCCGGAAGCCTGCTTCCTTGGTACTGGGAGGGACACCGGGATTTGCCCTGGCGTGGGGATAAAAATCCCTATCACATCTGGCTTTCGGAGATTATGCTCCAGCAAACCCGTGTGGAGGCGGTGAAGGGCTACTACACCCGCTTTTTAAGCGCCCTGCCCACAATTGAATCCTTGGCAACGGCAGACGATGAGCTGCTCCATAAGCTGTGGGAGGGTCTTGGGTATTATAGCCGTGTCCGGAATCTCAAAAAGGCGGCGCAGACCATCGTTTCTGCGCACAACGGTGTATTTCCTGAGTGTTATGAGGATGTACGGGCGCTGTCTGGTATTGGAGATTACACAGCCGGCGCAATTTGCTCCATAGCATTTAATCAGCCCACCCCTGCGGTGGACGGCAATGTGCTCCGTGTGATTTCCCGGCTCACCGACGACGATACCCCCATTGATACCCCGGCTTATAAGAAGCAGGTACAAGAACACCTGACTAAAATTTATCCCAAAGAGGCCGGGGATTTCACCCAAGCGTTAATGGAGCTGGGCGCAACGGTGTGCGGTCCGAACCGAAAGCCAGACTGCGAAAATTGCCCCTGCCGGGATTTTTGCAAAGGCAGAAAATCAGGTAGGGCAGACCGGCTTCCGGTGAAAAGCCCCAAAAAGAGCAAAAAGCTTCAGGAAATGACGGTGTTCATTCTAAACTGTGGCAATCGCTACGCCTTAGAGAAACGCCCCAGTCAGGGACTACTCGCCGGTTTGTGGCAATTTCCCAATGTGCCCGGAAAATTGGAGCCGGAGGAAGCATTGGCTGTCCTTGCCCAAAAGGGCCTGCGCCCTAAGGAGATTTTTCGTCAGGTGGAGCGAAGCCATATTTTTACCCATATCCGGTGGGAAATGCGTGGCTATTATATTTCCGTAGCAGATAGAAATGCTGAGCTTTCCTGGCTGACTGCGGAAGAAATTATGGAGCAAGCGGCACTGCCCACCGCTTTCCGCCAATTTTGGGAATTGCTAATTGATATTTGATTTCTATTTGCGCTATAATATGACGGCACTCGTCCGAGTGCCGTCTGTTTTTTACCTTAATAATTCGGTTTTTACTATATATTGTGGATGCCTTGACTTTACGACACAAAATGGGTATAATACACTTGGTAAATTATGAAAAGTATGGTAGGTATTTTTTATGGCTGTTAAGAAAAACGAGCAATACGGCAACTCCAGTATTTCCGTATTGAAAGGCGAAGAGCGCGTGCGGAAACGCCCTGCGGTTATCTTTGGCTCCGACGATTTGGAGGGCTGTAAGCACGCAGTATTTGAGATTCTTTCCAATGCGATTGACGAGGCAAGAGAAGGCCACGGCGATACCATTATCGTCACTCGCTATGAAGACCTGTCCGTGGAAGTTGAGGACTTTGGCCGAGGCTGTCCTGTGGACTATAACGAAAAAGAAAAGCGGTACAACTGGGAGCTGGTGTTCTGCGAGATGTACGCCGGCGGCAAGTACGGAGAGAACGGGGAGAACTATGAGTACTCTCTGGGCTTAAACGGACTTGGCTCCTGCGCTACTCAGTACGCTTCCGAATTTTTTGATGCCACCGTCCGCCGTGACGGCTTCCGGTATGATTTGCACTTTGGAAAGGACAGAAACAAGGGCGGTCTGAAAAAAGAACCCACAGACCGGTAGAAAACCGGCTCGGTGTTCCATTGGCGGCCGGACAAGCAGGTGTTCACCGATATTAACATTCCTGCGGAATACTATCGGGATGTGCTGCGCCGTCAGGCGGTTGTGAATAAAGGCGTTACCTTCAAATTCCGCAACCAGGTAGGCGGCAAGTTTGAGACGGAGGAATTTTGCTATCAGGACGGCATTCGCCAGTATATTGAGGAGTTGGTAGGGGATAATGCCTTTACTATGCCCACATTTTGGGAAACAGAGCGCCGGGGAAGAGATGCAGAAAACCGCCCGGAGATGAAGCTGAAAATTACAACCTCCTTCTGCTTCTCTAAGCAGGTCAACCATATTGAGTACTATCACAATTCCTCTTGGCTGGAGTATGGCGGCAGCCCGGATCGGGCAGTGCGCTCCGGCTTCACTGCGGCCTTTGACAAGTACCTGAAGGATAATAATAAATACACAAAAAACGAAAATAAGATTATTTTCCAGGATATTCAGGACAGCCTGGTGTTGGTGACCAACTGTTTCTCCACCATCGGCTGCTTTGAAAACCAAACCAAAAAGTCCGTAAACTCCAAGTTCACCCAGGAGGCAATGACCAATTTCTTCAAGGAACAGCTCAATGTTTGGTTCCAGGAGAACAAGCAGGAGGCAGACCGGGCGGCAGAGCAAATTCTCATTAACAAGCGGGCCCGGGAAAGTGCGGAAAAGACAAAAATCAATGTAAAAAAGAGTCTTTCTGTGAAGGTGGATATTGCCAACCGTGTGCAGAAATTTGTGGATTGCCGCAGTAAGGATACCAATATCCGAGAGCTGTATATCGTGGAGGGTGATTCTGCGTTGGGTAGCGTCAAGCTCAGCCGTGACGCAGAATTCCAGGGCATTATGCCTGTCCGTGGTAAAATCCTCAACTGTTTGAAAGCGGACTACAATAAGATTTTCGCATCTCCTATTATTACGGATTTGATGAAGGTCTTGGGCTGCGGCGTGGAAATCCAGGGCAAAAAATCCAAGGAACTGTCCTCTTTTGATATTGACAATCTGCGCTGGAATAAGGTTGTAATCTGTACGGATGCGGACGTGGACGGCTTCCAAATTCGCACCTTGATACTCACAATGCTTTATCGCCTTTGCCCCACATTAATCCGGGATGGCTATGTGTATATTGCCGAGTCACCCTTGTTTGAAATCACCTATAAGGACAAAACCTGGTTTGCCTATAACGAGGCAGAAAAGGTGAGGATTTTGAAGGAAGACCTGGAGGGTAAAAAGCCCACCATCCAGCGCTCCAAGGGTCTTGGTGAAAACGACCCGGAAATGATGTGGATGACCACAATGAATCCGGAGACCCGTCGGCTGATTAAGGTGATGCCGGAGGATGCAGAACGGACAAGCTATTATTTTGACGTGCTTTTGGGCGATAACCTGTCCGAGCGTAAGAATTTTATTGCAGATAACGGCTCCAAGTATTTGGAACTGGCTGATATTTCGTAAGAGAGGTTCACTATGGCAAGAAAAAAGAAGGAACCGGAACAGAATAAAAGTAAAGTGAATACCGACGGTGTGGTAGGCCTTGTGGGTTCTACCACCGAGCAGGCGATTTCCGAAACCTTGGAAATCAACTATATGCCCTATGCTATGTCGGTGATTGTGTCCCGTGCCATTCCGGAAATTGACGGCTTCAAGCCCTCCCACCGGAAGCTGCTGTACACGATGTATAAAATGGGGCTGCTTAGCGGCGGCCGTACCAAGTCTGCCAACATTGTGGGTCAAACTATGCGCTTAAACCCCCACGGTGATGCCGCAATTTATGAAACGATGGTCCGCCTGGCAAAGGGCAACGAAACCCTGCTGCATCCTTTTGTAGACTCTAAGGGTAACTTTGGTAAAGTCTACTCCCGGGATATGGCATACGCCGCCGCCCGTTACACCGAGGCCAAGTTGGATAGCATTTGCGCAGAGCTTTTCCGGGATATTGACTCTGATACTGTGGATATGGTGGATAACTATGATGCCTCTATGAAAGAGCCCAGCCTGCTTCCCACCACTTTCCCCAATGTATTGGTTTCTGCCAATCAGGGTATCGCTGTTGGTATGGCCAGCAATATCTGCTCTTTTAACTTAAAAGAGGTTTGCGACACAGCCATTGCCCTGATGAACAATCCCGACCACGATATTTTGGAGACTTTGCCCGGCCCGGATTTCTCCACCGGCGCAGAGCTTTTGTTTGACGATAATGCCACCCGTGAAATTTATACCACCGGCCGTGGCAGCTTTAAGCTTCGTGCAAAATGGCGTTATGTCAAAGATGGCAACCTGATTGAAATCTACGAAATTCCTTACACCACCACCAGTGAAGCCATTATGGACAAGGTGGCGGACCTGATAAAGTCGGGTAAAATAAAAGAAATCAATGATATGCGTGACGAGACCGACCTGGGCGGTCTGAAGCTGACTATTGACCTAAAGCGTGGTGCAGACCCGGAAAAGCTGATGCAAAAGCTGTTCCGCCTGACACCCTTGCAGGATAGCTTCCCTTGTAATTTCAACATTCTGATTGCCGGTATGCCCCGAGTGCTGGGTGTGGGAGAGATCCTGGAGGAGTGGACCGCTTGGCGGACAGACTGCGTGAAGCGCCGCTTGTTCTTCCAGGTTGGAAAAAAGGAAGACAGACTGCATCTGCTCAAGGGCTTGGAGCGAATTCTTTTGGATATTGATAAGGCCATCGCCATTATCCGGGAAACGGAAATGGAAAATGAGGTTGTCCCCAACCTGATGATTGGCTTTGGAATTGACGAAATCCAGGCAAATTATGTGGCGGAAATCAAGCTGCGCAATATCAATAAAGAGTATATCCTCAAGCAGCTTAAGGCAGTGGACGAGTTGGAAAAGGAAATTGCTGAGCTGAAGGATATTTTAGGCAGTGCACGGAAGCTGAAGAACCTGATTATCCACGAGCTGCAGGAGGTTTCCAAGAAATACGGCCAGCCCCGCAAAACGGAAATCATCTACGAAGCAGCCCAAATCGAGCCGGAGGAAGAAGAGGATGATACGCCGGATTACCCCGTAACCCTCTTTGTCTCCAAGGCAGGATATCTCAAGAAGATTACGCCCCAGAGCCTTCGTATGTCCGGCGAGCAAAAGTTCAAGGAAGGGGATAGTTTGGCCTTTTCTGCGGAAACTACCAATAAAGCAGAGATTTTGGTATTCACAGATAAGTTCCAGTGCTATAAGTCAAAGCTCAGCGAATTCGAGGACGGAAAAGCCTCTCAGTTGGGTGATTATCTGCCCCAAAAGCTGGGTATGGATGCCGGGGAAAATGTGCTGCATGTGATTTTGCCGGTCGATTATAAGGGATTTATCCTGTTCTTCTTTGAAAACGGAAAGGTGGCAAAGGTGCCCTTGAGCGCCTATGAAACCAAGACCAACCGGAAACGGCTTGTAGCCGCCTACTCGGATAAGAGTCCTCTGAAGGGCGCTATTGCTCTGGATGCGGATGCGCAGATTGCGTTGTATTCTACCGATGGCAGGGTTTTGGTGGTTTCTTCTGCGTTGTTGCTTCCGAAGACCACCAAAAACACCCAGGGCGTTAATGTGATGAGCGTTAAGAAGAAGGCTCAGCTTGACCGTGTGTTACTGCTGGAGGAAAGTGGAATTACCAATGTCAGTCGATATCGCAGCCGGTCTATTCCTGCTGCCGGTGCTCTGCTGAAGGAAGAGGACGCACTGGAAAAACAGGCGAGCTTTGATATCTGACGGAGGCTAAGCTATGGCAAATAGGTTTGATGTTTCAAAGAACATAGGGAAGATTCTGCTTGGGTGCTTTCTGTTTGGCTTGGGATTTAACCTGTTTTTGCTTCCCAACGGCTTAAATGCCGGAGGAATTTCCGGCCTTTCTATGGTGCTGGTGCATTTTACCCGTATCGGCACAGTGGGTACGGTAACAGCCCTTGTGAATATCCCACTGTTTGCGCTGGCAGGGATGAAGATCGGTAAACGATTTTTTTGGTACTCCTTATTGGGAATGTTTACCAGCGCCGTATTTATCGACTTAATGGCAGTGCTGCCCCGGCCGCAGATTGAGCCGCTTTTGGGAGCGCTGTATGGCGGTGCGCTGTGCGGTTTCGGATTGGGTGCTGTCTTTTCCACCGGTGGCTCCACCGGCGGCTCTGACATTCTCACCCGGCTTTGGAAAAGACGCTATCCGAATATATCTATCGGTGTTATTACCACGGTTTTTGACTTGGCAGTGGCGGCACTGACAGGACTGGCATTCCGGGATGTAAGCCGAATGCTATATAGCGGTGTGGCGATCATTGTCACCGGCCGGATTATGGATGCGGTGGTCTACCGCTTTGACTATTCCAAGGTCGCCCTAATTGTAAGCGCGCACCACGAAAAAATTGCTTCTCTGATTACGCAGCGGCTGGACCGGGGCGCAACCTATTTGCAGGCAAAGGGCTTTTATTCCGGTCAGGACACCAAGGTTATTCTCACCGCAGTGAAGCGCCACCAGCTTGCAGAGCTAAAAGCGCTGGTGGTATCGGTTGACCCCAATGCCTTTATTATTCTGCAGGAGGCACACCAGGTTTTGGGAGACGGCTTTTCCAGATACTCTAAAGACTCTCTATAATTCAGAAAGGAGGACAATATGAAACGGGCTATTACTTTTTTGGTAGTACTTTCTATGCTTTTTCTTACAGGCTGTGACTTTTGGACGAAAAATGAGCGCCTGTATGTGGCTCCGCACCGGGAAGACATCAAAAACAAAACCGGTGAAATTGTGGATGTGGATACCTATGTACAAATGCGGGAAGCCCTTGTAGAAAAAATAGAAAGCGGTGCCACAGATTTGGTGGTTTCGGTGTCCTCCTTTGATAAAGAAACAGCAGATTTTTATGTGAAAACCGCTATGGACCACGCAATGAACAATACACCCATCGGCGCTTATGCACTAAGCAGTATTACCTATGAGGTTGGAACCAACCGTGGAAAGTCTGTAATAGCCTTTCATATGGAATACCGCCACGGTATTGGGGAAATTATGCGGATCAAAACGGCGGAGGATATGGATGAGGCAAGAAACCATATTGAAACTGCGCTGACAGAATGTGAAGCTGCCTTGGTTTTTCTGGTCACCAATTACACCCCTGTAGACATTCCTCAGTTGGTGGAGGACTATGTGGGCGAGCATTCGGATTTGGTGATGGAGCAGCCGCAGGTTCGTGTGGCGGTGTATCCCGATAGCGGAGAACGGCGGGTTGTAGAGCTGTCCTTTACATACCAAAACAGCCGTACGGATTTGCGAAAAATGCAGGCGTTGGTGGAAAAAGTTTTTACCTCTGCGGATTTGTATGTGCAGCAGTCCAATGCTAAGAATAAGTATTCCCGTCTGTATTCGTTCCTGATGGAACGCAACCAATATACTGTGCAGACCTCTATAACGCCGTCGTATAGCCTTTTGAATTATGGTGTGGGGGATAGCCGGGCCTTTGCCAATGTATATGGTGCGATGTGCCGTCGTGCAGGGCTGAGCTGTAAGACAGTTTACGGCACGAAAAAAGGAGAACCCTACTGCTGGAATGCAGTGAATTATAACGGAAAATATTACCATGTGGATTTGCTGGAATGCTATGAAAATGGGGGCTTCCGCATGCGGACGGACAAGGAAATGAGTGGCTATGTTTGGGATTACTCTGATTTTTGATAGCAAAAAATAATTTCGGAAAAGCTATTGACATATCTGGAAAATCTGCTATAATAGCCCTTGTTCGCGGGTGTAGCTCATCCGGTAGAGCGCCACCTTGCCAAGGTGGAGGTAGCGAGTTCGAGCCTCGTCACCCGCTCCAAAAAAGGGAGATACGAAAGTATCTCCCTTTTACTTTTTGTTAGAAAATCCAAAAGCCCCAAACCATCAAAATGAAGCTAGATGGTTTGGGGCTTTTTTAATTTTTGTTTATAAAACCTTCGATAAAAATTCCTGCAAGCGGGGATTTTTGGGATTGGAGAAAAATTCATCCGGGGTAGCTTCTTCTACCAGCTTGCCGCCGTCCATAAACAGCACACGGCTGCCTACTTCCTTGGCAAAGCCCATTTCGTGGGTAACTACCACCATGGTCATACCTTCGGCGGCCAGTTCCTTCATAACCTCCAGAACCTCGCCGACCATCTCGGGGTCCAATGCAGAGGTAGGTTCGTCAAAGAGCATTACCTCCGGCTCCATTGCCAACGCACGAACAATGGCGATCCGTTGCTTCTGACCGCCGGAAAGCTGGCTGGGATAGGAATGAGCACGGTCCTCAAGACCAACACGAGCCAGTAGCTCCATAGCCTTCTTCGTGGCTTCTTCCTTAGACTTTTTCAGCAGATGAATAGGAGCGAGGCTCATATTCTGCAAAATAGTCATATGGGGGAAGAGGTTAAAGTGCTGGAACACCATACCCATCTTTTGCCGGTGGATATTGATGTTTGTGTTCTTGTCGGTGATGTTATTGCCATTAAACAAGATGGTGCCGTCGGTAGGAAACTCCATCAGGTTCAGACACCGTAGGAAGGTAGATTTTCCGGAACCGGAGGGGCCAACAACCACCACGACTTCGCCCTTTTTAATATTGGCGCTCACACCATCCAAAGCTTTGATATCGCCTTTGCCAAAATGCTTTTTCAGGTTTTGTGCGGAAATAATAACATTATCGTTCACTGGTTCTCAGCCTCCTTTCCAGCTTGTTTACAAGAGTGGTAAAGAACATAACCATTCCCAGGTAGACAACGGCTGTTATCAGAAGGGGGAACAAGTAATCGTAAGAGTTGCCACCAATCACATTGCCTGCGTAAGTGAGCTCTGCAACAGATACATAAGCGGCAACGGAGGTTTCCTTCAAAAGTACGATAAATTCGTTTGCCAAAGCGGGAAGAACAGCCTTCAATGCTTGGGGAAGGATGATGTGGCGCATAGTTGCCACATAGCCGAAGCCCAGAGAGCGACCGGCTTCCATCTGACCGGGGTCAATGGACATAATGCCACCACGGATAATTTCCGCAACATAGGCACCGGAGTTGATGCCGAAGGCAAAGGCGGCAACGGAAATGCCATTCCGGCTGGAGGAAAACACGACAAACCACCAAATCAGCAGCTGAACCAAAACAGGTGTGCCACGAATAACGGTAAGATAAACATTACACACCCAGTTGAAGAAGCCCAGGACGATTTTGCCCAAACCGCGCAGCTCATTCTTGTTTTTATCCCAAGTGGAACGCACCAGTGCGATTACAACACCAATTACGATACCCATAATCAGCGCCAGCAAGGTTAAAAGCAAAGTGTTGCCCAAACCCTTCAGGTACATTTCATAGCGGTTGTCATAAAAGAAACTTTTATAAAAGTCATAGCATATGCTTTCAAGATTTTCCGGTAGATTTAGTATCCACTGGGGAGCCACAGTTGGCCATAGTGTAGAAGGACCCGGTTTCATTAATCTATCTCCTTATACAGTTTGGCAAGGGGCTCAGGAAACCTGAGCCCCTTGTAAGTGTTTGTGAAAATTAGTTAGCGGGAATGTACTTGTCGACGATGCCCTTGATGGTGCCATCCTCGATCAGCGCCTTCAGTGCATTGTTGACAGCGTCGAACAGCTCGGAGTTGTCCTTGTTCATAGCGGCAGCGTACTGCTCCTGAACATACTCGGTGTCCAAAATCTTCAGACCCTCAACGGCATCTACGAAAGCCTTGGCAGGCTCGTTGTCGATAACAACGCAGTCCACCTTGCCGGTCTTCAGAGCCTGCACAGCGTCAGCGCCCTTGCTGTAACGGTCGATGGTAGCCAAGCCCTCGTCTTCCAGGTCCCAAGTGGTGTACAGGTCACCGGTGGTAGCACGCTGTACGCCGATTTTGTGGGAGGCGCCTTCTGCGAACAAATCGTCAGCAGTGGTAATGGCAGAGCCTTCTTTTACGATGATGACCTGAACGCCGGTAGCATAGGATTCAGTGAAGTTCACAGCTTCCTTGCGCTCGTCGGTAACGGTCAGACCAGCCAAACCAATGTCAGCCTTGCCGCCCTTGACGGACTCGATGATGGAGTCAAACTCCATATCCTGAATGACCAGCTCCAGACCCAGCTTGTCAGCAATAGCCTTTGCGATCTCAGCGTCGATACCTACGATTTGGTTGTTTTCAATGTACTCGTAGGGAGGGAAAGCGGCGTTGGTAGCCATGATCAGCTTGCCTTCTTCCACAGTGGTAAATGTCTGTGCACCGGTTGTGCCCTCGTTTTCACCTGCGGTGGTATCAGCAGTGGTATCGGGGGTGTTGTCCTTGTTTCCGGAGGAAGCGCAAGCGACCAAGGACAAAGCCATAACCAGCGCCAAAATCAATGCGATTAACTTTTTCATAATGAAATCTCCTTATTAAATTAGTTTTGTTACTGGATGTATGCATTATACACTGTATATTATACAATGTCAATTGGAACAAATCAACAAAAAAGTTGGCTTTATACAGGATAAGTTTGATAAGTTTCAGCTATAATGCAAAAAACGATGAAATAATTTTTCATTTACTCTGTATAAAAAGATGTATATTCTGGAAAGAAGTCGAAAACATACGAATGAAATTTGTGGTTGTAAACTGAAGGGAAATCATATATAATAAATAAGTTAAAGACAACAAACTTCTGAGGAGTAGTTTCTATGATGAATCGAAGTGAAGAACTGAAAAAATACTTAGTCCCCGGTAAGAAAGTTCACCTTGTGGGTATCGGTGGCGTTTCTATGCGTCCTTTGGGGCTGGTTCTGCAGGGAATGGGCCTGACGGTCACCGGTTCGGATATGAATTCCTCAGTTTCCACGGATGAGCTGATATCCCACGGTATTCGTGTTTCTATCGGTCACAGTGAAGAAAATATTGTGGGCGCTGATTGCGTGATCCGCACCGCAGCCGCCCAAAACGACAATCCGGAAATTGCCGGAGCCAGAAGAATGGGAATTCCGATGTTTGAACGGGCCCAGGCCTGGGGTGTGATTATGCAGGCATATAAGAATGCCATCTGCATTTCCGGAACCCACGGTAAAACCACAACCACATCTATGGTCACCCATATTCTTATGGAAGCACAGACAGACCCCACGGTGATGATTGGCGGATATCTGCCCTTGCTGCGGGCAGGCCACCGGGTGGGTAACGGAGATACCATTATTATGGAAAGCTGTGAGTATTGCGACTCTTTCCTGAATTTCTTCCCCACACTGGCTGTTGTACTTAATATTGAGGCAGACCATTTGGACTATTTTAAGGACTTGGCGGATGTGCAGAAATCCTTCCGTCAGTTTGCCCAGCTTTCCACCAATGGCGTTTTGGCAAACGGGGATGACCCCCATGTGGTAAAGACTTTGGAGGGAATGGATTATGTGAGCTTTGGCTTGCAGCCGGGCAACCGGGTAACCGCAACCAATATCTGTCCGGATTGGCGGCACTTGGATGTGGTTTGCGATGGCACATTCTATTGCCATTTGGGTTTGCAGGTTTTAGGCCGCCATAATGCGCTGAACGCCTTGGCTGCTGCCGGTACTGCCTGGATGCTGGGCGTGCCTGGAGAAGCAGTTTCCAAAGGATTGGCAACCTTTTCCGGTGCAGAGCGCCGTATGCAGTTTAAGGGAAATTACGGCGGTGCGGCGGTGTATGACGACTATGCCCACCACCCGGTCGAACTGCGTGCAACCATAGAGGCAGTTCGCACAATGGAGCATAAGCGCCTGGTGCTGGCCTTCCAGCCCCACACCTATACCCGGACAAAAGCGCTGTTTTCCGACTTCGTCCGGGAGCTGAAAAAGGCGGATGTGTTGGTGCTGGCGGAAATTTATGCCGCCAGAGAGCGTAATACGGTTGGCATATCCTCCCAGGATTTGGCAAAAGAAATACCCGGTGCCATTTATTGCGAGAGCTTGCCTCAGGTAACCAAGACTCTTTCTGAGCTTATTCAGGAGGGCGATGTGGTTCTGACCGTAGGCGCAGGCGATATCTACCGTGCCGGCGAGGCGCTTTTAGGCAAATAACCAAAAATGACGATTGGAGGGATACCTATGAAAAAATGGAATGTATGTGTTTTATTCGGCGGTATCAGCCCGGAGCACGATGTGTCTTTGCGTTCTGCAGAGTCTGTGCTTAATCATATGGATAAGGATAAATATGAGATTTTTCCCGTGGGAATTACGCAGAATGGCGAATGGGTGTATTACGGGGGCACGGATTATTCTCAGCTTCCGGGGGAAGCCTGGCTAAAGTGTGAAAACAACTGTCCTGCTGTCATATCTCCCGTCCGTGGGCAAGGCTTGCTTCTGTTTAAGGAAACCGGATTGGAAACCAAAAGCATCGATGTGGTATTCCCGGTGCTCCACGGAGAAAACGGTGAAGACGGCTCTGTTCAGGGTCTTATGCAGTTGGCAGGCATACCTTGCGTAGGTCCCAATCTATCCGCTTCTGCAGTGGCAATGGATAAAACGCTGACAAAGCTGGTTATGGATAATGTGAAAGTCCCTCAGGCAAATTGGGTGCTGGTGCGAAATGCTGACCTTTCTGTGCGTATGGACAGCATTTTGGATACAGTGGAAAACCGTTTCAGCTACCCTGTGTTTGTCAAGCCTGCCGGAACCGGTTCTTCTGTTGGCGTTTCCAAGGCATCCGACAGAGAAAGTCTGAAAAAAGCGCTGACCGCAGCCGGTGCCTTTGATGAGAAAATTTTGGTGGAAGAGTTCATTAACGGCAGGGAAATCGAGGTTGCAGTGTTAGGTAATGACACGCCGGTAGCCTCTGTTTGCGGAGAAATTGATTCCGGTGCCGAGTTCTATGACTATGATGCCAAATATATTAACGATACCTCTGTTGCCTATGTGCCTGCCCGTTTAGACCAGGATGTTGCTGAAAATGTGCGGGAGCTTGCAGTGAAGGTTTATAAGGCAGTCAACTGCAAGGGATTAAGCCGTGTGGACTTTTTCGTGACCTATGACGATAACCGAATTGTGTTTAATGAGATTAACACCTTGCCCGGCTTCACATCCATTTCTATGTACCCCAAGCTGTTTGCTGCCAGTGGAATTGAATATACTGAGCTGATTGATAAGCTTTTGCAGCTGGCAATGGAGGAGCCCCAATGAGTCAAAAAGTAATGCTGTCCATTCGGGGACAGCAGACATATATTGACCAGGAGCCGGATGTGATTGAGCTGGTCACGGAAGGTACGATGGAATATGCAGACGGCGGCTGGAATATCCGTTACGAGGAGACCGAGCTGACCGGCCTTGCCGGCGTTACCACTACCTTTCGTGTAGAGCCGGGAAAGGTGATATTAAGCCGTACCGGTAATCTCCACTCCCAAATGGTATTCCAAGAGGGCTGTCAACACGAATCGCTGTACGATATGGGATTTGGCGCCTTGATGATTACCGTATGCGCCACCCGGATTTTTGCCCAAATCGGAGACCAGGGCGGTATGATTGATTTGGTCTACAATATTGATATTGAGCATAATGCCGCCGGAACGGTGGATTA
>JAZOME010000003.1:0-16179 GCA_045653685.1 Faecousia sp.
CAACAATAATGGCTGATGCAAACCATTTTCGTGAGGTCACGAAAATGATATGGAGGTGAACCGCATGTCGGTTACGTTCAATGACTATTCTGACGAAGTGCTACAAGCCTTTGAAGAAGGCTGTTTGAGGGCTTTGGAACGGTGCGGCTTACAAGGTGAAGGATATGCAAAGGACGAATGCCCGGTTGATACCGGCGCATTGCGGAACAGCATTTCCCACAAGGTTGATCCCGGTGAACCAGCTGCATACATTGGCACTAACGCCGAACATGGCGGTTATGTTGAATTAGGCACTGGACACTATGCAACCACAGGCGGCGGCACACCAAAATCACATTGGGTTTACATGGGCGATGATGGAAAATACCACATCGGCAAGCCCATGAAGCCCCGCCCATATTTGAAACCGGCTGTTGCAAACCATGTCGGCACATACCGCAATATTTTCAAGGACGAATTGTCCAAATAACCACAGTAAAATCCACACACAGAAAAGCAAATCTGTGTGTGGTTTTTATATCACTATCGCCCCGAAGAACCGGGGACAAAGGAAAGGAACGATAGATCATGGCACTTACCCGTAAACTCTTGAAGGGCATGGGTCTAACCGACGAACAGGTAGACACCATTATTGAAGCCCACACCGAAACCACTGATGGACTGAAAAAGGACATCGAAAAGTACAAGGGCGATGCTGAAAAGCTGCCCGGTGTTCAGAAGGAATTGAACGAACTGAAAACCGCCGGTGATGGCGGTTACAAGGAGAAGTACGAAAAGGAACATTCGGACTTCGAGAAGTACAAAGCCGAAGTGCAGACCAAGGAAACGCAGGCGGCAAAGGAAAAGGCGTACCGTGCAATTCTGAAGGATAGCGGCTTGAATGAGCGTGGCATTGAAAAGGCTGTCAAGTATGCGGACTGGAACAAGGTCGAACTTGAAGCTGATGGCACCGTAAAGGGCGCAAGCGACCACATCAAGGCTGTCAAGGAAGAATGGGCGGAACACGTCAACACTTCCAATACCACCGGCGCAACCACCACTACACCCCCGGCAAACAATCCGAACACCGCTGCTCCCAAGAACATTGCGGAAGCATTGCGGGCAAAAATGAATTCTAACTAAGAAAGGAAAATTTTATTATGGCTATTACTCTTGCTGAAGCAAAGGTCGGCATGGCTGACCACGTTGACCAGACCGTTATTGACACCTTCCGTCGTTCCTCTCTGCTGCTGGATCGACTGACTTTCGACAATGCGATTTCCCCCGGCACTGGCGGTTCTACCCTGACTTACGGCTACATTCAGCTGCTGTCTCCTGCCACTGCCGATGTGCGAGGCGTAGGCGACGAGTACACCCCCGGCGAGGCAAAGCGTGAGAAAAAGACCACCTCTGCCGTGATTATGGGCGGCGCGTTCCAGATTGACCGGGTGCTGCAGAACACTGCCGGCGCTGCCGACGAAATGGCATTCCAGGCGGAGCAGAAGATTAAGGCAACTGCCAACTGCTTCCACAATATGGCCATCAACGGCGACACAGAAGAAGGTGGCTTTGACGGTCTGAAGAAGATGCTTGCCGGTACTGCCAACGAGGTGACATCCCAGGTCAGCCTGACCACCTCCAGTGAGCTGGACAGCAATTACAACGCATTTTTGGACGAGATGGACGCATTCCTCGCCACTTTGGACGGCAGTGCGGATCTACTGATGATGAACACCCAGATGCTGATCAAGCTGCGTTCCATCGCCCGTCGTGCCGGCTACTACGAGCGCACCACCGACGATTTCGGCAAGACTGTGGAGACTTATGCCGGCATTCCTATGGTGGATATGGGCAAGTTCTTTGACGGCGAAAATTCTCAGGATGTGATCCCCACCGAGGGCGGCAAGACTGCCATTTATGCGGTGTGCCTGGGTCTTGACGGCTTCCACGGCATTTCTCCCACCGGCAGTGGCGTGATTAACTCCTATATGCCCGACCTGACTGCTCCCGGTGCGGTGAAGACCGGCGAGGTGGAGCTGGTGGCAGGTGTTGCCCTGAAGAATACTTTGAAGGCGGCGGTGCTGAAAGACATTGCCATCGGTGCATAAAATGGTTTCCTACGATTTCTATAAAAATGACTATATGGGTCAGGATATTCAGGACTGGAACTGGCCCAAGGCCTGCTTCCGTGCCGAGGAAAAGCTGGAGGCACTGGAGCGCAAGTACACCCTGATTCCCTACGGCCCCAACAGCCGGAAAATGGCGGTTTGCGCCATTGCGGAGCTGACTAACTTCTTCCGCAGGGATTTTCTTATCACCCAGGAACGGCTGGGGGATATGAATGTGGAGTACGACCCGGAGGCGGATAAAAAGCTGCAAAAGCGGATTTTGCAGAATATTGAAGGGTATTTTTACCGGTATCGGGGGGTCAGGCAATGAAGCATTATCAGGCGGTGCAGGACTGGGTTCGGCAGTTGGACGATAGCGCTTTGGTGGTGCTTTTGGAGCAGAACCTGGGGGAAAAGGTAGAGGATGTGGCAGGCAACCGGAAGTGTCCGGTGACGGAGCGCTATGCGGTGCACAAGGTTCTGCCCAGAAGCCAGGAGAGCCTTTTTTCTATGCAGGCGCTGCAAAATACACTGACAATCGGGGCAAATGCCCCGGTTTTCGGGGGAAATTGCCGCTTCCTGGGGGAAAAAGCCCAACTGGCGAAGGTGCTCCCCGGCAACAATGGGGTGTATCAAATTCGTTTGGAAGTTACCTATATGAAAAATTTGGAGGATGAAAATGGCAAGGATTGAACGAAAGCTTTTGGCGCACTTTATCAACACCTCACTGGGTCCTCAGCCCCAGTATGAACGGCTGGGCACGGATTTGGAGGAATATACTCCTGAAATGTCCGCTACGGTGGAGACAAAGAAAAATATCTTAGGTGAGAACCGGGTGTTTCTGACCGGTTATGAGAAAACTGCTGCCGTGGAGACCTTTTATGCAGACGATAGCAGCCCTCTGTATGAAAGATTGCAGGAAATTATTGATGGGGATATGGTCCTGGAGGCGGTAAGAACCGATGTGGTGGAGGTCAAGCTGTGGAGGATGGATCACGACGGCGCATTTCCGGCAACTCAGGAAAAGGCCTTCATCGAGATTACCTCCTACGGCGGCGACACAAGCGGCTACCGCATTGGCTTTAAGCTGCATTTTACCGGAGATAAGAGCAGGGGTAAATTTCATCCGGTGACAAAAACCTTTACCGAAGATTAAGGATGGTTCAGCATATGGAAAATTTGTTGGATATTGGCGTTGAGGAATACCGGATTGCAGGGGCCGGGGTGCTGCGATTTCACCCCGGCGACCCCAATCTGTTCGCCCGGTTTCTGGCGGCGGAAAAGGATATTCAGGCGCTGGAGAAGGAGCTGGCGGAGGAGCATCAGGCTGGCAAGCCGGTGCTTCAGACAATGGAAGCGGCAGATGCGAAAATCAAAGAGATGTTAAACCGGGTGTTTGGTGGAGACAACGATTTTCACCAGGCCCTGGGTGGGGTGAATTTGCTGGCGGTGGGCAAGGACGGAAGAACTTTGCTTTCCGTGCTGTTTGAAGCGTTGGAGAAAATTCTCAAGGAGGGCGCTGACCGGTTTGCCAAGGCGCAGACGGAGAAACTGAAGAATGGGGAAAATGAATCCCCCAGTCAGCTTCGCTGACAGCCCCCTTATGTAAGGGGGCCGAATGATGAATTGGTATCAGTTGCCGGAGGAGGCAGTGCTTTCCCAACGAAAATACGGGATTTTGCCGGACTTTCGGAATATCCTGCGGATTTTCCAGGTGCTGGGCGGGGATTTGCCGGAGTATATCCGGTGGAAAATCGCCATGGGACTTTTCTATGTGCCGGAGCTGGCGGAGGAGGATTTCGGAGAAGGGGTAAGCTGGTTCTGCCGGTTTATTCAGCCCGAGGAGGGGGTTGGCGACGGCGGTAAGGTGCTGGACTGGGACAAAGACGGCAGCGCCATTATCGCCGGCGTCAATGCCGTGGCCGGGCAGGAGATCAGAAGTCTTCCCTTTGTCCATTGGTGGACATTTTTAAGCTGGTTTCACGCTATGCCCCCGGGAGAGCTGAGCACCCGGATTTCTCTGCGGCAGAAGCTGCGAAAGGGTCAGCCCCTGGAGGACTGGGAAAAGGAGTATTACCGGGAGAATAAGGCGCTGGTGGATTTACGGCCTGCTTATACGGAAGAAGAAAAGCGGGAGATAGAAAGGCTGAATAAGCTCTTAGGAGCGTAGGAAATTGAGAATTCTGGGGGGAGAAGGAGAGGAAATGAAGGAATTGGATTTGGGGCTGGGGCAGGCAAAGCTTCAGGCGGTGGATTTGCAGAAGGAACTGCTGGTACTTCGGCTGTCCCTGGGTAAGCTCAGAGCCACCGCCCAGCGTGCCTTTGCCCCGGTGACGGTGCCCTTTGTGGAGAGCCTGCAGAAGGCTGTGAACTGGGCAACCCGTTTGGTAAAAGAAATTGGAATTGTATTGTCGGCGCTCACCGGACTGCGCCACGGTCAGGACGGCTACACAAAGTCGGTGACGAAAACCGTGAAGGCACTGCGCCGGGAGCTGGCGGATTTTGACCAGCTCAATCGGCTGGGCACGCCTAAGGGCGGTACGGTTACCGCAGAAATTTATGTGCCGGCGGAGAGCTTTCAGGTGCCGGAGCATTTGCAAAAGATTATTGACGGCATTTTGCAGGCGATCGCCCCCTTGCAGGAGGTGGATTTATTCGCCCTGCGGTGGAATTTTGCCCGGCTCACCGAGGCGGTGGAAGCGCTGTGGCAGCAGGTGAAAACCGGCCTTGGCTATGTGTGGGAAAATGTGCTGGCGCCCTTTGCGGTGTGGGTGACAGAGCAATTTGTGCCCACGGCACTGCTGGCGCTGAAGCGTGCCACGGAGCTGCTTTCTGCGGTGCTGCCTCCTCTGGCGGAGGGGTTCAAGAAAATTTATGAGGCCATGCAGCCGGTGTTCCGGTTTGTAGGGGAGTGTCTGCTCACGGTCATTGACCAGTTGGGGCGGCTGTTTGTTAAGCTGGCAAATACCTTCCGGGAGGAAAGCGGCGGCATCGTGGCCGCCTTTGACAAAATCGCCCAGGGCATTACATACGCCTGGAGCGTGGTTGGACCACTATTGTGGAATTTGAAAATTGAGGTTTGTCAGGTGTTTGCCCAGGTTCGGGATATGGTTTGCAATGCCGTTTCTTTGATGGTGAAGGCCTTTGACGGCTTTGCCGAGTTTCTTTTGGGGGCGTTCACCGGGGACTGGGACAGAGCCTGGAATGGCCTGAAAAAGCTCCTGAAAAACGCTGTCAACGGCATTTTGTCCCTGATTAACGGTATGCTCACCGGCTTAGGCGGCGGCATCAACGCAGTGATTAAAATGCTGAACAAGCTGAAATTCACCCTGCCGGACTGGGTGCCTGCACTGGGAGGAAAGTCCTTTGGACTGAACCTGTCCACGGTGAAGGTGCCCCAGATTCCCTACTTGGCAAAGGGTGCGGTACTGCCTGCCAACAAGCCCTTTTTGGCGATGGTGGGCGACCAGACCCACGGCACCAATGTGGAAGCGCCTCTTGCCACCATACAGCAGGCGGTGGCTCAGGTGCTAAGCGATATGGTGCCGGCCATGGTGGCTGGCTTTGAGCACACCCACGGACTGCAAAGAAGTCTGATTGCGGCGGTGCAGGCCCTTGATTTTTCCGACGGAGCGCTGGCCGGGGCGGTGAACCGCTACAACCACCGTATGGAAACGGTACGGGGGGTGTAAGGAATGGAAGAATTATTTTTCATTGACGGTCAGCCCATGCTGATCCCTGACGAGGATATGCAGGTGTCCTTTGAGGACTTGGACAGCGCCTCTGCCGGTCGGGATGAGGCTGGGGTAATGCACCGGATGGTGGTGCGCAGTCAGGTGGGAAAGTGGAATTTCTCCTACAGCCGGCTGAGCCGGGAGGAATATGCCTATATGGAGGGCTTATTTCAGGGGAAAGACCATTTCCGGTTTACCTATCCCAGCCTGACCCAGTCGGGGGAAACCGTTACCGTCACTGCCTACCGTTCCAGTCTGGGCTTTGGCTGGGTCAATGCCCAAACCGGCGAAATCCGGAACTATAAGTTCTCGGTGATTGAATGTTGAGGTGAGAAAAAATGGGAAAACACAGCATTCGGATAAACGGTGAGGTCATTTCCTCCGGGGCCCAGGGCACTGCCATTGCCAGCGTGCGGCTGACCAAAAGCCTTTGCGACGGCAGAAGCTTTCAGGTGGGGGCGGTGTGCCCGGCACTTTTGGAGGTGACGCTGTTGGATGCCCAGCCGCCGCTACCGGGTACAAAACTGGAGCTTTTGGACGAAAATGGGGTACTGCTGGGCATTTTCTACTGCCAGCAGGCCAAGTGCCAAAACGGACGGGTGGAGCTGACGGCTTATGACAGCCTGCTGGGTCTTGAAAAGGATGTGAGCGCCTATTTGCAGGGGCTTACCCAGTGGCCCTACTCGTTGGAGGATTTTTGCCACGGCATCTGCGATTACTGCGGTGTGACATTGGACCAGGCGCCCCTCACCAACGGAGATTACCCGGTGGAAAAATTTTCCGCCCAGGGTATCACCGGACGGGAGATTATGGGCTTTGCCGGGGAAATCGTGGGAGGCTGTTTGGTGGACTGCGCCGGAGTGGCGCAGTTCCGCCGGTACACCCAAAAGGCTTTGGAGCTGACCCCCGGCGGAGAAAACTACTGCTTTTCTACCCAGCTGGAGGACTATGACACCCCGGCCTTTGACAAGGTGCAGTTCCGGAAAACCGACACGGATGTGGGGGCGGTGTACCCGGACATAGAGGGAGAAAATGTCTACATTGTTCAGGGAAATCCCCTGGTGACCCAGGCAGAAGCTTTGGCCCAGAGCCTGTTTTCTCTGGTGCAGGGAATTTCCTACACCCCCGGTCAGGTCACTGTGCCGGAAAGCTGTCCGGCAGAGCTGGGGGATATCCTTACGGTAAAGGGCAAGACCTTTTATGTAATGGAGACGGTGCAGGAGCAGGGCCTGCGCAGGCTGTCCTGCTACGGCAGCGCCCAGCCCACGGCATCCCCGGCTCGGAATACCCGGAAGCTGGAGAGCTTGAAGGGAAAGGTGCTGGAGCTTTCCACTCAGGTGGAGGGGCTGAAGGCGGAAAACCGGGATATGCAGGGAAATTTATCCTCTCTTGCGCTGGATATTTCCGGAATTTCCGCCAAGGTGGCCGCCCAGGTGGGGCAGCAGCAGAATGTGCAGGAGAAGCTGACTCAGCTCAGCCAAAGTGCCACGGAGCTTTCCGCTACGGTAAAAACCATTCAAAATCAAGGCGCAACCCGGGTGGAAAACGCCTTCGGTGTCACTTTGGACGGCTCCAGCTTTACCATTGCCCGCAGCGACAGCGAAATGGTCAACCGGCTGGACGAAACCGGCATGTATGTGCTGCGCAGTGGGGGTGAAGTGATGCTGCAGGCCAATGCAAGCGGCGTCACGGCTACCGATGTGTCGGTGCGTAACTACCTGAAGGTAGGCGACCACGCCCGGTTTGAGGACTACGGCGCAAATCGTACCGCCTGTTATTATTGTTAAGAAGGAAGGAGAGCGCATATGGCATTATCCGGAATATTTTACGGAACTACCAGCAATCCCCGGCTGAAGCCCCAGATTAGCTGGGAGGCGGTGCAGTCGGTGGAGGGAAATTACTCCGACATCACCGCCAAGCTCCAATATACCCGTTCCAACTCCGGCTACACCTCCGGCGGTACCTGGAAGGGAAGCCTGACCATTGGAGACGAAACGGTGGAGAAAACCTTGTATATGGAAATCACCTACGGCAATGTGACCACGGTGATTACCCACACCGCACGGGTGTACCACGATGCAGACGGCGCAAAAACGCTGACCATTTCCGCAAGCGGCGGCATTACCAAGCCGGCGGAGGCATCACTGAAATCCACCTCTATTTCTGAGGAGATTACCCTGGACACCATTCCCAGAGCCTCCGGGGTCAGCGCCACGGACTGTAATGTGGGTGGGTGTTCCACGGTGGTGGTGGATAAAAAAAGCAGCAGCTTCCTGTCCTCGCTTTCCTACCGGTTCGGAAACCTTTCCGGATATGTCACCGGGGCAGGAGGCATTTCTGACACCGAGGAGATTTTCTCCCAGACGGTGCTGAATTTCTCTGTGCCGGAGCGCTTTTATGAGGAAATCCCCAATAGCCCCACCGGCATTTGCACCTTGACCTGCCGCACCTATCAGGGCAGCACTCTGGTGGGAAGCCGGGAGACGAATTTTACCGTCACCGCCGCCCAGAGCCTTTGCGCTCCGGAGATTTCCATAACAGTGGTGGACGACAACATCCGCATAGAGTCGCTGACTGCCGGTAAGGAGTTGGTGCTGAACGCATCCCACGCCAAGTGCACTGTGGAGGCAATCCCTAAGCACGGGGCAACCATAAAGAATATTCAGGTGGCAGGGAAGTTACAGCAGGACTATGTAATGCTGGCGCCTTTGACCAGTCCCACCATTGCCTACAGCGCCACCGACAGCCGGGGCTACACCACCCAAAAGGTCTACACTCCTAAAATTGTGCCTTATGTGCCCCTGACTGCCAATGTGTCTGTGAAACGGGAGACCCCCACCGGTGACACTGCCATTATCCGTGTCACGGGACAGTGCTTTCAGGGGGAATTTGAAGCAGGGCGCAATTTGCTGGTTATCAACATCACGGAACCGGAGACCGGAACGGAGTATCAGCTCCGCCCGGAGCTTCGTCAGGACAACACCTACGAAATAACGGCAAAACTGTCGGGCTTTGCCTATGACCGGAGCTATTCCCTTTCCTTGTTCATTTGGGACGAGGTAACGGAGATTGAGAAAACCGCCCAACTGCTCCCCGGTGTGCCGGTGTTTGACTGGGGTGAGGGGGATTTCCGGTTTCATGTGCCGGTGTATATGCCGAAGCTGTATGTGGACGAAAAGGAAGTCAATACATAAGCTGATAAAAAATTATGTTGTATTGGAAAAAGGGGAGAGAAGATGTTTCAAATTGCAATCGATGCCGGGCATTATCTGAAAACCGCCGGCAAACGAATTCCGAAGGACTTAGACGAAAACCAGACCCGGGAGTGGGTGCTGAATAACCGTCTGGCCACCTACCTGCAAAAGGCCTTGCAAGGCTATGAAAATGTGGAGGTTCTGCGCACCGATGACCCAACGGGGGCGAAGAAAACCGCCTTACAGACCCGGTGCGACAGAGCCAACGACTTTGGTGCGGACTTTTTCCTGTCTATTCACCACAATGCCGGCATTAACGGCGGCACCGGGGGCGGCATTGTTGCCTATTCCTATGAAAAGAGCAAACGGAACTCCCCGGAGTACCGGGACGCCATTTATGACGCCTGCATCGCCGCCGGCGGACTGAAGGGCAATCGTGCCAAACCGAAAAACACCGCCAATTTCCATGTGCTGAAATACACGAAAATGCCGGCGGTGCTGATGGAATACGGCTTTATGGACAGCAAAACCGATGCCCCGGTGATCCTGACAGACAGCTATGCGGAAAAAATGGCAGAGGCCACTGCCGCCGGAATTGCCCAGGTGGCAGGTCTAAAGAAAAAGCAGGAGACATCCGGCGGTTTTCCCTTGCCTGCCCTGAAAAAAGGCGTAAAAAGCGAAACGGTCCGGGCAATGCAGGCGCTGCTGCAGCTACGGGGCTTCCCCTGCGGCAGTCAGGGCACCGACGGCTCTTTTGGGGGCAACACGGATAAGGCACTGCGCAGCTTCCAAAAGGCAAAGGGAATTCCGGCAGACGGCATTTGCAACGAGGAAAGCTGGAAGGCGCTTTTGGAGGTGTAGAGGGTTTGACAGAAGAAATGGTGGTGGCGCTTCTGGGCTTTGCCGGGACGCTTTTGGGCAGTCTTTTGGGTGTGGTAACCGCCCAGAAGCTGACCCAATACCGGCTGGGTCAGTTGGAGGAAAAGGTAAATCGCCACAATAATTTGGTGGAGCGCACCTATAAGCTGGAGGGTCAGCTCAGCGAGTGTGTCCACGATATCAAGGAACTGAAGGCTTACCATAAGCCGGGCTGAGAAGGGGAGTAATCATGAAAGAAAGTTTAGCAAAGCTCATCAAAGTAAAAACCATTGTGACATTAGCGGTGACGGCGGTGTTTACCGTGCTGGCGCTGACCGGGAAAATTTCTACGGACAATGTGATGGTGATTGTGTCTATGGTGGTGTCCTTCTACTTTGGCACGCAACACGAAAAATAAAAGGGAAAAAGTGGAAATTGACTTTTGGGAAGAAATCGAGTATGATATAGTTACAGATTGTAACCTATCCTGGGACGACGGGCTTTTGCCCGGCGTGCCTTCCCAAAAGGAGTGTACATATGAAAAAATATTGGCTGTGCCTGGCGCTGGTGGTGGTACTGGTGCTTACCGGTCTGCCGGTTTTGGCGGCGGAAACGCCCCAAATGGTATCCTCTCAGGCACTGGTGGACAAAATGAAGGCCAGAGAAGGCTTTTCTGCCACCCCCTACTGGGACTACTCCCACTATTCCATCGGCTATGGCACCACCTGCCCGGACAACAAGGTGGACTACTATAAGAAAAACCCTATGAGCACCGCGGAAGCAGAGGCAGAGTTCAAAAAGGCCCTGGGCTCTTTTGAACAGAGCGTGCGGGATTTCGCCGCTAAGTATAAGCTGACCCTGAAGCAAAATCAGTTTGATGCGCTGGTGAGCTTTACTTATAACTGCGGCGCTGCCTGGATGAGCAGTACCAGTGGCTATTTCAATAACGCTGTGCGCCGTGGCATTGGCGATGCAGAGCTGCTCTACGGTATGGCGCTGTACTCCACCGCCGGCGGACAGTATATTCTCATCGGCCGCCGCCTTTGGGAGTGCAACATCTACATCAACGGCGACTACGGCACCGGCGCCAAGGGCTCGTATCCCGACAGCTTCCGGTGGGTGTTCTTAGACGGCAACGGCGGTAAAGTCCGCTACAAAATCTGCGCTTTTGACACCAAGATGGGCTTTGAGCCTCCGGTAGCCTTTGAGGATATCCCCACCGGCGTGGACAAAAACGGCAAGCCCTTTGCCTACACCTTTGCCGGTTGGTACACCGAGGACGGCAAGAAGGTAACAGTGCTGGATGAGCGCTATGAGCGCAATCAGTACCTGTATGCCAAGTGGCTGGACCCGGAGGGCAAGGAGCTGAAGGATGTGGCTCCGGATCAGGTGTTCCCGGTGGGGGCAACTGCCAATACCGGCGCCAATATCCGCAGAGGTCCTGGCACCAATTATGCCAAAAACGGCGATTTGGTAGCCGGTCAACGCTACACCGTCACCAGCCATGTCCGTGGCGAATTCGTCACCTCCTACGGCACAGATGTGTGGAGCAAAATCGGCACAGACCAGTGGGTTCTGAAAACATTTTTGGATTATGACACCGAAGGTGTTCCGGAATCCGAGTTCCCCAAGGCGGCTACCATTGTGAATGTGAACAGCTCTGTCAATGTGCGCAAAGGCCCGGGCACCAATTATGATAAAAACGGCACTGCCAAAAAAGGCGCCGCCGTCAGCGTGCTGGCTGAGGTGGAGGGTAAAAAGGTCAACGGTACCAACATTTGGTGCAAGATTGCCGAGGACAAGTACATCAATAAATATTATGTGCGCTACGATGAGGACAGCCTTGCCAGCCTGACATTGGTGAAAGGGCCGGATGTGACCCAGGTGCATCAGCCGGTGGTAGAGCCGGATTATGAGGGAAGTGTACTGCTGGCCACCTACAAAAGCGGTAAGACAAAGGCGCTGACGGTGACCCGGAGTATGGTCTCCGGCTTCGACGGCAGTAAGCAGGGCGAACAGACGGTGAAGGCCACTTATGAAGACAAAACCGTGTCCTTCAAGGTAAAGGTCTTGCCCCCGGTGGTGACGGTACCTTCCCAGATTACCTCGGAGAAATACCGGATTTCCGACGGCAATATTTCCGGCATCGCCCCCGGCACAACGGTGGCGCAAATGCTGGGAAATATCAAAGAAAGCAAATATGTAAAGGTATTCCAGGGCAGCACCCAGGTGCCATCCGATACCCCGGTGGGCACGGATATGGTGATTATGCTCATGGATGGCAACACCCCCAAGATGACCTTGAATGTGGTGATTCGGGGCGATGTCACCGGAGACGGAGCCATTGACGGTATGGACGCCACGGCGCTACTGCAGTACGCCGCCGGGTGGGAAGTGCCGGTGAATGCGAAGGCCGCCGATATCAACGGCGACGGCAGCGCCGACGGTATGGACGCCACACTGCTTTTGCAGTATGCCGCCGGCTGGGAAATTGAGATTAAACAATAAAAAAGAGAGAGCCAAATCGGCTCTCTCTTTTTTTAATTCTCAATTCTCAATTCTCAATTCTCCAAGGCCATAACCTTGTCAATCCGGCGTTGGTGGCGCTCATTTTGGGAAAATTCTGTGCTTAGCCAGGTGTCGGCAATTTCCAAAGCCAGCATTTGACCTACCACACCGGCACCCAGCGCCATCATATTGGTGTCGTTATGCTCCCGGGTCATCCGGGCGGACATCACATCGCTAAGCAGGGCGCAGCGAATGCCCTTTACCTTGTTGCAGGTGATGGATACGCCGATACCGGTGGTGCACAGCACAATGCCCTTTTCGCACTCGCCCTTGGCAACCGCCTGGGCGGCAGGGGCGGCAAAGTCCGGATAGTCACAGCTATCCAAGGTGTTTGTGCCGAAGTCTTTGACCTGGTAGCCCTTTTCTTCCAAATGGGCCTTCAATGTATTTTTCAGCGCCAAAGCGCCATGGTCGCAAGCAATTGCAATTTTCATAATAAAGCTCCTTCGTATTATAATACCAGACCGCCGTTGACGGGAAGCACCTGACCGGTGACGAATTCTGCCTCTGCCAGATAGCCGATGGCTTGCGCCACATCCTCGGTTGTGCCGTTTCTGCCCAGACAGCTTTCCTCTGCCAGAGCTTGCATCGTGGCTTCGTCCACATTTTTACACATATCCGTGAGAATTACCCCGGGGGCAACGCAGTTGCACCGCACACCGCAAGGGCCTAATTCCTGAGCCAGCGCCTTGGTCAGGGCAATCACAGCGCCCTTGGTGGCGGAATATCCTGCCTCGCAGGAAGCGCCTACCTGACCCCACATAGAGCTGACGGTCACGATACTGCCGGCCTGCTTTTTCAGAAAATAGGGCATACAGGCATTGACGCAGAGGTAAATGCCTTTCACATTTACATCGAACTGCCTGTCCCACTGGTCTTCCGGCATACTTTGCATCAGCCCGGAGTAACAAATCCCGGCATTGCACACCAAAATATCTACATCCGGAATTTGGGAAAAGGCATTTTTTACCCCTTGGGAATCGGAAACATCACAGCAAATGCCCACAGCGCCGGTCTGTGCTTCCACTTCCCGGGCGCAAGCGTGCTCTTTTTCATAGAGGAAGTACACCTGATTTCCCCGGGCGGCAAACCACGCCACCGTGGCCCTACCAATACCGCGACTTCCGCCTGTTACAACAACATTTGCCATAAAAAACCTCTTTTAAATTGACAATGGACAATGGTCAATGGACAATTATGGTGTCCGCAAAGCGGACGGATTTAGATAGTCGGCAAAGCCGACACATTAATTGTCAATTGTCAACTGTCAATTGTCCATTGATTTTATCTTCTTCTGCTTCTGGTTCTGTGGTCAGCCACAGAGCGCAATGAGGAAATCTTACTGTCGGATTCACTCATAAAGGCCTTCAGCTTCTCCTCAAACAGCTGGTCCGCAGTTTTGGGAGCAGGGGGCGGTGTGGGGGCTTTTTGGGGACGGCTTTCCCGACGCTCGGGACGGGGCTTTTCCGCCAAACGCTTTATGGACAAATTCAGCTTTCCGTTTTCGTTGCTGATGACCATAACCTTCACATCCTGACCCTCGCTTAGGTGCTGACGCACATCGCTGACATAGGCGTTGGACACCTCGGAAATATGCACCAGCCCCACCTTATTTTCCGGCAGGGCAACAAATGCGCCGAAATTGGTAATGGATTTGACTTTGCCGTCTAATACGGCACCTGCGGTTAACTCCATCTGGTTTTTATCCTCCAATGTTAAAGATGACGGTGTCCGGGTCTACCAGTCCTAAAAGCTCTCTTGCCAGCTCCTGCACGCTTTGCACCGTGCCCAGCTGAGAGATGGATTTTCTCAGCCGGCGGTTTTCCAGCTCCAGCACCTGGGCCTGGGCCCTTGCGTCGGAGAGCTGTTTTTGGGTGTCCTGAAGAGAAAAGCGCAGCGCCATCAGCGCGATGGTGCACAGCACCAAGGCCGCCAGCACCATACATTTCACCGGCAGAGAGGTGCGCTGATAAACCAGCCGGATTTTCCGGAACGGATTTTTCATTTCGGCCACCTCCGTCATCTAAGCTACCTTTCATTGTAACTGCTTTTCGGAGCTTTGCCAAGAGAAATTTTCCGTATTTTTCCCATTTTTGAAAAAATTTTTTCATAAAAGGGCCAAAAAGCCGGCCCAAGGTTATTTTCCAGCCCAGTGCGCCGCAAAACAGCCCCAAATTGTACCCCAGCCGAATGTCCCCCTGACACACACCGAAGCCTAAAAGTAAAAAGGCCCAAAAGCACAAAAGAATAAACCCAAAGTCCCACAGCCACCGGGGCCGCAGGGGTCTTAACACATCGTAGCACACCCCCAGCCCCACCCCAAAGACCAGGGCATACCCAAAACACAGCGCCCCTTCTGCCGGGGTCATTGGTTCAGTCGCTCCCAAAAGGATTTCCTTTGCCGGGGCTGGGTGTAATACAGCGAGGAAATCTCCCCTTCCACCAGCACCTGACCGCCCTCTAAGGAGAGGTTTTTCAGTTGCAGACCTTCCCCCTGAATTTCCAGGCGCCCTAAGGTGGTGGTGAGCAGCACCGTGTTTTCGTCAAAGCTAATGACATCTGTCACCCCGGTGAGGGTCAGGGTTTTCCGTTCCGTTAAGGTCAGCTTGTGGGGGAGCATTTCTTCTGTCATCCAAATCACCTCGGAAAAGTCTATGCGATGTATTTGACAGTTATCCCTTTTGCCGTTATACTGATAAAATAAGGGAGGTGCTTGGGTTGCTGAAATGGATGTATTTGGGGGAATTGTCCGGTCATCAGGCAGGAAGAAAGCTTTTGGCGCAAATGTATCAAGAAGAAATCGGCTGTGCCCTTCCGGAAATTGTCACTGAGGAACGGGGTAAGCCTTATTTTAAGGATAGCCCTTACCATTTTTCCATTTCCCACACCAAAGAAATGGCATTTTGCGTGCTGTCGGAAAGTCCTGTGGGCATTGACGCCGAGTGCTTGGACAGGCGTATCAAGATGTCTTTGGCAGAGAAGATTTTATCCCCGGGAGAATATGCCCAATATGAAAGGGCAGAGGATAAGCAAAAAGCGCTTTTGACCTTTTGGGTGCTGAAGGAAGCTCTGGGCAAACGCACCGGCGAGGGAATCAACGGCTACCCAAACCACACGAATTTTGACCTGTCCGACCCCAGAGTGCAGGTTATCCATAACCACCTTGTTGCAATTATTGAATAATTGACAATTGACAATGGACAATTGACAATTAAGGTGTGCCTACGGCACTTATTAAAATCATCGGCGAAGCCGATACCATAATTGTCAACTGTCAACTGACAACTGTCAATTGTTTTCGACGGAGGAGAAAATTATGTTATTCGACACCCATGCCCATATGAACGACCCGGCATTTCATGAGGACAGAGAAAGCGTTATTTTGGGTCTTAAGGAAAAGGGCGTTTCCCATTTCTTAAATGTAGGCTGCTGTTTGGAAAGTTCTCGTGACTGCGTGGCTATGGCAGAACAATATCCCTTTGTCTACGCATCCGTTGGCTCCCACCCGGACAGCGCCGACGAGGTAAATGAGCAGGTGATAGAAGCCTACCGCCAAATGGCAAAGCACCCCAAGGTCCGCGCCATCGGAGAAATCGGCCTGGACTACTATTACGAAACCATCCCCCGGGAAATCCAGCAAAAGGCCTTCCGGATGCAAATGGAGCTTGCCCGGGAATTAAAAATGCCCGTCATCGTTCACGAGCGCAATGCCCACGATGACGGGATGAAGATTGTCAA
>JAZOME010000004.1:0-13959 GCA_045653685.1 Faecousia sp.
GCCTCGTTAAAGGAGAAGGTCTCACCGGGATAAATCTCCAAATCATCAAGAGCCAAACAAGCAAGTCTTAAATTCGTATCTCTGTCCGGGTCACTTTCCGCCTTGGCGGTATAGGAGGTGATTTTATCCCGGAACAAAAGTGCTTTCAAAGATTTTGCCGTAACCTGAGGCTTGATTTTCTCAAAGGGGATTTCCACCTTTGTGCCGTATTTGGCGCTTTCCAAAGTCTTTTGCGCCGTTTCCAGGTTGAGACCGTAGCCGTCAGAGCCCTCTAAAATCTCATAGGTTTCCGGATGGAAGGTAGCATCGGAAGGGGCTCGGTAGTGTTCTTCCGCAATGGGAGTCAGGTCGATAGGCTCCGGCTCAATCATACCGCAGTAGCCCTCCACCGCAAAGGTGTTGGCGCTGTAGGCCTTCAGCACGGAGTTATATAGGTCATTCAGGTTTAGTCCGTACTCCGGAGTACCCAACTGCACAACCAAAACCTCATTGGGATATGTTCCCGTGACCTCGTAGGTGGATTGGCTTAATACGGTGTTATAATTCTCACCCAGCTTATCCAAATGCTCTCGGATTGCTTTTTCGTCCAAACCCAAATAGGGGGTTAGGTCTACTGCGTAGCCGGAATTCATAGCAATTTTTTGTTCTTGCTGACGCTTTTCCTGACTGCCAGAGTTTCCGAACTTATAGGCCGCTTTCACAGCGCCCGGCACATCCAGTTTGCCCACACAGCTTGTGGGCAGCTGGATTTTTACATCCAAAACCGTTACAGTCATCGACGTTTTGGAATAGGTATTTGCGGTGGCAAGACGGACAGCGTCAATAGCCTCTGCCTGGGTCATACCGCCTACATCCACACCGGCAACCGTCACATTTTCCAAAATAATACCGTTTAATTCAGCGTTTTGTAAATAGAAATATCCAGCCGCTATAAATAACACAATCGCTACAAGGAAAATACTGATGGCAATAATTCCGCCGGTACGGTGGGATTTTTTCTTCTTTTTGGAATACTTACCTTTTGGCGCAAGAGAGCGATATGCGTTTTCCAGCTCTGCTTCCTCACGCTTTGCCCGGGTCTGTTTTTTTCGGGAAGTCGCCATATTTTGTCACTCCTTTTCCTTTATTCTATCATATAAATCAGGAAAAGCAAATTACAGATATTTGCGGAAATGTTCGATAAACACCTTACTTTGCCGTAAACTATCCACTCCAGATACCAGTTTTAGCCGCAAAGTTGGCTCTTTTGCAGAAGCAACAAACTGCACCCTTGGCTTATAGTCAGGCTCTGCGCATAGGGCGCTGATTGCCTCCAAATTCAGATCCGTCAAGGTAAACTGTACCTCACCGGCCTTCTGCCGAATGTCTTTAATGTGGGCTTTTCTGGCGTTGGCACGGAGCAGCGCCACATCAATCAGGTTCAGCACACCCTTGGGAGGATCTCCGTAGCGATCAATAATTTCGTCCAGCAAATCGTCGGCATCTGCCTGCTCTCGAATAGCGGCCATCCGCCGATACAGGTCCATACGCTCTTCTCCACGGGCAACATATTCTTTATCCACATTGGCGGTAATGTTCAGATCTGCTGTACAGTCCGGTTCTTTTGGTGCATCCCCACGCTCCTCTAAAACGGCTTCGTCCAGTAGTTTCAAATACATATCATAGCCCACGGACATCATATGGCCGGACTGCTCTGCACCTAACAAATTACCTGCACCCCGGATTTCCAGGTCACGCATTGCAATCTTAAAGCCAGAGCCAAACTCGGCAAAGTCACGAACGGCAGCCAAACGCTTTTCTGCGATTTCCGTCAGGGCTTTGTCCGGGCGATAGGTAAAATAGGCGTAGGCGTGCCGGGTGGAACGGCCAACACGGCCACGAAGCTGATGCAGTTGAGAAAGACCGAAACGGTCCGCATTTTCAATAATCAGGGTATTGGCGTTGGGGATATCCAAGCCGGTTTCGATAATGGTGGTGCACACCAACACCTGAATATCTCCGTCTGCCATTGCGTGCATTACATCACCCAAAGCGTCCTCGCTCATTTTTCCGTGGGCAACCTCCACAGAAAGACCGGGAATACGCTTCATCAGGGCAGAGGCGCACTGGTCGATGGTTTCCACCCGGTTATGCAGATAATACACCTGGCCGCCCCGTTCAACCTCCCGACGGATAGCGTCGTCGATAATAGCGTTGCTGTGCTCCATCACGAAGGTCTGCACAGGATACCGGTCTGCCGGAGGTTCTTCGATTGTGGACATATCCCGGATGCCGGAAAGTGCCATATTCAGGGTTCGGGGAATAGGTGTGGCGGATAGGGTCAACACATCCACACCCTTGGAAATTTCCTTTAGCCGTTCCTTGTGGCTGACACCGAACCGTTGCTCCTCATCCACAATCAAAAGACCTAAATCCTTAAATTTCACGCTTTTTTGCAGAAGCTTGTGAGTGCCGATGACAATATCCACCAGTCCGTTTTCCAGCTTTTGCAATGTCTTTTTCTGTTGAGTGGGGGTGTGGAAACGGCTGAGCACATCAATATTGACCGGGAAGCCCCGGAACCGGGAAAGCGTGGTGTTGTAGTGCTGTTGCGCCAGCACGGTGGTAGGTACCAAAATGGCAACCTGCTTGCCGTCCATAACAGCCTTCATAACCGCACGCAGAGCGACCTCTGTTTTTCCGAAACCCACATCTCCGCACAGCAGTCTGTCCATAGGAATGGGGGATTCCATATCGGCTTTGATTTCGGAGATACAACGCAACTGGTCATCGGTCTCCGGATAGGGGAAATTATCCTCAAACTCCCGTTGCCAGGGAGTGTCGGCGCAAAAAGCGAAGCCTTCCTGACGCTTTCGGGAGGCATAGAGCTGAATCAGCTCTCCAGCCATATCCTTGGCGGCTTTTCTGGCCTTGGTTTTTGTTTTTTGCCAGGCGTCTGTACCAATTTTGTTCAGCCGCACATTGCTGTCCTCACCACCGCCGCCAATGTATTTACTTACCAAATCCAGTTGCGTGGCAGGTACAAACAGCGTGTCCGAGCCTTGGTAAGCGATTTTTACATAGTCCTTAACCGCACCGTCTACTCGGATTTGCTCCATCGCCACAAACCGACCGATGCCGTAGTTTTCGTGAACCACCAAATCTCCGGGGCTTAAATCTGTAAAGGAATTCAGCTTTTGACGATTGGTGGCAGTCTTTTTTGCTTTCTTTTTGGGAGCGCTTTTACCAATAAGCTGACCTTCTGTCAGTACAGCCAGCTTGCTGCCGGGATACTCCATACCAAAAGGAAGCGTGCCTTCAGCGAGGAGAATTTGCCCGGGCTGGGGCATGGTGGTCAGAGGAATGCACAAAAAGGCAGAAAGACCCTTCTCGTTCAGCATTTCCTGCAATAGCTCCGCACGCCGCCGGGAACCGCAAAGCACCAACGAGGCAAACTCCATTTTTTGGTAGTGGGCCAAATCCGAGGCGGCGGTATCTAAATTTCCGCCATAGCCGGGTAGTTGCTTGGCAATCATCGGCAGAAGCTGTTTTGGCGGACATTCTTCCGGGTAGGATGTGCCGGCAAAGGCATCCAAATAAACAACAGTCTTCCCGGACAGCCCCCGGGTAAAGTCCTCCCACTGGCACACATAGTCGCAAAGCTCTCCGGCAAGCAAACCGCCCTGTAGCAGACTATCTAGTTGCATACCCATTTCCTCAGTCCGGGAACGGGCTGTGCGGTGCAGATTGCTCTGGTCGCAAATCACCCAAAGGGCGTTTTTGGGGATATAGTCCATAGCGGTGGCAAATTCCGGATATATCAGTGCCATATACCGGTCGGAAGCCGGATTAGACAAGCCATTTTCGTATTTATTCAGGTCTTTTTCCAATGTGGAAACCAGAGCCTCATTGATATTTTTTCTCCGCTTTTGCCGTGCGATTAAGTTCTCCAAATCCCGGCAGAGCCCGGAAATTCCTTCAGGGTGCAGTCTGGGCTGGGTTTCGCCCACCGGCAGAATGATAACATCCTCCACATTTTCCGTGCGCCGTTGGGTATCTGGGTCGAAATAGCCCATGGTATCCAACTCGTCTCCGAAAAATTCTGCACGGAAGGGCATATCGGCGGCAGGGGAGAACACATCCAGAATACCGCCACGCAGAGCAAACTGTCCTGGTCCTTCCACCATATCGCACCGACTGTATCCGGCACCTACCAGTTTGCTAAGAAGGGTATCCATAGAATATTCTTCTCCGACTTTCAGACGAAAAGCGGCCTGTATTAAAACCTGGGGCGGCATGGTTCTCTGACTCAGAGCCTCCCAGGACATAATTTGTAATGGGGTATTTCCGGTTGCCAGCTCATAAAATTGGCGCAAACGCTTTTGCTCCCAACCACGGGAAACAACGGCTGTATCGTATAATGTCAGCTCCCGACTGGGCAAAATAGGCGCAACTTCCCCAGAAAAAGCTTTCAGCTCCTCCTGAAGACGCTTGGCGGCCATATCATCCTGACAAATCAAAACCATAGGTCTTTGACAGTCACGGTACATTGCCGCAATCAAATGGCTTCTGTTAATTTGTCCGATACCGGTTACGGCAACGCTGTCTGACTGAGAAATGCTTTGGGTCAGCAGCTTATATTCCGGAATGGTCTTTAGAAAACCGAGAAGTTTTTCCATAATTCACCTCTTGCGGGAAATTTTGCTCCACGTGCAAATGCGGAAAGGGGAAAATACCTCCCCTTTCCGTGATTGTTTTACCATATGCAATTTACTTGGCATTATACCGGTTTGCGGCCTCCGAAACGCCCTTTTCTATCAGGCAAAGCGCTGCATCTGCAGCGTTTTCCAAGGCAGTTTTCAGCGCCTTTTCCTCGGAAGCGGTAAAACCGGACAAAACCCAGTCCGCCAAATCCTGCTCCGGATGGGGCTTTGCGCCAACTCCAACCTTAACCCGGGGGAATTCCTGGCTGCCTAACTCGGAAATAACGGATTTAATGCCGTTATGACCGCCGGCAGAGCCATTGCTCCGAACTCGCAACCTTCCCGGAGCCAAAGAGATGTCATCGAAAATCACGATAATTCTCTGGGGAGGAATGTTGAAGTAGCTGGATAGCTGCAGCACAGACCGACCGGACAGGTTCATATAGGTGAGTGGCTTTAATAGGAATAGCTTTTTACCGTCAACCACGGTCTGTCCGTAAAGTCCCTGAAACTTGGCTTTGTCAACCTGGCAGTTGAGCTTCTCAGCCAAAATATCCAGCACACGGAAACCACAGTTGTGTCGGGTGCGTTCATACTCCTTGCCAGGGTTACCAAGCCCTACAATCAGCCAGCTTTCCTGATTTTTACCGAACACAGCTTAGAACAAGTCAGCAATGGAAGTGCCGCCGTGCACGTGGGCGATTGCCCGGGCAAAAATAGGAGCCACATCCAACTGCTTGATCTTCTCAGAGGGACAATTTTCGGGCAGGGGAATGGTGTTGTGTACCACCAATTCCTTAATTGCGCTGGCATTGATACGGTCAAATGCAGGGCCGGACAGCACGCCGTGGGTAGCGCAGGCGTAAACCTCCTTGGCACCACCAACCTCAACCAGGGCGTTTGCGGCGTTGCACAAAGATCCGGCAGTATCCACCATGTCATCATACAGAATGCAGGTCTTACCCTTTACATCACCGATGACATTCATAACCTCGCACTCATTGGCCTTCTGACGGCGCTTGTCCACGATAGCCAGGCCCATATGTACCTTTGCAGCAAAGGCACGGGCACGAGCCACAGAACCCACGTCAGGAGAAACAACCACAAAGTCATCGTGATTGAACTTGTCCTCGGGGAACTTTTCCAAATAGTACTTCACAAAAGTGGGGTTGCCCAGCAGATGATCCACAGGAATATCAAAGAAACCTTGAATCTGGGAGGCGTGAAGGTCCATAGTCAGAACACGGTCTGCACCGGCGGCGGTGAGCATATTTGCCACCAGCTTGGCAGAGATGGGATCACGGCTCTTGGCCTTCCGGTCCTGACGGGCATAGCCAAAGTAGGGGATAACTGCAGTGATACGACCGGCGGAGGCACGACGGCAAGCGTCAATCATAACCAGCAGCTCCATCAGGTGGTTGTTTACAGGCTTACAGGTAGAGTTGATAAGGAATACATCAGCACCACGAACGGTTTCGTTCAGGGATACAGATACTTCACCGTCAGCAAAGGTTTTTACCTCACCGTTGCCAATGGTCAGGCCCAGCTCTTTGCAGACAGTCTGGGCAAAGGCAGGGTTGGAATTGCCGCAGAAAACCTTGATATTATCTCCGTATGCAATCATCTTTGGAAATACCTCACTTTTATCATCTTTTTCCACTCGTGGACACACCACGAGCAATTCTAATGGTATTATAACACCACTGCCCCTGAAAAAGCAACCCACTAATAGGAAAAATACCGACGAATTTTTCTTATAAAATGATACCATATTCCGGCAAACCGACTATGAGCAGGGAAAGTGTCGAAAAATGTCGACGAGATATTGCTCTAACACCGTTGCATTCTTCCAAATATTGTGGTATTCTCTACGCAAAGGGGTGAGGGCGTGAAAAAGCTGCTGATAGCGGATACCTCTGCTTCATTTATGCAAGCAGTATCCGGGAACCTAAAAGGAAAAATAGAAATTCATAAATGTCAGGACGGTTCCCAGCTACTTTTGCTGGTTCAAAAGCTGCATCCGGACATCCTGCTTTTGGATTTACACCTGCCGGGTATCAACGGTATGGATGCGCTGCACACCTTGCGCAGCAGTGGAAACTATCTTCCGGTGGTAGCGACCGGATATATTAGCAATGACTATGTCTGCGCCCGACTTGCCCAACTGCAGGTGGAGATGTTTTATTGTAAGCCTTGCAGCGCCGGTGCTGTTGCGGCAACTGTTTTAGAGCTTGCAGAGGGCAATCAGGTTTTGGTACAGACTCCGGAAAATATTGTCCGGCATATCCTTCTTAATTTGGGCTTCCGTATGGGCCTTGGCAGATTTTTCTGCATTGAGCAGGCAATCATGCTGAAGCTTCAGGGAGAGGACGGCGGAATAACCAAGTGCGTATATCCCAAGGTTGCCAAGCTTTGCGGCGGAAATACACCTCAGGTGGAAAAAGCAATTCGAGACGGCATAAAGGATACCTTCCGTCTGGGCAGCCCGGAAGTTTGGCAGATGTATTTTCCGCCGGGCAAGGCAGGAGAAACCTTGTGCCCCTCCAATGATGTGTTTTTAACAAGAATTGCTTTTGCGGTGCAGGAGCAGTTGCAAATGCAGTCGGCAAAAGATGCCCAAATGAAAATCGGATAAGGAATGTAACTTCAAAGCCGCCCTTTGGGGCGGTTTTTTGCGTAAAATTTTCATAGTGTTCCACCAATGGAGAAAAATCGTGCTATAATATATAAAAGGAGGGATCCTATGAAACTGATTTTTTTAGGCGCTACCCATGAGGTTACGGGTTCTTGTACGCTACTGGAGGCCTGCGGCAAGCGAATTTTAATCGATTGCGGTAAGGAGCAGGGAATGGATATGTATGAAAACTGCGACCTTCCTGTGCTGGCTTCGGAGGTGGATGCGGTTTTTCTGACCCACGCACACATAGACCACTCCGGTATGATTCCGGCCTTAGTGGCCAAAGGCTTTTCCGGGCCTATCTATTCTACAGAGGCCACTGCCAAGCTATGTAAAATTATGCTTCGGGATGCTGCACATATTCAGGAATTTGAAGCCGAGTGGCGTAACAGAAAGGCACAGCGCTCCGGAGAACCGGCCTATGAGCCTGGATATACAATGATAGATGCTGAGCAGGCGATCCGCCAGTTTGAGGGCTATCCCTACGAAAAAACCTTTGCGCCTTTCCCGGGGATTTCCGTTGTTTTCCGGGATGCCGGACATCTGCTTGGCTCTGCCAGCGCATATATCACAGTTACGGAAGGGGAGGAAAGCCGAACAATCCTTTTCTCCGGCGACTTAGGCAATCTGGACCGCCCCTTAATCAATGACCCTCAGCCTGCGGAAAATGCAGATTATGTAGTGATTGAATCCACTTATGGAGACCGCACCCACGGAGACCGCCCGGATTATTTGGGTCAGATGACGAAAATTCTTCAAAAGACCTTTGATAAAGGCGGTAATGTGGTAATCCCGTCCTTTGCAGTGGGCAGAACCCAGGAAATGCTGTATTTGCTCCGGACAATCAAAGAACAGAACCTTATTCACGGTCACGATAATTTTCCGGTGTATGTAGATAGTCCCTTGGCTGTGGAAGCGACACGGATTTATGCCTCCGGACTGACCGGATATTATGATAAGGAAACGCTATCCTTGTTACAGCAGGGAATTGACCCCATTGTATTTCCGGATTTAAAGCTGTCTGTTACATCGGAGGAATCCAAGCTGATTAATGCAGATAAAGTCCCCAAGGTTATTCTTTCTGCTTCGGGTATGTGTGAGGCAGGCCGAATTCGCCACCATCTGAAGCATAACCTGTGGCGTAAGGACAGCACAGTTTTGTTTGTGGGCTATCAGGTAGCCGATACCATCGGCAGAAAGCTTTTGGACGGGGCAAGCAAAGTGCGCCTGTTTGGAGAGGATATTGCGGTGCACGCCAATATTACAAACCTGGACGGCATCTCCGGCCACGCAGACCGGGAAATGCTGATCAATTGGCTGAAGAATATGACCCAGACTCCCAAAATGGTGTTTGTTAACCACGGTGATGATCAGGTCTGCGAAAGTTTTGCTGCCTTGCTTGGACAGAAGCTGGGTCTTTCGGCAGTAGCGCCGTATTCCGGTGATGGTTATGACCTTGTGACCGGCGAATGTTTCCAAAAGGGTGTTATTACTCCCTCCAAGAAATATACAGAGGGTCGTAAACGGGCAAATATGCTCTATGAGCGCCTTTTGGAAGCAATGCAGCATTTGCACAAAATTGTGGAGGGCCTTAAGGACGCACCCAACCGGGAGATTATCCGACTAACCGACCAAATCAATACGCTGTGCGAAAAGTATAAGAGGTAAATCGCTAATAATAAAAACGCCACGGAATGCAAATTCCGTGGCGTTTTATATTTATCTGACTCTTGGTAAAATCTCTTGCGTAATGACTTGCATTAGCTTGTCCAAATCCTCTTGGACGGTATCTCTGCAAATGGACACCCGGAAAGAACCGTCCATCGCCTCCGGAGAAATGCCCATAGCTGTCAGGGTGTGGCTTCTGTGGCCCTTTGCGCAGGCGGAGCCGGCGCTGACACAAATCCCGTTGTCCTGTAAAATGTTGATGATATTTTGGGTAGGAATACCGGGAATGGCAACAGATAAAATATGCGGAGCTTCATGACATCCGTTAATCAGCACTCCGGGCAGTTCAGAAAGTTTTTTTGCCAAAGCTTCCATCATCCGCTTTTCTCTGGCGATATCCTCCTTGAAGGTTGCGCTTATACTTTCGCAGGCAGCGCCAAAGCCAACAATGGCAGGCATAGCCTCTGTGCCACTGCGGAAATTGTTTTCCTGACCGCCTCCGTAAATATAAGGGGGAAAGGATTTTAATTTGGGAGAAATATACAGCGCACCGGCGCCCTTGACACCGTGTACTTTATGGGCGGAAACAGAGATTAGGTCAGCGCCCAAGGATTTTGCCTGAAAGGGAATTTTCAGGAAGCCCTGTACGGCATCGGTGTGAAAAATCGCATCCGGGCACATCCGATGTGTCAGCTTGGCCATTTTTTCAATGGGCATCACTGCTCCGGTTTCGTTGTTTACCATCATAATCGATACCAAAAAGGTGTCTTTTCGGATTGCATTTTTCAGTTTGTCCAGTGTGATGATACCGCTTGCGTCCGGTTGCAGATAAGTGACCTCAAACCCTTGCGCTTCCAGCTCTTTCAGGGCGTTTAGCACAGCGTGGTGCTCCACGGCAGTGGAAATAATGTGCCTGTTTTTCTTTCCAAAACGCTTTGCGCTGCCAAACAGCGCCCAATTGTCAGCCTCTGTGCCGCCGGAGGTGAAATAGACCCGGTCTACTTCAGCGCCCAGTGCCTTGGCAACTTGTGTTCTGGCAGTGCGCAAAGCTTTGGCGGCATCAAACCCAAAACCGTATAAAGCGCTGGGGTTTGCCCATTGCTCCGTTAGTGCTATCTGAATGGCATCCACAGCAGCCTGACAGGGCTTTGTGGTGGCAGAATTGTCTAAATATATCATCTTTCAATCACTTTCCTACACAAAAACGCTCAAAAATTCTGGCAGTAATATCTTCCCGGACTGTAGCGCCGGTGACTTCACCCATAGCTTCCATAGCAGTTTCCACATCTGTTAACACTGCGTCTGGCGTAAAGCCAAGCTTTAATCCCTGCAATGCCAACAGCAGTGCTTCATACCCACGGCGAATGGCGTCGTACTGCCGGGGGTTGGTGAGCACAGAGCCATCGCAGGGACAGCCCTCTGCAAACATCACATCTACCACATCCGCCAGTTGCTCCAAGCCCTCACCGGATTTGGTGGAAACAGTTATCACTGTGGTAAAGGGCAGCTCTGCAGGTGTGACCTTTTGCCCTAAATCCGATTTATTAATCAGCGCAATGGCGTTTTTGGCATCCAAACAAATCTCAATAATCTTTTGGTCTTCCTCGTCCAATGGTTTTGAACCGTCACAAACAAAAATCACCAAATCCGAGTTTTCCATAGCGGTCCGGGAACGCTCCACACCCATAGCCTCTATTTTATCCTGGGTTTGTCGAATACCTGCAGTGTCAATCAGCCGTAGACGGGTACTACCTACCATTACCGATTCCTCTACCGTATCCCGGGTTGTGCCGGCAATCTCAGTGACAATGACCCGTTCGTATCCTGCCAGGGCATTTAATAGGCTGGACTTGCCCACATTGGGCTTGCCTACAATGGCAGCAGATACACCTTGCTTGAGAATACGGCCTTGGTCGTAGGTTTGCAGGAGTGCGTACAAAGCCTTTCCGTCTGACTTGAGGCTGTCTTCGTAGCTGCGCAAGCCGAAATCCTCAATGTCCTCGTCGGGATAATCCAGTACGGCGTGAAAATGACTGCAAATATCCGTCAGGTCATCGTAAATCGGTGCAAGCTTATTTTGCAGAATGCCCCCCACCTGACCGGCGGCATTGGCAGCAGCGTCCGCAGTTTCTGCCTCAATTAAATCAATCACTGCTTCTGCCTGTGTTAACTGCAACTGTCCGTTCAGGAAGGCGCGCTTTGTAAATTCACCTCGTTTGGCAGGCTGTGCACCGGCCAGATACAGCGCTTCCAGTCCGGCGGCTAAAACAGCCGGAGAGCCGTGACATTGAATTTCCACAGTGTCCTCTCCGGTATAGCTGTGAGGGCCCCGGGTATACACCGCAAGGCACTGGTCAATGGTACGGCCCTGCTTGTCCTGCAATGAGCCCATAACCAGCTTCCGGTTTGGGGCTTCCCAAAGCGGTGTTCCGCTATTTAATAAAAATACTTTACCGGCCACCTGGGCACAGCCCTCTCCGGTTAGACGCAAAATGCCGATGGCGCTGACCTGATTTCCTGTAGAAACAGCAGCAATCACATGGGACATAACCAAACCCCTTCCAAACAATTTGCAACATTATAACATTATAATATAGAAAAAGCAAATAAAACTGCATAACAATTCTTGCCTGCGGTTACAATATTGCGGAGGTGAGCCTATGAATAATAAAACTTACCCGGGGCCAATGACCGATTCTGCAATCAGTTATATCTTCCGGAATGCGGGGGATTTTGTCCGCCGACAGCTTCGGTGCGGCGAATTTACGCTGTATGCCTATGCTATTGATGGATTGGTGGCGGCTGCTTACGTATCGGATTATGTGATAAAACCTATTGTGCAGCAGCTTTCGGGAGATACGGTTAACCAACTGTACACCAGAGCGTTGGAGGGGATGATTTACAACGTGGTGGCATCGCCCTGTCAGGATTTGGATGATGTGGCAATGAAGCTGGTCAATGGCTTTTGCGTCATTCTGTTTCCGGGAGTGGGTGCAATCGCCTTTGAGGTAAAAACCCCGGATAAGCGTGGCCCCTCAGCACCGGAGGTTGAGAACACGGTCAAGGGCGCCAAGGACGCCTTCGTAGAAACCATCCGGTCCAACACCAGCTATATTCGCCGTCATTTGCGCAGTCCGGACCTGCGGCTTTATGAAACGCAGGTAGGAAAACGGTCGCTGACGAATGTGAGTGTGATTTGGCTGGAAGGCATCACCAACCCAGAGCTTGTTGACAAAATGAAAAGCCGACTGCAGGAAATTGATATTGACGGTATGATCTCGCCGTCTTCGGTAGAGGAGTATGTAACCGGCTCCAGAGCCACTGCCTTTCCACTGATGCAATACACAGAACGGTCTGACCGATTTTGCCAAGGTATTTTAGATGGCAGAGTGGGACTTCTGGTAGATGGGCTTCCTCTGGGATATTTAGCACCTGCAGATTTAATGTATCTTATGGAAAGTCCGGAGGACAGGGGGCGGGATTTTATCGGCGCATCTGCGATTCGGATACTGCGTTATTTCTCTTTACTTGTCAGCTTGCTCCTTCCGGCCATTTATATTGCCCTGGCAACCTTTCATCAAGCGGTCATACCTCTGCCGCTTTTGCGTTCCATCATTGAAAGCAAGCAGTCGGTGCCATTTTCTACAACGGCTGAGGTGCTGGGGCTGCTGATTGCCTTCGAGTTGCTTCAGGAATCCGGCATCCATTTGCCGCAAGCAATTGGACAGTCTGTTTCAGTGATAGGCGGTATTGTGGTGGGAACGGCGGCGGTGGAAGCTGGGCTGATTTCTCCGGTGGCCTTAATTATGGTCTCCATTGCCGGCGTGTGTGGCTTTGTACTGCCAAACCGGGATTTGGCAAATGCGGTTCGAGTGTGGCGCTTCTTGATTGCGGTGCTTTCTGCAATTTTCGGACTTTACGGCACATTGGCTGGATTGCTAATTCTTTTCATCCATTTGTCAGGTTTGGAATGTTTGGGGATTCCTTATTTGTCGCCTACAGGGAATATTTTGAGAAGCCGTTTGAATAGACGCAAACTTCGCACAGAAAAATTAAATCCCCAGGACAGGAGAAATCAAAAATGAGAATAATCCGTTTGATATCCTATGGCGTTATTTTGGCGATTTTGTTCTTGGCACCGGTGGAACGTCTGGATGTAGCTAAGCTTCAGCCGGTGCAAACGGTTGCAATTTATACAGAGCCTGGTGCAGTGGTGCTGGAAACGGATACCCATAATATAGGCAGAGGGGCTTCAGTTGCAGAAGCTCTGGAAAATCTGGAGCAGGTGACCCCGGGAGTTATTTATTTAGATACAGCGCAATACCTGCTGGTAGCCAAAGACGGAGAGGGGTATGTGGATGCTTTGCGGGAATATCTGCATTCCGGCGTCCGTGTCAGTGCTTGGGACGGAGTAGGGGATGTGGAGATTGCGGCGCGGTTTTTGTCTACGGAAAAGGATCTTCCCAAGCTTCGGGATTGGCAGGAAGTTCAGAAAGAAAAATAATTTGAAAAAATATGAAAAAATGCTTGACAACTGGGATAGTGTTTGGTAATATACTCAAGCGCTTCCGGCAGGGGGCGCAAAATACTGCGCAGGCTTCGGAAAAATGTTGAGAAAAGGCAAAAAAAGTTCTTGACAAGAGATGGAAGCTGTGATAGACTTAACAAGCTACCCACTTTTCCGGTTGGTAGCGCCTGTACCTTGTAAATTGAATAACGCAAAGACGAACAAACACCTTGGACAATTGATGAATTGTTTAAGTTTCGAGAAATCGAATTTAAGCCAACGAAAATTCTTGAGTAAATTTGCTAGACAAATTATTCGAAAAAAGATTTGAGCTGCATATAGCAGTTTAGATACCATTTTTTGAGAGTTTGATCCTGGCTCAGGACGAACGCTGGCGGCGTGCCTAACACATGCAAGTCGAACGG
>JAZOME010000005.1:0-67977 GCA_045653685.1 Faecousia sp.
TCAGTTGGTAGAGCAACTGACTCTTAATCAGTGGGTCCCGGGTTCGAGTCCCTGAAGGTGCACCATGGCCCATTGGTCAAGTGGTTAAGACAGCGGCCTCTCACGCCGTTAACATCGGTTCGAATCCGGTATGGGTCACCAAGAAAACTACTTGACATATGAATGTGTCAGTGATATAATTTTGTAGCTATTAGAAGCGATAACGCTTTTAATATAAAAGATGGTTAAAAGCCATCCATAAGAGTTCGTGTTGATTGTCATGAGGGTCCACCTGTTCCCATCCCGAACACAGAAGTTAAGCTCATTTGCGCCGACAATACTTGGCGGGTGACTGCCCGGGAAGATAGGTAATGCCAACACAAACATTCCTCTTTAGCTCAGTCGGTAGAGCGACGGACTGTTAATCCGCAGGTCGTTGGTTCGAGTCCAACAAGGGGAGCCAAAGGAAAGACTGCTAATCTTACGGTTGGCAGTCTTTTTTTGTCGTTTTTCCCATTCGTAACGAATGAAATCTATTCGGAACTATTGGGAAGTATTCTTGTCTTTTTGGGCGGCAAATGGGCGGCAAAGTGACATTTCCGGTCAGATCAGACGCCAAAAGGGCGGCACGGCGACCGAGACACCTGATAAATACCCCGGGTCTCCCGGTAAGCAATGTTACGCAGGGAAGTCCAACGGGAGAAAAGCTGATAGTCATTACAGAGGACAGCAATGCAGCTGCAGATGAATTACTCAAAAATTCCCCAACTCCCGCAAAATTTCTTTGAGGTCTAGTATTTCGGAAAGTCCCATCCAGTATTGCCTGGATAGTTGTCCCATGGTCATTGTTTGCTTTTCCATTGCTTTGGAGCTTATCCCAAGGTAAGGATTCTCTTTTTGCCGCCCATTTGCCGCCCTGGGCAAAAAAGATGTGCTGCCGGAGCAGCACTTGTAGTAGAGTGTTTATTATTGTTATTTAGCAGAATTATGGGCAGATGATTGTATCCATGATCTCGGCTGCATTGTCGTCCATTGATTGGGTACGATGTACATAGAGATCCATTGTAGTCTTGTAGCTGGAATGTCCCAATCGTTTTTGCACGGTCTTTGTATCTACGTGGTTTGCTACCATTGATGTTGCGCAGCTGTGACGCAGATCGTGGAGCCTTATGTGTTTTAGACCATGCTTTGCCATGAATCGATCCCATTTTTGTGTGAGAGAGTCCGGATGGTAAGGAGATCCATCTTTGAGGTGGATGACGAATCCATCCTTTGAGAATCCAGGACCATAGGCTTTGCGTTTTTCTTCGTATTCTAGTTTAGCTGTTTGCAGAATGTCACAGGCTTTTGTGCCAATTGTAATTGTACGGTTGCTTGATTTGCTTTTGGGTTGTTTAGTTATGACTTTGCCTTTGACTGACACCCTATTTTCGGTTATTTGGATTTTTCTGTTTGTCAAGTCAATGTGCTGCCATTTGAGAGCACAAAGTTCACCACGGCGCAGCCCCACAGACAAACCAAGGAACACAAGCAAGAAAGCGTCTGTACCTTTGGCAGCATTTATGGCTGATTGAATTTCGGAATCTGCGTATACTTCTGCATTGTAATCTTCTATCTTAGGAAGAATGGTGTATTGGCAGGGATTATGGGGTATCATTTGCAACTGCACGGCTGTCTTCATTGCACTGTGGAGACATTGATGTGCGTTCTTTATTGTCCTTGGAGCCAAGCCACGATCATCCATACTTTTTACCCAAGATTGCACAAATGTGCCATCAATGTGGTTGATGGGGATGTGACCCATTGCAGGTATGATGTAGTTTCTGATTTTTTCTTCGTATCCAGCTCTCGTGGTTGCCTCTATGTTTGGCTTGTGGACGGCAAGCCAGGTGTTCATCCACATGGCAGTAGTCATGGGTGTAACCCTTTGAATGCCACCATTTGCCAGTTGATTGAGCATTTTGAGCTCAGTTTCTTTTGCTTCACGCTGAGTGCGCACGGTTTTGGAGAAACGCTTGCGTTCCCCATTGGGACCACGGACACCCTCGACAGTTACTTGCCAGCCAATTACCTTGCCTTCTTTGTTTGTTCTTTTTCTGATTGCCATTACGAACAATCTCCTTTCTATGATTTAAATTATAAAATATATTTGAAAGGAGCCAATTAACGGCTCCTATTCAATTTGATGGGAGTGGGTTGCTGTTTAGTTAGGTGTGTAGCCAACCTATCTTTTGGAACCCTGTACTGACGACCAACCCGGATGGCTAGATTGTGCTGTTTAACGTACATGAGCGCAGTTTCGTAGGAAACTCGCAGGATTTCGGAAACCTCTTGTACTGTAAGTAGCTCACTCATTGTCTTCGTCCTCCTCGTTGCTAGTATCCAGTAGTGCTTTTATCTGTGAAGCAGGACGTTTTATTAGCTTACTTTTCGGTTTTGTAACCGGGGGAGTGGGAGGGTCACCAAAGACACGAAAAACGAAAACATCCTCGGGACTGGTAGCACTTTTGTCGATTTTTCGGGAACGTGTTAACCGCCCTGCTTCGTAGTCCAGCACCCCCATTGATTTCCATTCACGTGCACAGGTGGTTATGTTGGGGAAGTTATTACTATCGAGAATTTTTTCGAGATAGCTTCGCCGGACTTCGTACTGTTCTATGATGCACTGACCATTAGGCAGAATTGAATGTGGGTATGTGATCCTGCCGAAGATTTGGTTCCTGGGTTCTTCTTCGCCGGGACGGTAGAAGGATGTCTTGTTAATCCGGCAAGCATCAAGTATTACCTGGTAGCTGTTTTTGGCAATGCTGCGTTGTGCGCCGTGATTTGTTTCATGTTGCACGAAGAAATTGAGAATGCCGGGGAAGTCGAATTGGATTCCCAACGCCTTAGTAGCCAGCTCGGCAGTTGTGAATAGCAGAGCCGGGAATTTCTCAACAAAGCGTGGTGTGGTTGGGTGGTTAGGTAGCTGATTGAGTAACGATTGGCAATAGCCTTGATAGATTGGAAGAACCATGTTGACACCGCCGTTGTCTAGGATATATTGGGCTAGAGCGGGAGCAGCATGACCGTTGTGTCTTCTGCAAATGTTTTTGATTCTTCGGGAATGATCTGCATCGGTGGTTAGGGGGTCGGTGATTTCGAGGACTCGGTTATGGAGACCTTCTGTTTTGGAACGACAATGTTCCAGTAGGGAAATTTCCCCGGAGCTGACGATGACGGTGCTGTAGTTTTCAGCTGTGGTTACTTCCATGTTTGCGTTTAAGCGAAATTTTTCGACCCCGTCGCTGAGGTCGTAGACAACCTGCGTGAGATCCTTTTCTCGGTATTTCCCCAGTTCATTCAGCACGATGACGGCACCCTTATTGCCGACGCACTGCCGGGTAGTCGCAGCTTCAGTAGCACTCCAGTTGCTGTAAAGACTGCGTTTAACCACAACCTCACCGTTGTTATTATAGTAACGCTTCTCACCATCGTAGGGAGCACCGGAGACACTGGCACACAGACACAATCCTGTGCTCTTTCCGGAACTGGAGCAACCGCAAACATGGAAAATGGGGTTTTCACCGGTTGTGATGGGACCAATGAGACCATTCACCACAGCAGACAGACCGGCAAGGAGAACAATTTCAAGAGGTGGATGTCCTACAACCTCTTTTTGCACCATGCCCTTCCAGACATCAAAGCTGCCCAGAGGAGCAACCGAGTATGGTCCGGTATAGGTTGCCTTGTACCCACCAAGCAAGGTAGATGCCCGGTAGCAGTACTTTACACCAATTTTTTGACCCTCACCATTCAGTATTGGAATAGGTATCCAGCCAAGATTGGTGAACACTTTTTCTACGCTTGTGCCGGATTGTTGCAGGGCATCTTCTTGGATTCGAAGCGTGTCTACAAAGTGGTCGAAATGCTTTTTTGTAACGTCGGCACCTTTACCAGCCAAGGTCTGTACCAATTTGGGATCGCCAAAATCTGAACGGTTGATGGTGATGTGACGTTGTTCACCCATGTATTTGAAACTTAGGTGTAAACGTGCATCTTTCGTCTCAATGTTGTCGGTAATGTGGTCGATTGTAACTGCATTACCCAGAGGAACGAAGGTGGTTGAATTCTTGCCGGGTTTCCAGTAGCCGTATGAACAGCACTGGATGTCAGCGTTAGTAGTAATAGCCATTTTATATTTTCTCCTTTAAGTTGTTATTTTGGGATTTGCTAAGGTAATTATAGCAAATTCGGTGTGCCAAAAGTCCGAAATTTGACCGTCCATCGACTGGGCGAAAGGCACCTGATGTTGCTTTTGCTAAGGATAGACTGCTTATCAGCTTGTCAAGAACTTTTTTTGAAAAAAGCAAAAAAAATTTCAACAATGAATTAAAAAGGAGCAACCGGCTACGAAAGTAGCTCGATTGCTCCTTTAAGTATTATTTGGACATGATGAGGAGGTGTTGGAATGCGTAGGTATGCTTTAGCGTCACCGGAACACAAACAGAATGTGGATCTGAGGAATTATGAAAATGTGATTGTAGGCGCAGTTATGGATGTTATGAAGGATGTGGAGGGCGTTTCTGTAGTGGTGTATGAGCATTATTACGAAGTTTCACCCTCCCCAGGCAGAGGGGATGCGATTGCTATTGGACGGATGATTTGCAAATCCGGTCTTGGCAAGTGCTGTGTGCAGATCCCAAAGCTTTTTTCGAGCGTAGAACTATTGAATGGTAAGGAGAAGAAAAATGACAAAAGAAAAACAAACAGCATGGGTGGACATTTCTAGTATTGTGGAACAGTATTTACCTATTAGTCGTCGCAAAGCTCGTAAGTTCGTGGAATTGTATTTATCACCCAAAAGGGTAGGTAACCGAATCTATGTAGAACGTGAGCAGTTGGAGCAATTGCTGACAGACCCGGAAAGGGAATGCTTTCCTTTGGATTTCTAGCTGCACGAAAGAAACGAAACTATATTTATATATTATTGCTATGTAGGTACATGGGGCGGTTGCTCCATGTACTGATTTCTTTTATGAGGAGGTGTTAACTGTTGTATTGCTGTCTAGGAACGACTAAGGAATGCGCAGCCTTGTATGGCTATTTACCCCAGAGAGTGATTGATGAAGTATTGCGAGGATTGGCGGTGTTGGATGCTGAGTACGGAACGGAAAGGAATTACTTTGAATCCGGTGGTTATTCATTGGTTGCGGACACAAAGGAAGATCTTTACTGGACCAGAAAGGTGTTCGATGATCGCATCCACAGTTGCGAATGGGCAACAAAGCTTGGAAGTAGTGGCTACTGTTCGGCACTCTATTTACTGACCAATGAGTTTAGCGTTATGCTTTACATTCCCATCGCTCTTGCGAACAATGACATTTTAGAAAACATGGAGGATTGACTATGAAAACGCAAGTAACCGAATTACGCACGGAGGCAGTGTATTCCGATGATGGCAGTAAGCGTTATCTGCTCCGGAAAACGTGGGATGATGGTCTGCCCAAGTTAGCGGTAATTATGCTCTGCGCAGGATCGGCTGGGGCGGTAGCGTTGGACACCACGACCCAGTTGGTTTTGAACAATGCATCCAGGCTTGGCTATGGCAGCGTAGCTATTGTTAATCTTTTTGCTACCCTCAATGATTTTTCGCTGAAAGAATCTACAAGTGAAGATGCGGAGAATTTGGATGTGATTGTCCAAGAAGTAATTGCAGCGGAGAAGGTGATTTATGCACCGGGAACCGGCAAGGCAAAGAACAAGCTGTTTATGGAGGTGCAGGAGCAAGTGCTGTTGGCTTTGCAGTCTTATGAGGACAAGCTGTATTGCCTATGTGACAAAGAGGGCGGCAGCAGGTATTTACATCCCCTGTCACCAAGGGTGAGAGAGTGGCATTTATCGTCCCTTAAGATCAGTGAACTGATAGAGTTACCGAAAACAGAATCGGAGACCAAGAAGAAGTCCAAAGGCAAAGCTGCCAAAAAAGAAACACCCATTGAGTAACTAAGAAAAAATCTCCCTACCCTTGGCTCAGGGTAGGGAGATTGATTTGAGGAACATAGAAAAGGATTTATATGTTCCATTTACTTGATTGTTTTCTTGTATGGCTTATTTTCCACTGACAGAACATAGTTTTTGTTATATGAAATGGTATCTAAAGTGAGATCTACTTTGCTTTTATGAATGAGTACAATGATTTCGTGGTGTGTTACGTTACGCCCTAGGTAGACGTTGTATCGTTTTATGTTGTTTTTTAACAAGCCACTTGTGGTGAGACTGCCGATGCCAAAAATCCAGGTTAGAGGATTGTATAGATTGCAGATTAGAAGCGTAGCAATTCCAGCGGTTTGCAAAATGGTTTTTCCTTTTTGGTTTCCGATGCTTTTGTTCAACTCTTTGCTAAGATCGTTAACAAGGTCGTGTTTAATCACGATTACTTCAGACTGCTTTTTTAAGCAGTCAATAAACTCGTTCCGATTGTTGGGCATTTCAGGAGTGTGGGTATAGTTCTTACGCATTTATTAGTCCTCCGTTCTTATTCTTCAAGGCTGTCTTTTATGATTCTCCGAATTGTTTTTTCGGAGTAATTATACTTAATTGCGAGGGTGCGAATGTTGGTGCCGTCGTACTCTTTGACGATGATTTGCTGGATCCTTGTTGGGTTGAAGAAGCGAACCGGGAAGTTGATCTGCTGTCCCTTGAACATTTGGTAGATTTCCATTGCTATGTCCATTCCTAACTTTTCGCTAATCTCTCTGTAGACAGTATTCAGCAGTTCGGAATCATTTTCAGCCATCCGCATCACCTCTTTGGAAAATTCTACCAAATTCGATTTCTCAAGTCTAATCCCAAAGTCCACGTGTTTGTCCATGCTGTGATTCTCCCAAAACAGTAATCCCCCATGGTTAGGAAAGCCTAGTACCATGGAGGTCATGTTAATTATATTTATTTGTAGCTTGGACAAATGCGGTGAGGCTGGGAGTTGCTATTTTGACCTGCGGTTTACCCTACCTGTTGTATGATTGGTTTTTACTAGTTTTACTGGGATTTACTTATTTTTATCGAGCGACACCAAAAATGATGGGAACTTGGGAGTTTTGACGGAAAGATGATGTACTGTTGTTCCTTGCCTTAGTAGCTTGGGCATGGGGACTTCCCGGTTGGCATCCCGGTGGGGAGAAAACTCCCGGAGGAGTTCGGGAGAAATCGGATGGGGAAGGAGCAAGACACCACATTTGCGAATGCTTGTTTTTGAGACCGGGTCGTCGAATGGTCGCCAAAAACGAAACACCAACCCCATTTCTTGATCGCTTATCTCGCCTTTTTAGGTGGCGTTTTATGTTCTGTTAATCCGCAGGTCGTTGGTTCGAGTCCAACAAGGGGAGCCAAATAAAAAGGACATCCGAAAGGATGTCCTTTTTATTTGGCCATCATTGATGCCATCGCATCAATGATCTACGATCAACAGACTATCGCTTTACCGACTGAGCGTAGCGAAGGAGGTAGGGAGCGACCCGACCGCCGCCGGGGGCGGAGTCAAGGGAGGGGAGCGAGTGGCAGTGGTCGGTGTGCAACGAAGCCGCACTGTCGGCAAGGCGCACACCGGGTACCGCAACAGTTCCTAGTATGAACCAATTATACACAGATGTATAGCGGGGCAATAACCCTTGGTTCGAGTCCAACAAGGGGAGCCAAAAATCCCGAATGCGTAAGCGTTCGTGATTTTTGGAAGTAATAAGTAATAGTGAATAGTGAAGAGGTATTGCGGCTTCGCCGCTTTCATGCTATACTAAACCCAAGGCGGTGATTTTATGAAAATGTGGAAGAGCAAAAGTTGGCAACTTGAAGTTACGGGTGTTGATGGCAATGTTCAATTATTTGGCGTCAACATTTTTGATTATGATTGGGTTGATACTAAAAATAGGGTAGAGGTAAATGATTTATCTTATGCTGTTCCGGTTTACACTGTCATAATTGACGGAAAAGAATATGAATTTGCCGCCGGTGAGCGTAGTAATTGTGTTTGGAACTTTTACTTAAATAAATATTAAATATTTCAAAGAAAATCAGGTTTTTCACCCAGTTCTTTTTCGGACACGAGAGCCAAAAATCCCGAATGCGTAAGCGTTCGGGATTTTACTTTTTCACTATTAACTTTTCACTCTTAACTAATTTCGCATTCGGGATTTTTGGAAGTAATAAGTAATAGTGAATAGTGAAGAGGCATTGCGGCTTCGCCGCTTTTTTGCTATAATAACGTCAAGGGGATGATTTTGTGAATTTGAATTTGTCACAAATTAGAGACATAACTACAGGTGCGGTTAGAATTGAAGAAATTGACAAAGATATTCATTTCTATCGTTTTACAAAGCAACAAGAGGAACTCTATAAGAATCGTAGCGACGATTTTTATAAAAAATCATTTGCTACATCAGGCGTACGATTTCGTTTTCGTACTAACAGTCAAACACTGTTTTTGCGAACGGAAATTACAGGTGGAAGCAGCAGAACTTATTTCGCATTTGATGTGTTCGTTAACGGTGTAAAAATAGATACGTTGGATAATTTTTTCAATATAGATATACCTCAAAACTATGCAACGCTTAAATTGCCTCACGGAGAGTTTTCTAAAAAATTCAATCTTGGAGCAGGAGATAAAGAGGTTTGCATTTATTTCCCTTGGTCAGTCAACGCTGTGGTGAAAGAACTGACTCTTGACAATGGTTCATTTATCAAACCGAGCAAGCCAAGTAAAAAGATCCTTTGTTTTGGAGATTCAATCACCCAAGGCTATGATGCTTTGTATCCTTGCAACAAATATATTTCAAAGCTTGCCAACATGCTTGATGCTGAGGAATATAATAAAGCGATTGGCGGTGAAATATTCTTTCCTGAGCTCGCAGCAACAAGAGAAGATTTTGAACCGGATTACATAACCGTAGCATACGGCACAAATGATTGGAATCGTTGTTCAAAGGAAGAATTTACATATAACTGTTCAGAATTCCTTCATCATTTGCACAATAATTATCCTACTTCTGAAATCTTTGTTTTTACACCTATATGGCGCAAGGAAATGAACGAAAGCAGACCTTTTGGTGATTTTAAGAGCGTGGGGGAGATTATTCAAAAACAAGCTATGGGGTTCAATAATATTTCGGTTATTCAAGGGTTTGAATTCGTTCCGCAAAATGAAGATTTATTTGCCGATTTGAGGCTGCATCCAAACGATAAGGGCTTTGCCTATTATTTTGATAATTTGTCGAAACGCATAAAAGGTATATTACATAAATAAGAAAAATCCTCGGTTTTTAGACACATTTAATTCGTGTCACTAAGTTCAAACTACCCAAAAATAAAAGGACTTCTTCGGAAGCCCTTTTATTTTTGGGTTTGTGTCCGCAGGACACAACATCATTTCTCGCGTAGCGAGAACATCATTGTCCGCTTGTGACTTTGTTGCAAATGCTTGCCTCTCCACCGCGTTTATGCTATACTAAACACATAGGCGGTGATTTTATGAAGACAATTTTATTCCAGGGCGATTCGATTACGGATGCAGGACGGGGAAAAGAAGATACCAGCTTTTTAGGCGCCGGGTACCCCAGACTTGTAGAATCCGAATTAGGTTATGATCATCCCAATGAATATTTGTTCCAGAATAGAGGCGTTAGCGGAAACCGAATTCTGGATGTTTATGCAAGAATAGTCAAGGATATTTTGAATATAAAGCCGGATTATATGAGCATTTTGATTGGTGTAAATGATGTTTGGCACGGCCTGGATTGGCAAAATGGTACTGGCGCTGAAAGATTTGAAAAGGTATATGATATATTACTGACGGAGTTAAGAAACGAGTTGCCGGAATTAAAAATTATGATCTTGGAACCCTTCGTTTTGAAAGGTTCTGCAACTGACAATCGTCAGAACCAGCCGGAGCGTTGGGATAAATTTAGCAGCGGAGTTTTTGAGTTGGCAAAAATAGCGAAAAAGCTTTCTGTTAAGCATAATCTTAAATTTGTTAAATTACAGTGCAAATTCGATGAAGCAACAAAATCCGCCCCGCCCAGTTATTGGTTGACAGACGGTGTTCATCCCACTGCAAAAGGACACGAGCTCATTAAACGAGAGTGGATAAGAGCCTTTCATGAAATCAAATAAAAGAAAAAAGGGAGTGGCTTTTGCTACTCTCTTTTTTATGGTATTGTTTCCGTTTGCTTTTTCAGCAATTTCTTGTATTTTTTCATAACTTTACGAATTTTAATAACCTCCGTTGGGGTTTTCAAGGGGGATAATTTGTGTTATACTTGCCTTAGAAATGAGGTGGGGATATGAACTGCAGGAAGTGGCTTTCTCAATATGAAAACGGACTTGCCGGCAAAACCGTAGTGCTGTTCGGCGCTACCGGCGGCATCGGAAAGGAACTGAGCCGATATATTTTGACCCTTGGGGGAAACTTAATCACAGTGGACCGCAATCGGGAAAAGGCGCAGCAGTTGACGGCAGAACTAAAAAATGAATTTTCGAAAGCGGAAATTACAAATTTATTTGCGGATTTGTCGGATTTTCTGAGCGTGCAGGCAGTTACGCAAAAGCTGAAACAACTGGAAATTGATATTGTGGTACATAATGCCGGCGCATACAGCGTCCCTAGGTTTACCACCTCATTGGGTTTTGATAATGTATTCCAAATCAACTTTGTAGCGCCTTATTATATTACAACTGAGCTGTTACCTATGCTTTCCCAAAGAAAAGGCCGTGTTGTTGCAGTGGGGAGTATCGCCCACAACTATTCCAAAATGGACCCTGCAGATTGGGATTTTGCCACTCGCCGTCAGGCGAGCCTTGTCTACGGCAATGCCAAACGGCATTGGATGTACACGCTGCTGGAGCTGTCCAAGGAGCACCCGGAGGTGGCATTTTCCGTCGCCCACCCGGGAATTAGCTTCACCGGCATTACCAACCACTATCCTAAGCTGATTTTTGCCGTAATCAAGCACCCGATGAAGGTGATTTTTATGAAGCCTAAGGCGGCTGCTTTGAGTATCGTTATGGGAATGTTTGAAAACACAGAGCCGTATAGCTGGATTGGGCCACAACTTTTTAATGTGTGGGGCAGGCCCTGCAAACAAGCTCTGCGCACAGCTTCACAGACGGAAATTGCAAAAATTTTCCAAAATGCAAAGGCAATTGCGCTCCGGTGGGCGCAAGAACAGAAATGATAAAAATGCAATAAAAAGGACGGAGCTCGCTTTTACGAACGCCGTCCTTTTGGCATAAATCTATGCCGTTTTTTGTGAATTATTTTGGGTTTTCCATTGCAAAGCGATAAAAATTATGATAAAATACAAGGTGGATTATTATACCCTTTTGAGACGGAACGATTCGCAATACAGATTACCAATTCAATTTCAGAAAAGAGGAATACATACAATGTCACTTTTTACAAACAAGACTCTTTTAATCACCGGTGGTACAGGCTCTTTTGGCAATGCCGTTCTCAACCGTTTTCTTGCCACAGACATTGGCGAAATCCGCATTTTCTCCCGTGATGAGAAGAAGCAGGACGATATGCGCCACGAGTATCAGGCAAAATACCCGGAATATGCAGATAAAATCAAATTCTACATCGGCGATGTGCGCAGCATCGACTCCATCCGTCCGGCAATGGTGGGCGTTGATTACATATTCCACGCTGCAGCGCTGAAGCAGGTGCCTTCCTGTGAGTTCTTCCCTATGGAGGCAGTTCGCACCAATGTGATTGGCACAGAAAATGTGCTGACTGCTGCGATTGAAGCAGGTGTTAAAAATGTTGTCTGCCTTTCCACCGATAAGGCGGCATATCCCGTCAATGCTATGGGCACATCCAAGGCAATGATGGAAAAGGTGATTGTAGCCAAGTCCAGAACGGTTGTGCCTGAGAAGACAAAAATTTGTTGCACTCGATACGGAAATGTTATGTGTTCTCGTGGTTCTGTTATTCCTCTTTGGATTGATCAGATCAGAGCCGGAAAGGCTATCACCATTACCGATCCCACAATGACAAGATTTATTATGTCTTTGGAGGAAGCGGTTGACTTGGTTCTATTCGCCTTCGAGAATGGTGAAAGCGGCGATATCCTTGTGCAAAAAGCCCCTGCTTGCACCATTGAAACTCAGGCGAAGGCGGTTATGGAGCTGTTCGACAAGGAAAATAAAACCGAAATCAAGGTGATTGGCATTCGTCACGGCGAGAAGATGTATGAGACACTTCTGACCAATGAAGAGTGCGCCAATGCCATTGATATGGGTAATTTCTACCGTGTGCCCTGCGATAAGCGTGGCTTGAACTACGATAAGTATTTTAAGGACGGCGATACCCAGCGTAATACCTTAACCGAATTCAATTCCAATAACACGCAGCTGCTGACAGTGGCAGAAACCAAGGCAAAGATTGCGTCTCTTGCCTATATTCAAGAGGAACTGGCGAAATGAAAATACTGGTAACGGGAGCGAAGGGGTTTGTCGGCAAAAACCTTTGCGAAACGCTGAAAAACATTCGTGACGGTAAGGATAAAACACATCCTGCGATTACGATTGAAGAAATCTTTGAATACGATATTGACACGGATAAAGCACTGCTGGATAAGTTCTGCAAGGAGGCCGATTTCGTATTTAACCTGGCCGGTGTAAACCGTCCTCAAAACAATGAGGAATTTATGCAGGGCAATTTCGGGTTCGCATCCCTGCTGCTGGACACGCTGAAAAAGCATAAAAACGCCTGCCCGGTGATGATTTCTTCCTCCATTCAGGCAACCTGCATCGGTCGCTATGACAGCGATTACGGCAGAAGCAAAAAAGCAGGCGAGGAGCTTATGTTCGGCTACGGCGAGGAAACTGGGGCAAAGGTGCTTGTGTATCGTTTCCCAAACTTGTTTGGCAAGTGGTGCAGACCCAACTATAATTCTGCCGTTGCCACCTTCTGCAATAATATTGCCAACGATTTACCCATTCAGGTAAATGACAGATGCGTCCAGTTTGAGCTTCTTTATATTGATGATCTTGTGGATGAAATGATTTTGGCGCTGGAAGGCAAGGAGCACCATTGTACTTTTGATGGAATTGATACCGTCCTTTGTGACGATGGCAAATACTGCGCTGCAACCATTAGCCACAAGGCAACGCTTGGCCAGATTGTGGACTTGCTCTATGCCTTTGCAGAGCAGCCGAAGACACTGCTTATGCCGGAAATTCCGGACAATTCTTTTGCAAAGAAGCTATACAGCACTTATCTTTCTTATTTGCCCAAGGAGAAGGTTTCTTTTCCTTTGAAAATGAATGTGGACGCAAGAGGTAGCTTTACCGAGCTTCTGAAAACCGCAAACTGCGGCCAGATTTCTGTGAATATCTCGAAACCCGGCATTACCAAAGGTCAGCATTGGCACCATACAAAATGGGAATTCTTTATTGTCGTCAGTGGCAAAGGGCTGATTCAAATGCGGAAAATAGGCTCTGATGAGGTGCTGAATTTTGAGGTTAGCGGCGAGAAAATAGAGGTAATTCATATGCTTCCCGGCTATACCCACAACATTATCAATCTCTCAGACACACAAGACCTGGTAACGGTAATGTGGGCAAATGAGCAGTTTAATCCGAATAAACCCGATACATTTTTTGAGGTGGTAGAATGAGCGAAACCAGAACGGACTATTCCAATATTGCGTGGCAGGAAAATGGCAAGCTGAAGCTGCTGATTATTGTGGGCACACGCCCTGAAATCATCCGTCTTGCTGCAGTGATTAATAAGTGCAGAAAGTATTTTGACTGTATTCTTGCGCATACGGGGCAGAACTATGATTATAATCTCAACGGTGTTTTCTTTAAGGATTTGAAGCTGGCTGACCCGGAAGTGTATATGGATGCAGTGGGGGATGACCTGGGTGCAACCGTTGGTAATATTATCAACTGCTCCTATAAGCTGATGAACCAGATCAAGCCCGATGCGCTTTTGATTCTGGGCGATACCAATTCCTGCCTTTCTGCAATTGCCGCCAAGCGTCTGCACATCCCGATTTTTCATATGGAGGCCGGCAATCGTTGCAAGGATGAGTGTTTGCCCGAAGAGACCAACAGAAGAATTGTGGACATCATTTCTGATGTAAATCTTGCTTATTCTGAGCACGCAAGAAGATATCTGCACGAATGTGGGCTGCCCAAGGAACGCACCTATGTGACAGGCTCCCCTATGGCGGAAGTGCTTCATCAGAACCTGGCTGAGATTGAAGCGAGTGATATTCACGCTCGATTGGGCCTTGAAAAGGGAAAGTATATTTTGCTCTCTGCCCATAGAGAAGAAAACATTGACACCGAAAAGAACTTCCAGTCGCTGTTCAATGCCATCAATGCTCTTGCAGAAAAGTACGATATGCCGATTTTGTATTCCTGCCATCCTCGCTCCCGCAACCGTTTGGCAGCAAGCGGTTTCAAGCTGGACCCCCGTGTGATTCAGCACGAGCCCCTTGGTTTCCACGATTACAACTGCTTGCAGATGAATGCTTTTGCAGTAGTTTCCGATAGCGGCACGCTTCCCGAGGAAAGCTCTTTCTTCACAAGCGTGGGGCATCCGTTCCCTGCGGTATGTATTCGTACATCCACAGAACGCCCGGAAGCACTGGATAAGGCTTGCTTTATCCTTGCTGGCATTGACGAGAAGTCGCTTTTGCAGGCTGTTACAACGGCTGTTGATATGGTTGAAATCGGTGACAATGGCACACCTGTACCGAACTACACCGATGAAAATGTGTCCACTAAGGTGGTTAAAATCATTCAGTCCTACACAGGTGTTGTAGATAAAATGGTTTGGAGAAAGTTTTAAGCGGATGGAAATTGTTTCGGTCCAACTGAAACGGAGAAAACGAATCCAAAGAACGCAGAAAATTGGAGGACCAACAATGTTAGAGTTTCAACGTGGGATCATTGCACTCCTAAAAAGTGCAGTTGATAATACAAAGGCTGAGCTTCCCGATGATTTTGATTGGAAAAAAGCGATGGCCTTCGGCAAGGCACATCAAATATTGCCAATACTTTATTATGGATGCAGCAACTCCCAGATTGAAACACCGTCTGAGATTGGTTCTTTCTTAAAAATGGCGCTTTTGAAAGCTGCGGCGGTGGAGGAAAGACAAAATTACTACATAGAGAAAATGTTTTCTATGTTCCGTGATAATCATATTGACTTCATGCCTCTCAAAGGCGCAATCCTGCGTAAATATTATCCGAAACCCGGAATGCGCTTAATGGGTGATTGTGATGTGCTTATCAAATTGTCTCAATACCAAAAGACGAGAGAGATTATGCAAGAAATTGGTTTTGAGGAAAAGTATGAAAGCAATCACGAGCTGGTTTGGAAAGTGCCTGGTCATTTAACCGTTGAATTGCATAAGCTTGTGATACCGTCCTATAATAAAGATTATTTCAGATATTTTGGAGACGGTTGGCGCTTGGCAAAGGAAAAATGCAATGGCAGCAGCCAGCACCAAATGACGCAAGAGGATGCGCTCATCTATAACTTTACCCATATGGCCAAGCATTATCGTGACGGCGGCATCGGTATCAGACACATTCTGGATATCTATTTATATATGAACCAGCATCCGGATTTGGATTTTGGGTATGTGGATGCGGAACTGAAGAAATTAGAATTGTTTGATTTCTTTTATAATGTTTTGCACACCATTGATGTGTGGTTTAAGGGTAAAGAGTCTGATAAAATGTCAGATTGCATTACGGATTATATTTTTGGCAGTGGATCTTACGGAACAGCCAAAAACAAAAATATTTCTTCTGCGGTGAGAGATGCGAAAACAACAAAGTCAACAAAGTCAACAAAGTTTGTGAGACTGAAAAGGTTGACAAGCCTTATGTTTTTGCCGTATGTATCTATGTGCGAAAAATATCCCATATTAAAGAAAGTCCCTGTTTTATTACCTTTTATGTGGGTTGTCCGTTGGTTTGGTATTGTTTTTGGTGATAGAAGAAAGTTAATCGCTCAAACAAACAAAAAAATAAAAGAGTTAACTGCGGACAATATCGAAAGCTTCCAAGATAACCTGCATTTTGTTGGCTTGGATTTCAATTTTGAGGAAAAATAATGGTACTTTTGCAGCATAAGGAAAAGCTTTGGTTGCAAATCAGGAGGTTATGATGGGAAAGGTCCGACTGAACGCCGATCCGGAGGTCGTTAAGCGCATCAAAGAGGGCTTGAAGGCCAAGGATGGCTATTGCCCCTGCCGGGTGGGTAAAAAGGATGAGTACAAGTGCATCTGCGAGGAATTCAAGAAGCAGATTGCAGACGCAGATTTTGAAGGGTATTGCCACTGCCTTTTGTATTACAAGGAAAAGTAAGACCCCTTTTTGAATGAGGAAACAATATGCAAAAGAACTTAGCAACGCTGACACCGGGAGAAGAAATTTTCGGCTTTCGGCTGGAGAAAAAACAGCAGCTATCTGCAAATGATACCTGCCTTTATACGCTGCGCCACAAAAAAACCGGTGCAGAGCTTCTGTATTCTTGCAGAGAAAGCGAGAATAAAACATTCTATATTGCATTTAAGACCCTTCCGGAAAACGATACCGGAGTCTTTCATATTTTGGAGCATAGCGTGCTGTGTGGCTCTAAAAAGTATCCGGTGAAGGAGCCTTTTGTGGTGCTGCTGCAAAGCTCCATGCAGACATTTCTAAATGCCATGACCTACTGCGACAAGACGGTTTACCCGGTTTGCAGCCGTAACGAGCAGGATTTCCGGAACTTAATGAGCGTCTATTTGGATGCAGTATTTGACCCGGCCATTTACGAAAAACCGGAAATCTTTATGCAGGAAGGCTGGCACTATGAGCTGGAGAACCCCCAGCAGGTTCCTTCCTATAATGGTGTTGTCTTCAGCGAAATGAAGGGCGCATTCTCCGAGGTGGAGGATTTGATGGCAGAGGAAACCATGGCGGCTCTGTTCTCGGATAACTGCTATCGGTTCTGCAGTGGCGGTCACCCTGCCCATATTCCGGAGCTGACCTATGAGGAGTTTATCCGCACACACCGGAGCTTCTACCATCCCACCAATGCCAAACTGTTTTTGGATGGCACAATGGAAATTGAGCCGATTTTACAGTACATCGACAGCCAGTACCTGTCTCGGTATGATTACCGGGAGTTGGATTTTGCCATTGCCCGGCAGATGCCCAAAGTAAAAACCAAACGGGTATCCTACCAGGCAGACTCGGAGCAACAGAGCTTGAGTCATTTGGTACTGGCGAAGATTTTGTGCGACTATGACGATATTGAAAAAAACTATGCCGCCCAAATCCTCTGCGATTACCTGACCGGTTCCAACGAAGCACCCTTGCAGCGTGCGATCTTGGAGGCAGGGCTTGGTCAGGATACGCTGACCGGTTTTGCCGACGGCTTATACCAAAATTATATCTCCTTCAAGGTGCGTAACACCCAGCCGGAGCATTTCGATGCCATTTGCCAAACCCTGCGGGATTCCGTTGCCAAACAGCTTGCCCAGGGGCTTAACAAGGAAGCACTGCTGGCATCTTTGGAGCGTTATGCTTTTCGGTGCCGAGAGATTGAAGAGCCTTACGGTTTGGAGTTAGGCTTGAAAACCTTGGATACCTGGCTCTATGGCGGTGAGCCTACAGCCCATTGGGAAACTGAGAAGATTTTTGCCGCACTGCGTGAAAAGCTTTCTACAGACTATTTTGAGAAGCTGCTGTTTGAAGCCTTTGGAGAGCCGGAAAGTATGTGTCGGCTGGAATTTGTGCCCAGTGATACCGTGGCTCAGGAGCAGCAACAGCAGGAGCAGGCGAAACTGCAGACGGCCTTTGACGGATGGACAGAGGAAGATAAGGAAGCTGCTTTCTCCGGTTATAAAAAGCTCCAGAGCTGGCAACAGAGCGCGGACGCTGCCGAGGCTTTGGCAAAGCTGCCCAAGCTGAATTTGAAGGATATTCCTATGACTGTGCCCCATGTGGAGGTGGAGCAGAGCCAGCTTTGCGGAACAACCCTGTGGCAGGTGCAAACCCAGACTCACGGAATTGTATATCTAAACCTATTCTTCCGTCTGGGGGATTTCACGGCAGAGCAACTGCAAATGGCAAACTTTTTGACCACAGTGCTCAGCGAATTGTCTACGCAAAACTATTCGGCGCTGTCTCTGCAAAGCCAGATCAAAACCTGGTTGGGCAGCTTGGATGCCCGGGTTGAGATTTTGTCCCAGGACGGCAAACCGGAGACCTGCACGCCTTATCTGTTGGTCAGCGCATCTATGCTTGAGGAGAATACGGAAAAGGCAACGGCGCTTCTGGAGGAAATCCTGTGCCACACGGTGTTTACGGAAAAAGACCGGGTAGGGGAAATGCTGAAGCAAAGCGACTACGCATTGCGTCAGGCGCTGATTGGTAGTGGCCACTCTTTTGCTATTACTAAGGCATTGGCTCCTTTTACTGCCGCAGCAACGCTGCATGAGCAGTTGTCCGGAGAAACGGCGGTGCGCTGGGTTTCCCAGTTGGCAAAGGAATATGAATCCCGGGCTGATAGCGTGATGCTGGAGCTGGAGAAATTGTCTCAGCAAATTTTCCGCAAGGACCGGCTGGCGGTTGGCGTGGGCGGAAAACTGCCTCAGGAGCACCTGGAACGCCTGCTGAATGCTTTGCGTCCGGGCAAATCTGGCGCAGATATCTGCTATCCTTGTGCAGGAGAAAGGGATGTGCATATTGATATCCCCTCCGGCGTGAATTTCTGCGGAATGGGTCATAACCTGTATGCGATGGGTTATGAATTTACCGGCGCAGCAGTGGTGCTGGGCGCTATGATGTCCTATGGCTATCTGTGGAATGCGGTTCGTGTCCAGGGCGGTGCCTACGGCACCGGAATGGCGGTCCGTGTCAACGGAGATATGCTCTGCTATTCCTACCGGGATCCCAATCCGGAGGCAACTTTGGGAGCTTTCCGGGCGATGGCGGATTACTTGGAGCAGACGCTGCAGGGGGATATGTCGCTGGATGATTTGATTATCGGCACAGTGGGAAGAACATCTCCGTTAATGGCACCTGCTGCCCTGTGTAAGCTTGCTTGTCTGCGGAAGCTGAAAGGCGTAACCCACGAAAGCTTGGATAAAACCCGTCGGGAAATCCTGACGACCACGGCAGAGGATTTGAAAAAGCTTCTTCCTGCGGTGCGCACATTCCTTGAAGATGGCGCAGTGTGTGTTGTCGGTAGTGCGAAATAACGAATCTGCTCTCCCATTTGATTTCGTATCTGCTGCGTCTGAGGTAAAACTATGCAAGAAAACAAATATCTGCCAAAGGTATGGAAAAAATACCCTTTGCCATTATAGGGATCATATCTGTTTTGGCCGTTATGTTGCTGCTTTTGTGGTCTCTTGCGAAAGTAATTTGATTTTTTAAGTAGTCAGGCATTGCTTGCCTGCGTTTTGTCATAGGTTTGTCATACCTTTTATGTTATAATGACTTATTAAGAGAAAAACAATGCAATTCCGACAGTATTTCAGCAACAGAAAAACTGTTGGCGGCAATTTACTGATTTCCAGGGGGAAGACGAAATGAGAAAAAATAAGAGGATTATTGCTTTTGTGCTGTTTTTGTGCTTGTTTGTTTCACTATTACCGCCGGTGCAGATCACCTATGCGGCGGAGGTGACACAGCGTTATGAGCTGGATACAGACGGCATCGATCCGGGTGCTACCTACCTGATCGTAAACACAGCCTCCACCGGCACAGGTCATGCGCTGAAGTTCCACTACAGCAGCAGCTGGAGCAGAGACTTCCGAGACCAGACCTTGACGGTGCAAAAGGAAGACGGTGTTACCTTTGTCGAAACCGGCTTCTCCGGTGAAGCAGATTGCCAGTTCCAGTTTTCTGCTGCCAACTCGGGTAAGATTACCCATGGTAGCTACGCAGTGGACTTAAGCGGCAGTCGTTTCGTAACCGGCAACCCCTCCAACACCCTGACATTCAACAAACAGGACGACGGCAAGTACCTGATCTATTACTCCAGCTGGAGATCCACCTATCTGCGCTACAGCAATAACGACTGGTCCAATACCACAAGCAAAGATAATGCAACTGCTGTGTGTCTTTTTAAGCTGACCGATCATGTGGTTGGCTATGATATCACCTTCGACGGCAACGGCTACACCTCCGGTGAGCTGCCTGCAGATGCCCTGATGCTCTCTGCCGGTGAAGAGTTCATTGTGCCCGCACCCGTCAAGCTGCGCAAGGATATTGGCGAGGACACCTGGCTGTTCCAGTGCTGGAACACAGCGCCGGACGGCTCCGGTACGGAATATGCTCCCGGTGAAACCATCACAGTCACCGAAGATCTGACTTTGTATGCCGAATGGTATCAGCAGTCCAAGTATGCCATTTCTATGATCACCTATCTGGATGGCGAGCCTACGGATGTGGATAAGTTTGCCGGCTATGACAGGCACTTCTATGCCAAGCTGGAAAGCGGCGATGGCACATACATCCCGATGACCCGCAGTGATGAGGGTACATACACCGCAAAGGTTGCAGATAACGGCACATATATTATCTACGCAATCACCGCAGAGGGTGAATACCAGCCCGTTCACGGTCACAAGATCGTGGTGTTCAACCAGACAGGTACCACCGAATGTCTGCACTATAGCCTCACCTACAATCTGGCTGACGGCGAATGGGCAGAGGGCGAAGCACCTGCCGATGAAAAATACCACAGCGGCGAAACTGCAATCGTTACACAAAATCAGCCCACCAGAGATGGCTACAGATTCGCTGGCTGGGTAGACCAGGACGGCAATACCTGCCATCCCGGCCATCCGGTTACCGTTGACCGGAAGATGGTGCTGACAGCCCAGTGGGAAAAGCTGATCGATGTTACATTTAATTTGGTGATCGACCATAATGCAGAAAGCGGCAGTTCTGACACAGAGCTAAGCAAACACGAGGTTAGTCTTTTGCTGCTTCGGGAGGAAAACGGTTTCAATACCCTTGTGGAAGAAAGAGTGCTCACAAGCGGCTATCATTACGATTCGGTAGCGAATACCACCACATATAAAATCGTCTTTAAGAATATGCAGCAGGGTATTTACCATATCAGGGCGAATAAAGATGATTATGTACAATCCTCAGTGCACGGCGATCCTTCCAATGAGGATCAGACCGTTGATGTTACGCTGAAATTCACGCCGGAGGACAGCAATCTCCACTTTAATGTGGTGGTAAATGCAGAAGATGAAGCAGAGAAACAGCTGATGCCTGTTGCGGTGAACGTAAAGGTGTCTTACTGGGGACATAACCAGAAGGGAGAGCTGGGCTGGCATATCATTACCCAGCAGGAAGGTCAGAAGCTTCCCTCTACAATTGTGCTGGACAAAGAAAGCGGCACAGGTACCGGATCCTTCACCATCTTGCCCAAGCGTTCCGGCACGGATATTCCTTATGAGTACCGGGTGGAGGTAACTTCCTTTGTTTTGCCGGACGGCTCTGTTGTCCCTGCTTCCGGTAATAAAGTAACCTATACCCCCAATGGCTCCGGCCTGTATCAGGCGACTGTGTCTGTTGAAGGGGATGGCAGAGTGCCTGCTTATCCGGAAGGTAGCAACACCGATCTTGAGGGTGCTTACTTCTCCGTCGAGGAGCAGAAGGGCATTCCCACCGTCACTGTGGATATCACACCGTTAACGGTGACCTTTGATGCCGGCAACGGCACGATCGACGGAAAAGAAACCGTTGTTCTTTCCAATCAGTACCGCTACCCTGCACTGCATGATTATATTGCAGTCCCCAACGATAAGGATAAGGTGTTTATTGGCTGGACAGACGAAAACGGCGAACTGGCAACAAATCAGGAAAACCAGCTTCTGCCGGGAAATGTGACCTACACTGCAGTTTACACTAAAAACATTACTATTTCCGGTGAAGTGGCAGCAGATGCGGTTTATGAGCTGGACAGTAATGTGGTCGAGGTGCCGGAATATGACCGCCTGGATAAGGTTATGGTCATTCTGCAGAAGAAGGTCGGCGAGGTCTACAATGATGTAAACTCCACAGAAACAGAGATCATCTATCAGATGGTGGAAGGCTACGAGCATCTGATCGGTATTGGCAGCTATCAATTCAAAGACCTGCCCAACGACGGCACAGAGTACCGCATCCAGGTGCTGACTCTGAACTATAACGACAAATACAACAAATACAAAAACGAAGACGATCGGGATCTGATCTACACAAAAGAGGAAGCGGTTGCGCTGGTAGATATGCAGACAATCGAAACCTATGTGGATATTCATCTGGATTTTGCCCCGGAGGGTTATGAGCAGGCAATCTTTGTGGACGCGTCCCGTATCCACGCCGACCTGCGCCCGGATGGCGCACTGGCACAGATCCTGGCCCGTGACTTGGGTTCTGTTCACAACTTCAATGTGATCAGCCAGCATACGAAGGATCCCTATGGTGTTATGATGGAGCTGTCCTCCGAAACTGCCACTGCAATGGATACCTTCGAGGTCTGGAACTGGCACAACAATGGTACACTTTATGAGTACCAGATGCAAATCGCCAAGGTCTACGGCAATGTGACCGGCGCCTATACAGTGGAAGGTCTGCAGTACAATGCAGACAGACCCTATACCATTGAATACGGTGCGCCAAACAACTACTTAAAGCAGAACCAGCAGGGTGGCTTCGTTCTGGAAGCCAGACTGATCCCGAAGAAGTACCCCATTTATCTGGATCTGAATTTGGATGGTGCTGACAGCTCCACCGTTTACGGTATGGAGCAGTATATGGTGGACGATGGCACTGGCAATGAACGGTTTTTGTATGTCCACACCTGGAGCTTTGCCGACGAATTTACCGCTTATCCCTACCGGGAAGGCTATGTGTTCAAGGGATGGACTGCAAAAGACGATAATAATGTCTACATCAAGGACGGCACCATTTATATCGGCAACACCCTGGCGCACAGCATTACCCTGACAGCCCAGTGGGAGCCGCTTAGCGGCACCGCTTACACCATCCGTTACCTGGAACTGAATACCGACAAGGTGCTGCAGGGTGCCAGAGTTGTTAACGGCACAGCACCAGGCTATCAGGTTGTGGCGGCAGAGGTAGCAGAGAAGATCGATGGCTATGCATACGCCGGTGCATATATCAACGGTGAGTATCACGACAAGGCAGAAAACCCGACCATGACGGTTACCGAAGAGCCTAAAGCGAATTTGATGGTCATCTACTATCTGCCTGACGGCTCCGACGGCTACACCGAACAGGTGGAAAGCAACCTGGAAGTCGAGAAAACCGCAGTGCTGGAAAATGACGGTACCTATACCATCACTATGAGCACCTATACGAAGGACAACCCCATTACCACACTGATCCAGCAGAACACCCCTCTGGATATCGCATTGGTGCTGGACCAGTCCGCATCCATTATCCAGGGCGGTTATCTGGATGAGCTGCAATCCTCGGTGAATAACTTCGTTAACCTGATTGCAAAGCACGGCAGAAATAATGAGGTAGACCACCGCATTGCCATTGTGGGCTACGCCGGCAGCGAAACCTCTCAGGCTTACGCAAATACCATTGCATACCCCATTGCCGGCGGCGACGCAAAGGAATGGGTCAACACCGGTGTGTTTGACTCCAATGGTGACTTCCACCCCATTACCGTTACTGGCTTTAACTACACACCTTATGAAGGTGCGGTAGATAAAAACGGCATCTATTACACCTATTCCGAAGGCGAATATCTGCTTCTGACCTATCACGAAAGCTACTACCACCTGATTACCGCAGAAGAAGCCCGTGTTGCAACTCTAGAGGGCACAACCGTATATGGCTATGTGGACGGCGGCTTTGTGGCGCTGACCAGAAACTCCAGCGGTCTGTGGCTTTATGGTGATAAGCAGTTGTACTCCTTGGATAAGTTCTTTACCTTCCACGAAGGTGTCTGGACCCACAGACAGGGAACAGAACGCCGGCAGATCCACGGCTACACCGTAAACGGCGAATACAAGCCTGCAGATAACCACCAGGGTCTGTATGTCCGTGAGGAAACCAAGGCAGCAAATCCCCAGCTGAATGTATATAAGGATGCGCTGGTGCCTGTTTCTGTTGGTGCCAACGGCTCCGGTGGTGTCAACCCCGGCCTTATCAAAGCCACTAGCTACCTGGGCTCCAATGGTCAGACCTATGTGCAGTACGGTATGCAAATGGCAAACCGCGTCTTTGCTGCAAATCCCCTGACTGGAACAGATGCAAACCGGGTCCGTATTGTGGTCGTATTTACTGACGGTATGCCCGGCAGCGGTACCTTCGACGAGGAAACCGCAAATGCAGCGATCCAGGAGTCCTATATCGCAAAGAACGAGCACAAAGCCTATGTTTATACCGTTGGACTGTATCCCAGCAACGGTGTCAATGCAACCGACGATGAAGGCTACTTTATGAACGGCCTGTCCTCCAACTATCCCAAGGCACATAGCTTGGATGATGTTCGTACTACCGTTGTTTACAGTGCTGCAGTAGATGACTATCCCCTCAGTGCAGGCGGTCCCTACTATGTAAATATAAACGGCACTTACTATGAGCTTACCTCCAAGATCTCCTATTCCAATAAAAAGTATTGGTATTGCTGGGGCTATGATGGAGCAGACGGCAGAGTAGAGATTTATCAAACCAATGACGCGGGCCAAATGAATCCCTATATCACCGGCGGCAAGGTCGGCGAGTATGAGATCTACAAGAAAGCCGGTGGAGGTTATCAGGAAACTCCCAATAGCGGCTATTATTCCACAACCGACAGCGAAGGCATGCTGCAGCAGTACTTTGCAAACATCGTGCAGGAGATCACCACAAAGATCACTACCAATATTGTCCTCCACGAGGATACCATCCTCCGGGATATTTTGGGGCAGGGCTTTAAGCTCACCTCCAATTCCGTAGTTACTGCCTATAAGCAAGCGGGTGTGCTTGTCGATGGTGAGGTCACCTGGTCCGATACACTGGAGAGCGTTGCATCTGTAAAAGTTCCGGACACAATGCCGGAACGGGTAGAATCCGATGCTAAAACCACGATCAGTTATTTGCTGGATAACGGCAAAGAGATTGTGAAGGAGAATGTTCCTTACATTCAGATCTATAACCTCAATAGCAAGAATGCCACCGATCCGGATGCAAAAGATTATGCCCCTCATACGGTGGATGTTACCGGCTATGATTTTACGCAGTGGTATATCAGCGACACCAAACCGGAAGGCTACAAGATGGTGGTTACCATCACCGGCGTTGAAGCTCAGGATGATGTAAAGTGGGGCGTTGCCTCCAACACCAACAACGCAGAGTCTGGCTTATGGCTGCCTGCGGATGAAAAGGGCAACCGTCAGCTGCTGCTGCCCTTCGATCAGCCCACTACCATTTTTGTGGAGCGCGCCTATGTGCTGGACTACGGCAAGGAATTCCTCCTTTCCGGCTGGTACTTTGATGACGATGGCGAGAATGATGCCAAAGCCATCCATTTGGATTGTAACATCGAAGACGGTATGAACGGCTTTGATGTAAAAAATCCCAATGTGGCAAACAGCAAGAACAGCATCTATGGCAATACCAAGTACGGCAATGTTCGCTTGACAGAGGACGGCAAGGTGTACTACAGTCCCACTACCATGAACTGGGGCGGTTACGATCAGTTCTATGTGTTTGGCAACACCTGGAGAAGAACTGTTCTTGCCCAGGATGCCAACGAAAACGGCAATCTGTGGAACAAAGTGACTGTGATCCCGGCCAACAATATCTACTATGAGGATTCCTTTATTACGAAACCCTCTGAGAATCAGGGTAATGCGATTGAGGGCTTCCTGTTTACCGGTGATTGGGAGACCGTATACGACAATGGTGCAGAAAATGCCGGACAGAACGCGGAAATTCCTGAACACCTGGAAAGCGCGCCCTACGGCGATGTACATGGCTGGACGGATTCCCTTAGTGACGATAAGAAATACACAGACGGCAGCGCGCATGCTGCAGGTCTTGAAAGTCTTGAAAATCGTATTGGCGCAACGGCACAGTTCACATTTACAGGTACCGGTGTGGATGTATTCTCCCGCACCAACAGCGCCTCCGGTGTGGTGATCGCGTTCTTGTACCAGACTGTTACGAATGACGATGGTACGGAAACCTCCCAGATGGTGCAAGGCTTTATGTTGGATACGCTGGCCGCTTCCGGTGATTATTACCATATCCCCACCATCTCCTTCGATGTTCCTTACGGCACCTACACTGTGGAACTGATAGCTACAATGTCTAGCGATGCAGTTACCGGTGATTTCCGGTATGAGTATTATTTGGACGGTGTCCGTGTGTACAATCCTTTGGGCAACACAACAGCCTATCATTCAGACACCGTAAAGGATGCCTACGGATTGGAGAACAATGCTGTCTTTAGAGAGGTCCGCGATATTCTGTTGGATTACGACGACTTCAACACCGGACTTGACGATGGCAACGATGGCAAGATGGGCGCTGCATTTATCGACTGGATCCGGGAAGGTCAAGGCACTAACAACGATCAGCCGGGCAAAGGCGAAGCAACCTATGAGATCGGAACCTTTGAGAACTATGGCCCCAAAAATGAGGTCTATCTGAGCTCCGGTCAGGCGATCGTTTTGAAGGTAGCGGAAGGAAACAACTACTATGTGGGTCTGAAGAGTCTGACAGGTGCTGAGGTGACAGCCAATGTCAGTGGCATCGACCAGGCTGATCCCACTGCGATCAAGCTTAGCCACACCACGGAACTGTATTATCAGGTCACACCGGTGAATGGCTACATCGTGATCCAAAACGGCAATGCCGAAGAAGGTGCAATCCTGTCTATCACCACGCTTCGCACAACCAATCTTACAGCGCCTGCACCCAATGGCGGCATTTTGCCGGTGACTGAGCAGGAAGCTGTTCAGACTGTGACCGGCTTCACAGATTACCTGATGAACAAGCCCGAAGAGGAAGAAATTCCGCCTCAGCCGGAAGAGATGCTGCCCACCCCCGAGGAGCAGGCCCAGTCAAATCAGCAGCAGGCAACTGTGCTGTTTACTGCCGTCCGCCAGTGGCTGGAAAATAGTTAAGGAGGAGAGAACATGAAAGCAAACTATACAAAACCCCTGTTAGTAGTGGATATATTCTCCGTAGCTCAGTCGGCAGCCAGGGATTGCACCTCTATGATAGTGCCTCAGCAACAGCTCAATACCAATGATGCCTATACCTGTTATTGGGATAACGGCAACCCCAATATTCATATTTTTGCTGCCGGTGGTGTCTGTAACAGAGACGGCGAGGCAATGGGAATGGGTTGTTATAACAATCCCAGCGAAGAGAACTTTGTGTTCCGTTCTTAAAATACTTCACCCCCCGGAGACTTGCGTCTCCGGGGGATAAGGAAGCCTATGGATTATTATCTGGATTTTTTAGGCCTGCGTACAGTGCTGCGCACGCCCGGGGAGATTACACTCTCCCAGAAACTCAATGCATTTTTATGCGAACCACACACAGAATCGGACTGCCTAATAACGGTGCGGTCCGTTGATGCTTTGCCCCCAATGGCGGAGCAAGGCGTTTGGCACGGCTTGGAATATTATGACTGTTATGCCGATGCTATGCGGATCTTTTACTGTCATAGTGCAGGCGGAACGGCCTTTGCGGTGACCACAGTTTTTGGAACCGGAGAGGTAGAGATATCCGTTTTGCCGGAATATCTTTCCTATTTTTCCGGTAGCTCCGGAATATTCAACCGGATCAGTACGGAAACACTGCTGCTGCAGCACCGTGGGTTGCTGCTGCACGCTTCACTTATAAAATATGCCGGCAAAGCCATTGCTTTTACCGGTCCCTCCGGTGTGGGCAAGTCCACACAGGCGGATTTATGGAAGCAGCATTATGCTGCGGAGATCATCAACGGTGACCGGGCAGTGTTGCGTATGGAAGCTGCTGGGTGGAACGCCTATGGCTCTCCCTATGCCGGGACCTCAGGGATTTATAAAAACGATAGCGCGCCCTTGACGGCCATCATATTGTTGGAACAGGCGAAGGAAAACAGCCTTCAGCCTTTGACGGAAGCGGAAGCCTTCCGGATGATTTATCCGGAGGTGACTATGCACCGCTGGGACAGAGCCTTTGTGGAAAGGGCAACAGACCTGTATCTGCAGCTTTTGCAGCAGGTGCCGGTATGCCGTTTGGCGTGCCTGCCCACAGAAAGCGCTGTCCAGCTTGTAAAGAAAGGACTTGGGTTATGAATACCGCACCTGTAGTGCCTGCCGTAACAGAATATTTATACCGGAAGGCGTCTGCACAGGGCGTGCCAATCAGTGGAACTTTTGAATTGCTGCCGGTGTGCAATATGGATTGCAAAATGTGCTATATCCGGCTATCCCGGCAGGAGCAGGAAGCTCTCGCTCCCCTTGCTGACGCAGAGCGCTGGCTGAAGCTGGCACAGGAAGCAAAGGATGCCGGTATGCTTTACTTGCTACTGACGGGCGGCGAACCCTTTTTGCACCCCCAGATCCGGCAGATCATGGAAGGTCTGCATCAAATGGGTCTTTTGATCTCTGTCAATTCCAACGGAACAATGATCGACGAAGATACAGTTGCCTGGCTGAAGCACAGTCCTCCGGTGCGGCTCAATATCAGCTTGTACGGCGCGTCCAATGAGACCTACGCCCGTCTGTGTGGCAATCCTGCAGGATTTACCCAAACCATCAATGCAATTCGTCTGCTGCGGGAAGCCGGGATCTCGGTAAAGCTGAACTGCAGTCTGACACCGTATAATGCAAAAGATCTGCCTGAAATGGTGGAGTTTGCCAAACAAAACGATCTGATATTGCAGGTAGCGACCTATATGTTCCCACCTGTTCGCAAGGACGGGACATTGACCGGGAAAAACGACCGTTTCTCTGCTGAGGATGCGGCATATTATATGGCTTATGCGGATTATTTAACTTTGGGCAAAGAACGGTTTTTGGCACAGGAGGGGCAGCTTCCGGAGCTGTTTGAACTGGAAGAACATTGCGAAGGCGACGGTGTTCGCTGCCGTGCAGGAAAGTGCAGCTTCTGGATTACCTGGCAGGGAAAGATGATGCCCTGCGGTATATTCCCGGAGGGAAATGCTCCCAATGTATTTGAGATACCTTTCCTCAATGCCTGGCAGGCAGTAAAAGAAAGCGTTTGTAATATTCACTTGCCGCCACAATGTGCATCATGTAATATAAAAGATATCTGCCGCGCCTGCGCGGCTATGGTCGTTACGGAAAGTGGCTGTTTCGATAAAGTTCCCCAATACCGCTGCGATATGATGCGCGCCTGTAAGGCGCAGTGGAAACGGCTAAAGGAGGAAATGCTATGAACGAGAAAAACCGTCTTAAGCAGCTGATCGGTGTACTTTGCATTGTGCTTGTGCTTTTGGTAATCGTGGCGGCAGTTATACTTGACAGTAAATCTCCAGACCCCATTTTCGGTATTTTTCCAACAGAACCTACCGTTCTTACCCAGGAGTCGCAGTTTTCCACAGAAGACACCGGTGAACCTTTTCAAGAAACAGAAATTCCCGGCCCCATCGAAGAACAGCCTACACCGCCGGAAGGACAAGCACCCTCTGTAGTGATCCCTCCGGAAAAGAATCCGGAGACCGGCGAGGTGATTGGCATTTCCTTCCCATGTCAAATCCCCGGATATGGCTTGACTATTGAGAAGCTCGCACCCTATAATGGCATGTTTGTAGAAGACGGATCGAATGCGAATTCCCAAAATGTAGCCATGCTGCTGGTGAAGAATAACGGTGATTTCCCTGTGGAGTACACCCAGATTCGTGTGGCGTGCGGACAGGAGGAGCTGCTATTTGATATTTCTGCATTACCGGCAGGTGAGCAATTGGTAGTGCAGGAAAAGACCGGAAAGACCATCTCAGAGAGCAAGGCGACTTCTGCATCCGCCTTGGTTGTCCAACGAGCAAATATGGAAATGTCTGAAGGCAAGGTTCATGTCACAGATAATGGCGATAACACGCTAACTGTTAAGAATTTAACAAATGAAACCATTCCCACCGTCCGTATTTTTTATAAGTACTATATGGAAGATGAAAAACTGTTTGTTGGAGGAATTGCCTTTACCGTCCGGATTTCAAGACTGGGCGCCGGAGCAAGTGTGACGATCCAACCTTCCCATTATACCAGCCAGACCAGCCGCGTGGTGATGGTGTTGACATATGATTCTGAGGTGTAATATGAAATTATGCGGAGAATTTGTAATAAGGCAAGTTGTGGATAACATCGTAGCTATCCCGGTGGGACAGACAGCCTTACGGCTGAACGGTATGATCCTGCTTAACGATGTTAGCAAGATAATATGGGACTGCCTGGAACAGGGAACAAATCTTGAAAGCATCGTAAAAGCCGTTACGGACGCATTTGATGTCTCTGTCGATGAGGCTCAAACAGATATATCGGAATTTTGTGACAAGCTGCGTAAGCTGCAGTTATTGGAAGAATGATTATGGAAGATAAAAAGAACACATCACAATTCAATGCACAGGAAGATGTAATAGAGATCGATTTCTCTGTGCTTTTACGAGATTTTCTTCGCAGTTTTGGAAAACTGTGGTGGCTGACGATTTTGCTGGCGGCAATCGTTGCTGTAGGTGCGCTGCTGTATAGCATACAATCCTATCAGCCTATGTATAAAGCAGAGACTACATTTACTGTGGAGACATATAACCCAACCCAAAGTGGCTACACGTTTTTCTATGATAGCCGTACAGCGGCGCAGATGGCGTTGACCTTTCCTTATTTATTGGACAGCGATCTTTTGCTGGATCGGGTAAAGGTGGATCTGGGTGTGGAGTACTTGAACGGGACTCCCAGCGCAGAGGTAATTGAAAATTCCAATTTATTTACGTTGTCTGTTACCAGCTGGGATCCGCAAGCCGCCTACGATATTTTGCAGGCGCTGATCAAGAATTACCCTGCTGTGGCAGAGTATGTGATCGGCAAAATACAGCTCAATATGATCGATTATCCGGAGTTTCCGTCTACGCCCTTTAACAGCACACAGCATGTGAAGTTTACCGCAGCAGGATGCCTGGTCGGCTTCCTCCTTGGAATAGGTGTTTTGCTGGTATACGCGCTTATGCGCAACACCGTTCGTAAAGAAGCGGATATTACAGAAAAATTGCAATCATACTGCCTGGGTTCGATTCCTTTGGTGGTGGCAAGAGGAACTCGCAAGAACATTGATTTGTCTATCCATAACAGCAAGGTGGGAACGCCCTTCAAAGAAAGCTTCCGAGGTCTGGCGCTGCAAACGGAGAGAATGATGGAGGACAAAAAGGTCCTGCTAATTACAGCCACTACGCCCGATGAAGGAACTTCTACTGTCGCGCGGAATCTTGCCGACGCACTGACAGAACAGGGAAAGTCCGTTGTTCTGCTAGATGGCAGAGCGCAGATTGCTGAACAGCTCCGTTCAGCGCAAAAGGAAGCGGACTATGTTCTTATTGACGCACCGGCCTGCCAGACACTGGCAAAGGTGGCCCCACTGGCAGAGCAAGCAGAAGCGATCCTTTATGTGATTCGGCAAGACTACAGCAAGCTGCCACAGGTCATGAATTGCTTTGAAGATCTGAACCAATTTGGCGCCAAGCTAATCGGCTGTGTGCTGACCGGTGTGCGTTCCGGCATTACCGGCTATGGCTACGGTTACGGATATGGCTATGGTTACGGTTATGGAAAGGGCTATCATTACGGCCGCTACGGCAACTATGGCTACGGAGATAAAAAAGGCGGCAAGTATGCTGCCGAAAAAGAAGGAAAATAATGAAATTATGTGACCTGCATACCCATTTATTACCTGGTGTGGATGATGGGGCATCCACTATGGAATATGCGCTGCAAATGATCCGCAATGCTGCAGCCAGCGATGTGGAACTTTTGGCAGTAACACCCCACTGCAACAGGCCCTGTGAAATGCGAAACTATCTGGATGACAGTTTCAAAGATCGCTTTTTACAGCTGCAGCAGGCAGCAAAAGATATACCGGTACGCCTGGTTCTTGGCGCAGAAGCTTTGGCAGACCAGGATCTGCCCCAGCTCTTAAGTCAGAAAAAGATCCCCACAATTAACGGCAGCCGTTATTTGCTTACAGAATTTCCTGTGGATACGAGCTCTAAAGATTTTGAAGATATGTTGCAGCGCATACTGGAGCTTGGATATATTCCGCTGATCGCTCATCCGGAACGATACAGCGCGGTGTGCAAAATGCCGCAAATCGTTGTCCCCTGGCTTGATATGGGTTGCCATTTGCAGTTGACCGGTGGCAGCATTATGGGAGAATACGGAAAGACTGTTCAGCGCACCGCTGCAGTTTTACTGCAGAACGATCTTATTGCCTGCGTGGCCAGCGATGCCCACGGTGTGCATCATCGCAGCAATTTTCTGCTGGATGTTTATGACCATTTGAGCCTGCGATATTCCAAGCGCTATGCGCAATGTTTGATGCACGAAACCCCTATGGGCATTTGCTGGGATAACGATATATAGAGAAGAGGTGTGATATGCGATATTTGCGAATCGTCACTGCGATCGTATTCATTTTCAGCCTGCTGTTTGCAGGCTGGGCCAATAATCGTTACTATAGCAATCTGAATACAGATTATCCGGAAATTACCAGCGCGGTTGAATTGCTGGAAATCAGTGTGCAAGATCCTCCTGAAGCTATCTATCGGGAGCTTCACGCACAGGATGCCACCGACGGCGATCTGACAGCACAGATCATGGTAGCATCCATGTCCCATTTTTTAGAGCCGGGCACTGTACGCGTAAAATATGTGGTCTTTGACAGCCACAACAACTCAGCCACCCTGACCCGGAAAGTGCATTACACGGACTATGAAGCACCTGTGTTTTCTTTGGGAAAAGCCCCGGTCTATACGGTCGGAAGCTCCTTTGATCTACTGGATCACATCCGTGTGGAGGACTGCATCGACGGTGATATTTCTGACCATATCCGTGTGATCTCCAATATGGTGAACAATTACTCAGTGGGCAATTATCCGGTGGTGCTGGAGGTTTCCAATTCCTGTGGTGATACAGCGCAGATCACCCTTTGGGTCACCTACGAAAACAAAGAAAGCACCGCTGTTGTGAACCTCCACCGGTACATCGTATATGTAGAACAGGGGCAGTCTTTTGAACCGCAGCAATGGATTGCTGCCGTAACAGATCGAAGCGCAATTGCGCTGGATACAGAAAATATTGAGATCCAGGGAAATTTGGATGTCAATAAGCCCGGCTGCTATCAGCTGGTCTACAGCTACAATGACGGCACACTATCCGGATACGCGCCGCTAACTGTGGTCGTAACAGAAAGGCAGGGCTGATATGAACGAAAGATCGATACGGCTTGATGAGATCAATCTTCACGGTCTCGTAGCTTTGCTGTTGAAAAATCTTTGGGTAGTCGTTGCCCTTTGCATCAGTGCGATTTTGTGTTATACCTCTGTGTGCAAAGTGACATACACCCCCACATACACTTCCACTGCTACCTTCATGGTCAGCGCAAAGGACTCTACCAGTGCCTATAACTCACTGACTACCACCCAAAGCATGGCGTCTGTCTTTGTTGAGGTTTTCCAAAGTAATGTACTACGGGAGAAGATCCAGAAACAAATGCCAGATCAGCGTTTTGACGGAACTGTCAATACCGTTACCATTCCGGAAACCAACATTCTAATCGTTACCGTTACATCAGAGGAACCGGACATCTCTTTCCAGGCGCTGAACCTGTTGGTGGACAATTACAGCTCCATATCGGACTATGTGTTTTCCAATGCCCAACTGGAGGTGATCAAAGATCCTGTCGTTCCGGTAGCTCCCTCCAATCCACTGGATGTGGAGTCCAGATATCCGATGGTCTTGCTCATTAGCGGTTTTTTGGCTGTGGGAGGAATCGTTGCGCTATACCTGCTGCACGACACCATAAAGACACCGAAGGCTGCCCAGCGAAAGATTGATGCAAGACTCCTGCGAACCATCAACCACGAAAAGAAAAATAAAACCCTCCGGTCAAAGCTTTACAAAAGAAACAATGCGCCGTTGATCACCAATTCCCTGATCAAAAAGGATTTTATTGAGGATAATTTGAGCCTGTGCTCTGCTTTGGAATACCATGCGCGAAAGCGAGAGCAACAGGCGATTCTGGTTACCAGTGTAGGTGAAAATGAGGGAAAATCCACGGTTGCGGCAAATCTGGCATTGGCATTGTCAGAAAAAGGACGGCGGGTAGCTCTATTGGATTGTGATTTCCGCAAGCCTTCTCTGCATAAAATATTTGATATGCCCCGAGAAAAAGAAAAAGCCCTTTCCTCCTATCTTTTGCAGGAGGAAACGGACCCGTCACCCTATCTCATAGAAAGCAAGAAGCATGGCATATTGCTAGGTGTCAGCCAAAATTCTGGCAGAAGTGTTACCAAACTTCTGAACAACGGCAAGCTCCCTGCACTGTTGCAGCAGCTTCGCACCCAAGCAGATTATATAATATTGGACACGCCACCTATGCTGGCGGCTGCCGATGCAGAGGCTTTGGCGGCCATGGCGGATACTGCGCTACTGGTAGTGCGCGCGGATTATATGCCCACCGATTCCATCAACATAGGGCTTGATCGCCTGAGAAAAAGTGCCCCCGAGGTTTGTGGTTTTGTCCTGAATAACTATCATACAAGCTTATTTTAATAAAATCGCCACGACAGGCCTGGTATCTGTCGTGGCGATTTTTTGCTTGTTGCTTTTAGCGCACCGGCTCGATCCGGTCATTTTGAATGCGGTAGATTCGGTGACTGAGCTCCAATACGCTGGGGCGGTGCGTGGTGATAATGCAGGTACGCCCCTTTTGAGAATGCATAATATTATCCAGGACTTTCTGTTCTGTTTCAATATCCAAAGCGCTGGTGGCCTCGTCAAGCAGGAGGATCGGTGCGCTGGAAAGAAGTGCTCTGGCAATGCACAGCCGTTGCAGCTGTCCTTCTGAAAAACCGCCGCCCTGTTCCCGTACCGGTGTGTCCAGTCCAAGGGGGAGCGCCCGGATAAAATCCTCTGCGCAGGCCAGCCGAAGGACATCATACAGTTGCGCATCTGTAGCATCCGGGTGAATGATCTGCAGATTTTCCCGGACTGTACCGGAAAAGAAGGTGTTTCCCTGCGGTACATAGGCGAACAACAATCTTGTAGAAGCAGATATATCAATATGGCTTCCATCCTCTGCGCAGAGCTCCAGAGTGCCGCTTTGGGGACGAATGATTCCCAGAAAAAGGCGTAGCAAGGTGGTCTTTCCCTCTCCGGAGGGGCCCACGAAGGTAACAATTTGGCCTGCATCCGCAACAAAATTACTGTCAGACAAAACCGGCATGCCATCTTCATAATGATAGGAAAGTCCCTTTGCTTCGACTCTAAGAGAGGAGGCTATATGCTTTTGAATGAAAGATTTTGTAACTGCGGCATCGCTCCGATCCTCAACAGGAAGCTCCATAATGGTCATAATGCGTCGCGCCGCAGTAGCCGCGCTGATTGCGCCGGGGACAAGACCTGCCAGCGCTGCGAAGGCGGCCGTAAGAGAACTGGAAAGCTGCAGGAACAGCGTCATAGTGCCATAGGTTATATGCCCGGACCAGAGTCTGTATATGGCCCAACAGAAGCATACCAGCGCCACCACCGTGCCTGCCAGCGACATAAGGGTATTCTTATGAATGGAAAAACGGTTATATTCCATAGAGGCATCCTTGACCCGCTGCTGCAGTTTTCGATGCTTTTGACTATAAGTATCGGTCCGGTCGAAGGATTTGATCAGCTGGATATTTTGGAGGGATTCTTCGTTAAAGATCATCATCTCACTACTTAGCTGCCGCATTTTTTGATTGTGATGCCGCATCATTTTGATTACATAACGACTCATCAGCAATGTGACCGGAGCGCTGAGCAGGGCAAGGATCGCCAGGGTGGCATGATAATAAAAAATCCCGCCCAAAGTACCGACAAATTGTAACAGCCGGGTCAAAAGCTCCGGAAACCAGCCAAGCACACTGGAAGAAACTGTGGTGACATCTCCCACTACACGAGTCAGAATGTCTCCTGAATGGTAGGCTGACAATGCCTCCCAGTCAGTGATCAGCAGCTTATCATAGACCTGAGCCGTGATTTGCTGATTAACGCGAATGCTGACCTGCGCGCTTATCCTGCCGGAGACAGCCCGAACCAGGATCTGAAACAGTTGCATAAGCACAAAAAATACAAGAGCTGTAATAATGCCGCTAGTATTGAAGCCTGTAACTGCATCAATGATGTGTTTGCTGAGGATACTGCCGATCAGACTGACTACTGTGCCCAGCACACCAATGAATATATACCAAAGTACATCCTTTTTGTAGTGCAGACTGTATCTGCTGAGCCAGGCAAGTTCCTGCAGCATTTCCTGCAGAGAGCGAGACCGGAAGAATTGTAGTAACTTTTTCATTTTCTATTCCTCGATAGTTGCATATTCTACCTTAAATTATACGAGAATGGGCAGCACCTGTAAAGAGAAAGTTTTGATAAAGCAATTCTAGGAATGCAAATCAAAATTTCTGTGGTTAGGGTAAAATATGGCCGTGTCGGTTTCTGTGGTAGTCACCGCACAGCACAAAAAAGAAGAAAGTCTGAAACTCGTTGGAGTTCCAGACTTTTTCGTGGAGCTGCTAGCCAGATTTGAACTGGCGACCTCATCCTTACCAAGGATGCGCTCTACCGACTGAGCTATAGCAGCATTTTTAGACAGCTTTGGTATTATATCGCACAGAATGAAGAATGTCAAGATATTTTTAAAAAAATAATGTTTTTTTATAAGGCAGCCACGCCCTGGGCGTGGCTGCCATTATGGTTATACTTCCTTGCTCTTTGTGGCAATTTCCATTAAGCATTTTGCAGTGAATTCTGCCGGGGTCATAGCACCCAGGTCGTCACCCTTCCGGGTACGGACGGATACGGTGCCGTTTTCCATATCCCGGCCGCCCACCACCAGCATATAGGGAATCTTTTGAAGCTGTGCTTCTCTGATTTTGTAGCCCAGCTTTTCGCTGCGGTAGTCGCCTTCGGCAGAAATGCCGGCATTTTCCAGCTCTTGCACCAGGTTTTTGCAGTAGTCGTGGGCACGGTCGGTAATGGGCATCACCCGAACCTGCGTGGGCATCATCCACAGAGGCAGGGCGCCGGCATACCGTTCAATGAGGTAGGCCAGAGTACGCTCATAGCAGCCCAAGGAGGTACGGTGGATAATATAGGGGGTCTTCTTCTGCCCGTCGGCATCCACATATTCCATACCAAACTTCTGCGCCAAAAGCATATCAATCTGAATGGTGACAATGGTATCTTCCTTGCCAAACACATTCTTATACTGAATATCCAGCTTAGGACCGTAGAAGGCGGCCTCGTCAATGCCAACCTCGTATTCCACACCCAGCTTGTCCAAAATTTCCTTCATAGTGGCCTGGGCTTCTTCCCACTGCTGGGTAGTACCTTCATATTTAATACCGGCCTTGGCAGGATCCCACTGGCTGAACCGGAAGGAGCAGTTTTCCAGCATACCCACAGTGTCCAGCACATACTTGGCAAGCTCCAGACAGCCCTTGAACTCCTCCTCCAACTGGTCGGGACGGAGCACCAAATGGCCTTCGGAGATGGTGAACTGACGGACACGAATCAGACCGTGCATCTCGCCGGAGTCCTCGTTACGGAAGAGGGTAGAGGTCTCGCCCAAGCGCATAGGCAGGTCACGGTAGGAACGGGCACGGTTCAGATACACCTGATACTGGAAAGGACAGGTCATAGGACGCAGAGCAAAGCACTCCTTTGTCTCGTCGTCGGGATCGCCAAGCACAAACATACCGTCACGGTAGTGATCCCAGTGACCGGAAATCTTATAAAGGTCGGATTTTGCCATCAAAGGTGTCTTGGTCAGCAAATAGCCACGCTTTTGCTCCTCGTCTTCAATCCACCGTTGCAGCTTTTGGATCACTCTTGCGCCCTTGGGCAGCAGAATGGGCAGACCCTGACCGATTTCTTCGACCGTGGTGAAAAACTCCAGCTCACGACCCAGCTTGTTGTGGTCACGCTTCAAAGCCTCTGCCTGCTTTTCCAGGTAAACCTCCAGCTCCTCTTTGGAGGGGAAGCCGATGCCGTAAATTCTCTGCAGCATCTTCCGGTTGGAGTCGCCGCGCCAGTAAGCGCCACAGGACTTGGTCAGCTTAAAGCCATTGTGCTTGACTCTGCCGGTGTGGTCCAGGTGGGGACCGGCGCACAGGTCGGTAAAATCACCCTGGGTATAGAAGGAAATAACCGCATCCTCCGGCAAATCCTCAATCAGCTCTACCTTGTAGGGCTCGTTCTGCGCCTGCATATAGGCAATGGCTTCGGCACGGGGCTTTTCGCTGCGCTCCAGACGCACACGCTCCTTGCAGATTTTCTTCATCTCGGCTTCAACCTGCTCCAAATGCTCAGGCGTGAAGGAGAAGGGAGCATCAAAGTCGTAGTACCAGCCCTCCTCGATGGCAGGACCGATGGCAAGCTGCACCTCCGGCCACAGACGTTTCACTGCCTGCGCCATAATATGGGAGCAGGTGTGCCAGTAGGTTTTCCGATACTCGGGGTTTTCAAAGGTGTACAAATTTTCTTCGGACATGGGTTTTCCTCCTTTAATACTGGGGGCAGGAAATAAAAAGACCCACCCCTGACATAATCAGGGGTGGGATACATAGTATATAATGTATTCCACGGTTCCACCCTGGTTGCGGACAAGACCGCCACTCATTGACGCAATAACGGGCGCACCCGGAGGGTTATTTCCAACTCTCAGCTCAGAAGTGGTATCGCTTTGAAAAAGAACAGAGCCTCGCACCCACCGGCTCCTCTCTGGGGAATTTTTCAAAACGCATGTCTTCATCACAGCTTTTTACAAGGGTAAATATATCACGGTTTTTTTCTGCTGTCAATCCCTCCGGTGGAGGAAAAGAATAAAAAACCAGGCAAAAAATAGGCCCGAGTGGTTTACCATAATTACGGGAAGTCAACATTTTGTCAAATGTTACATAATTCTGCAGGTTATGTAAACGAATGTTACCAAATCTACCAGTAGTTGTGTTTTTGCGACAGTAAAATTAGCATATTTAGGGAGGTGGTTAACATAATATTTAATGCATATTTATGCAAAAAGTTGTAGAAATACCGAGTTTTGCCTAAAAGACTTGACTTTTTTGGAATATTTGTTATAATAAGCTCAACTCCTTGAAGGGGGTTGTATTTTTGTAACTTATTGATACCACTTGTAGTAGTGGTTTGTGACCGAATGATTGCAGAAGGAGGTTTGTTCCGTGCAAGCAATTACAGCATTTTGTAAGAAGCGAAAAGTGCTTCTTGTTCGTGTAGCGGCTTTGGTGTTGCCACTGGTTATTTTGATGGCAATTCTGGCAACTACGGAATTTGCCCAGACCACATATGTGATTACCGACGGCGACCAGGTTAAGGTCTACACCACCTTCGCTTCCAGTCCTGCCTCTGTGCTGAGCAGAGCCGGCGTTGAACTGGGCGAGGACGACACCTATACTACTCAGCCCGGTGACGGCGTATCTGAAATTACAGTGCAGCGCAATCAGCTGATTACCGTCAATTTCTGCGGTGAGAAAATTGAAGCGGATAGCTACGGCGAAACCTTGGAAGCTTTGCTTACCCGTTTGGAGCTCCCCATTTCCGGAGATTATGTAGTTTCTCTGCCTTTGCAGACCCAGACCTATAACGGTATGGAGGTAACAGTAGACTGCGTTCTGGAAATGGAGCAGACCTACACAGAGGATATCCCCTACGAGACTGTGGAGTGCTTTGACCCCACCTTGCCGGAGGGTACTCGTTTTGTAAAGGTGCAGGGCATGAACGGTCAGTTGCGGAAGACAGCCAATGTGGTTTATGTCAATTCCAAGCAGACCGGCAGTACGGTGATTAAAGAGACCGTAGCCCAGCAGCCTGTCAATGAGATTATTGTGGTAGGCACCGGCATAGAGGAGAATGCTTCTTCTAAAGCCCCTGCCATTGGTGATGGCGTGATTGTCACCGCAGACGGCCAAGTGCTGACCTACAGCCGGAAGGAGAACTTCCGTGCCACAGCTTACACCCATACCGATGCCGGCTGCAATATGACAACTGCCACTGGCACGACAGTTCGTGTAGGCGCCATTGCGGTGGATCCCAAGCTAATTCCCTACGGCACACGGATGTTTATTGTCAGCAATGACGGCAAGTATGTCTACGGTATTGCCACTGCAGAGGACTGCGGCGGTGGTATCAAGGGTGATCAGGTGGACCTGTATTTCCCCACCACCAAGGAGTGCTTCCAGTTCGGCAAGCGCAGCGTGTCCATTTATTTCTTAGACTGATTGAAAAATCGCCTTCTTTCTGCTATAATAGCTGCAAATGTGGCTATCGTGCAGAAGGAAGGCGTTTTTTTGTGATAGATGTATGCAATATTGGGGTGATGAAGCCCCTTTTGAATGAACACGGTTTCCATTTTTCCAAAGCAAAAGGGCAGAATTTTTTAATTGCCAATTGGGTTCCGGAGCAGATTGCGGTGGATTCCGGCGTAGATGAGACAGCAGGTGTGCTGGAAATCGGACCTGGGATTGGTTCACTGACCCAGCAGCTTGCCCTGCGAGCAGGGAAGGTCTGCGCTGTGGAGGTGGATAACCGGCTAAAGCCTATTTTGGCGCAAACCGTAGGGGAATTCCCAAATTTGGAAATTATCTGGAACGATGTGCTGAAGCTGGACATTCCGGCGCTGGTGAAGGAAAAGTTTCCCGGCCTTCGGCCCATGGCCTGCGCCAACCTGCCTTACTATATTACTTCGCCTATTTTAACTGCCCTTTTGGAAGCGGAGTGCTTTGACACCGTGACGGTGATGGTGCAAAAAGAGGTGGCGCAGAGAATAGCCGCCAAGCCCGGCTCCGCCGACTACAGCGCCTTTACCGTTTTCTGTCAGTATTATGCCCAGCCGGAGATTTTGTTTGATGTGCCTGCCGGGTGCTTTATGCCCCAGCCAAAGGTCACCTCTGCGGTGATTGCCCTGCGGGTGCGCAAGGAGCGCCCTTGGGAGATTGCTGACCCGGCGCTGTTTTTCCGGACTGTACGGGCAAGCTTTGCTATGCGCAGAAAGACGCTGCAAAACGGTCTGGCGTCCGGGTTCCCGGAGTTGGGAAAGGCCGGTGCCGGTGAGGTGCTGGAAAGCTGTGGTTTTGCTCCCAGTGTTCGGGGGGAAACCTTGTCCATTCAGGATTTTGCCGCTATTTCCAATGAAATTTTCAGGAGAAAGAATCATGGTTGAGTTTTTGCTTTTGGATATGGACGATACTATTTTGGATTTTCACAAAGCCGAGGCGGTGGCAATCCGGAAAACCTTAGAATCCTTTGGCGTAGAGCCAACAGAGGCGGTTTGCACCCGGTATAGTGAGATAAACGACTGGCACTGGAAGGCTTGGGAGCGCAAAGGAATTACCCGGGAGCAGGTACTCACCGGGCGCTTTGAAGTATTGTTCCGGGAATTGGGCATAGCGGTGGATCCGGAGGAATGTGCCGGCCGGTATACCCAAAATCTTGCCCAGGGCGATTTTGTTCTGCCCGGCGCAGTGGAGCTTTTAGAAAAGCTTCAGGGAAAGTGGAAACTCTATCTTGCCAGCAATGGCACCACCTGGGTGCAGCAGGCACGGATAGAGCGCTCCGGGATTGGGAAATATTTTGATAAGATTTTTATCTCCCAGCAGATGGGCGCCAACAAGCCTGCCGTTGAATTCTTTGACGCCTGCTTCCGGGATATTCCCGGCTTTTCCAAGGAAAAAACGCTGATTGTAGGCGATAGCCTGACTTCGGATATTTTAGGAGGCAGAAATGCCGGGATTGCTACCTGCTGGTATAATCCTAAGGGGAAGCCTCAAAATCCGGACATTCTTCCAGACTTTGAAATTCATAGTTTGTCTGAGTTACTGCCTTTATTGGAGCAATGCTAATTACAGTTGCACCTCCACAAAATTGCCGATTTCCATTCTATCTTCGGTAACACGGCAGTCCACGGCTAAAATTTGCACCCCGGCATCGGCGGCTTCCCGCAGCGCTTTGCCAAAGACAGGATCTGTCTTATCGTTGGGGTGCAAATAGGAAACATCGGTCATTTGGATGACAAAAAGTACATAAGCGCCAAACCCCTCTGCCACAGCCTTGGTAAGTCCCTGCAAATGCTTGGTGCCCCGGGTGGTGGGCGCGTCCGGGAAAGCGCAAATGCCGTCGTTTTCCAAAGTAACCCCCTTCACCTCCAAAAAGCAAGGCTTTCCCTGCAGAGTAAAGGAGAAATCAAACCGGGAGTCCCCATGTACCGACTCGGCCTTGAGAGCATGCACATCCCCCAAACCGCCCTTTTTCAGCCACCGACCGGCGGCAATATTTGGCGCCTGGGAATCCATGTTGATGAGCCGGTTGCCTTTTTTTACGGCAATCAGGTCGTATTTTGTTTTCCGGGAAGGATTTTCAGCAGTTTCGCAGTAAACCGTTGCCCCGGGAATAAGTAGCTCCCGGCATCGGCCGGTGTTTTTTACGTGACAAATTTCCACCTTGCCCTCAATTTCAATATGGGCAATAAATCGGTTAGGTCGGGCAAGGAATTTGCCCTGTACTACATTTTTATAATGCATAAGGCTGACCACCTTTCAAGCTTCATCATAGCAGAATTTGAGAAAAAAGCCAAGAAAAATTCCGGGGGAGAGAAATGAAAGCGAATTACCACACCCATACTCCTCGTTGCCAGCATGCTACTGGTACGGAGGAGGAATATATTCAGGTTGCTATAGAGCACCATATGGAGATTTTGGGCTTCTCCGACCATACGCCCCAGTTTTATCCCGACGGTAAAATTTCCGCTATCCGGATGCGGCCGGAGGAACTGCCGGAATATGCCCAAACTATTGAAGAATTGAAGAAAAAATATGCCGGACAAATTGAAATCCACACCGGCTTGGAAGTGGAATACTACCCGGATCTGTTTCCGGAGCTGATTTCCTATGTTCGTGACACCCCAGTGGAATATTTGCTCATCGGACAGCACTGGTGCGGCAACGAAATTGGAGAAATCTATAACGGCCGCCCGGCCACAGAGGACGAGCAGCACTTAAAGCGGTATTGCCATCAGGTGGCGGAGGCGATGCAGACAGGCTTGTTTACCTATTTGGCCCATCCGGATTTAATGGACTTTGTGGGGTCGGATGAAATTTACGAAAAGCATATGCGTTGGTTGTGCCGGGAGGCGAACAGCAATCAAATGCCACTGGAAATCAATCTTTTGGGAATGATGAACAACAGATGTTACCCCAACGAAAAGCTGTGGCGGATTGCCGGGGAGGAAAACTGCCGGGTAGTGCTGGGGGCAGATGCCCATACGCCGGAAGGTTTGTATATTCCGGAGTATGAAAGCCGGGCTTTGGAGCTGGTCCAAACCTATGGGTTGCAGCTACAGCAGACGGTACAACTGCGCCCTATCCGATAGAGAAAGAAAAATTGAGGAAAGTACTTGACATTTGCCCATAGTGTGATATAATCTAGGGGCTTGACGGAGGCTTAGCTCAGCTGGTTAGAGCGCATGCTTCACACGCATGAGGTCACAGGTTCGAGTCCCGTAGTCTCCACCAAACCCTTGAAACCACTCAGGTTTCAGGGGTTTTCTCTTTTTCTGCGTAAAATTTAGACCGCATGCCTAAACTACACTTTTTACGAAAGGCATGAGGTCAAAATTATGGCAAGAAAAATCACAATGAACGCAAGCAGCAATAAAACCGTTGCGGAGGTCTTTGATGACTTTGTAATCTCTCAAACAGCAAAGGATTTGGCAGAAGCAACGCTGACAAACTATCGCCACCACTTCCACAGCATTTCAAAGTATTTTGATATTGAACAGCCGATGGACGCACTCACCAAAGGCAAATTGGAAACGATGGTTGTATCTATGCGCCAAAGCGGGTTGGCGCATAACTCCATTTCATCCTATTGCCGGGTGCTGCGCACCTTCTTGGGATGGTGTCAGCGGGAAGGAATGACCGTGCCACCGCTACCGCAAATCAGAGATAAAGAAACGGTGAAAGAATCCTACACGGACGATGAACTTGAAGCGATTTTGAAAAAACCGAAAAAGAACTGCTCGTTTTGTGAATACCGTAACTGGGTGATTGTTAATTTCCTGATGAACTGCGGTTGCCGTGCTGCCACTATTCGCAACATTCAAAACCGGGATGTGGATTTGGATACAAAGCAGATTGTTTTCCGGCACAATAAAAACGGAAAAATTCAAGCTGTCCCGCTATGCTCTGTTATGGTGTCAATTCTCAGGGATTATATGACCATCCGCAAAGGCAAGCCGGAGGATTATCTGTTCTGTGACCAATATGGCGGTATGCTCTCTATGAACGGTCTGCGGTTAGCGGTGGCACGGCATAATCAATCCCGGGGTGTGGAGAAAACAAGCACGCACCTTTATCGCCATACTTTTGCCCGGAAATATCTTGTTGATTGCGGCGGGGATGCGTTTATGCTCCAAAAGCTGTTGGGACATAGCACGCTGAAAATGACAAAGCGCTATTGCGCCATTTATGATGCAGATATAGCAAAAAACTTTGACCGCTTCTCACCCCTTGCGCAGATGGCGCAACCAAAAGAGAAGATACAGAAACGAAGATAAGCGTCTTTGAACATCTTTTAACAAAAATCAAGAAAGAGGGATGATGTTTGCACATCATCCCTCCTCTTTATACATATCGCTGCCCTTTTCTATAAACTCACGCATGCCATCAATGGCAGCCTGTGGCGTTAAGATTTTCGCAGCTCTGCCGAATGTGGCAACCCACGCAAAGAACGGCGGGCTAAGCTCCACCGGAAGCGTGGCAGTAAAATGCTTCTCGTCTGTTGGAATCAGCATGGTATCCTTGCCGAACTGGTCAATCACAGCATCCGCAAGGCGGTTGATAAACCGCACCCGGACACGGCACTTTTCGCCGTGATACTGCTGAAACACTTTGAACTCTTGGTTTGTTATGTTGGCGGCATTGAACTCTTTTTCACCGTCCCGCTTATCCGGCAGCGGGTTGGTGATACGCTCCATCCGGTCAATGCGGAAGGTGCGGAACTCGTTTTTCTCGGTGATGTATGCGTATAGATAATAGTTGCCATTATCCCACAGTAAGCCGTAGGGGCTGACAATGTATAAATCACCTTTCTTTGAATACTGCTTGGGGTTTTCTTTGCTTGGGGTGTAGTGATAATAGCGGAAGCCTATTTTGCGGTTTTCTGTGATTGCCCGGTGGATGCGGTCTGCCTCACGCACAACACTATCATTCATACTGCGCACCCGGTCTGAAACCCAGGTGTGGCGGTCGGTCAGACCGGGCTTTGTGTAGATATCTGCCAGTTTCGCAATCTTTTGCGTGATATTCCGTGCCTCTGTTTGGGTGATGAATTTGGAAGCTTGGATGCTGTCTACCATCAACCGCAATTCATAAGGTTCAAACTCCGGCTTCGTGATGTAATAACCCCACTTGCTTGCGTTGTATTCCACCGGAACACCAAAGTCGTATTTCAGCCGGGTAATATCGTTATAGATTGTCTTTGGAGATGCTTCGATCTCCTTGGTCAGAAGATAGTCGCAAATAGCGTTTGCGTTTTTGGGATGCTCCTTGGTTGCGTGTTTGTAGAGAAAGTCCCGGATGTATAGCAGTTTCACACCCTGACCGGATGACCGTCCTTGCCCCTCTGCCATGCTATCCCCTCCTTTTGGTTAGTATAACATACCAATAGAAAAGAGAAAAGGAAAGATTTTGAAAATATCTTGCGTTTATGGAAACACCGTGCTACAATGATAATGCTACACAAACTAAATAATTAGAATTGGCGGTATTTTTGTCGTTATAGGGATATTATACCCTTTTTATAGCCTCTTTTATGGAATTTGGTAAAAACGCAAGCTCCACTAAAGAGGTTATGGCTAATACCGTAATTCTAATTTAGTTTGTGTAGCAACAAATGGAGCTGCGTTTTTCGGTGTGTAGCTCCATTTGGAGCTACACACTTTTTTATTTTATGGAGGTAAAAAGAAATGGAAGAAAAAGTATTAGTAAAAAGCCAACAGTACAATGCAAAGAAAGGTATTCTTAGTGTTGTTTTGGTATTGACTGTAATCATGGCCCTCATTTTCGGTAGCGATTTGTTAGATCGTTATAACTATGAATGTCGTTTCTATGAAAGGAACTTCGTTGAGGAATGTAACCCAAATAGTTTTGAGAAATTTGATCATAGTCACTGGTGCCCTGCCAGGGACGGATGGACTTGTGTTTTGTTAGAACACCCAACAGCTTCTTCCTATGCTTGGAATGATTTGCTTGATTCTTATTATCTTGGGTTTGAAACACAGATAGCCTTGATATGCTACGCCAGTTGCCTGTTGATCGCCTTATTGGTATTTCTTTGGCTGAGAAGCTATGAGTTGACTGTTACAGATAAACGCATATTTGGTCGTGTTGCTTGGGGTAAGCGTGTAGATCTTCCGCAGGATTCCGTAACGGCGATTTCAACTGTTTCAGTGCTGAAAGGCATTACTGCTTCAACACCTTCCGGTGCTATAAAATTTCTACTGATTAAAAATGCGGATGAAATATATCAAACAATGAATGATTTGCTTATCGAACGGCAAAACAGAGCAACAAGCACAAATTCTATGGCACAAAACCAAAATATGCCCACAAGCAATGCCGACGAGCTCAAAAAATACAAAGAGCTCCTCGATCAAGGCATCATTACCCAAGAGGAGTTTGACACAAAGAAAAAGCAGTTGTTGGGGTTGTAAAATATGGCTATTGATAATAGCACAACTTTCCTATATACATATTTCTTTGGGAATAATGAATACTCTGCGGATGTAATTGACAAAAAAGTCGACCAATTTGTTATACAATTCTGTATCGATAATAATATGATTGATATGGTATTTCAAAATGGAAAAAGATTGTATCGCATTTTGCCAAAAGGAAAAGAAATAATCAAATAACAAGTAGACCGGGGAACAATATAGTTCCCCGGCTTTTATATCAACTGCGCATGATTCTGAATTGCCTGCTCAATTCTTTGTGGTTCGATGCCGATGTATCGTTGCGTAGTAGAGGCGGAGCTGTGTTGTAGCAGCCTTTGAACAAGGGCAATATCGTATCCGTTAGCCTTATAAATCTCTGTGGCATACCATTTGCGGAAGCTGTGGGTGCTGATGCCTTCATAGCCCAAGTGGTCGCACACGATGGCAAGCTGCTTTTGAACAGCTCGTTCCGTGATAGGAAAAATCAAATCTGTGCGCCGGATGCCTTGGCGCAAGCAGTAGTTCTCAATATACTGCTGAATGACCAGCGGCACGGTGAACACTCTGCGCTTTCCGGTTTTTTGCTCCACCATCTCCAAACGGTAGCGGTCGCCATCCCGGACAATATCGCAAGGTCGCAGTTTTAGTATATCGCTGATGCGCAAGCCAAGGTTTGCTTCCAACACAAGGGCGGTGGCGATGCGCTCGTTGGGGCGGCAGCCGCAAAAGCCCTGTTTCATTGTCTGTATAATTTCCTTATATTGCTGCTCGGTCAGAGCCTTCGTTTTCTTGTTCATAGCTGCCTCCAATAGTGAAAGTTCGTATTTTCTTTGGTGGATAGTTCGTAAAAATGCGGCGGCGGGCGGCGCACCTCATAAAGCCTTGTTTTTAGTGTTCGTATAAGTTATCTTTTACGAACTCTTACTCTTTTGGAATACCGTGGGCGGCTTGCGCCCACGGTTTCTTACTTTATGCGCTGATGGTGAAGCGGCGGCTTGCGATTTGCTTGGTGTATTCCTTGTAGAGGTCGCCGTAGAGTGTCTTGAAGCCGGTAGTATCAAAGCGGTTGGAAAGAACGGAAGTCCAACGGACGATATATTGTCCGGCGGTCAGCTCCTCGATGTTGCGGCTCAGCATCTCGGCTTTGATTTCGTCCCGGAGGGTTTCAGCCTCAGCCCTTGCTTCCTCAATCAATTCTTCCATTTCCTTCAGGGCTTCGATTTTGGTGGTGATTTCGATAGTAGACATTTTTCATTTCTCCTTAGTTTTTTGTAGTTGCCGTCTTTCCGTGCTGCCTTAGCCATTCTAACAATTTGTTGTAGCGGTTTGTTTGGGCTTCGTCAACTTGTCCGCATCTCATTTACAAGTTTATTATACACGATAACTCGTGTATTGTCTATTGGCAATATGCACGAAAGTTCGTGCCTAATTTTGTGTATATTGTACACTTGATTTCGTGTATATTTGTGGTATAATAAAGCTACAATGGGAAAGGAGCATGCTTATGCCTTTACAATACAAAATCGATGTGGTCGCTGCCCTGAAAGACAAGGGCTACACATCCTACAAAATCCGGCAAGAAAAACTATTGAGTGAATCCACCATCCAAAAGCTGCGCTCCGGCAAAGGCGTGTCTTGGGAGAATATTGAAACGCTTTGCCGCCTGCTGGACTGCCAGCCGGGCGATTTGTTGAAATACACAAAGGAGGATGTTTGATTATGGCAGTATTTGAAGTTGCTCTTCGTGGTGGATTTTCTGATCGAAATGGTATTAAAGTGGAAAACACGGAGATACAAACCACCAAATTTGACAATCGCACCAGGGTTTCTTTATCTAATGCAACTAACATTATATTGAATGCAAAGTTCGGTAATTTTGGATATCCTAACAGTAGCGAGTGTCAATCATTTGTAAAACATTTTTGGTCAACTGTTTATGGACGAGAGATTGAATGGAACAGATACTACTCACCTGATAAGCTGCTGGAGGCTATTAGCGATACAATCAAAACAGATTCTTATGATGCGGTATTGACAGTAATTGAGTATATAATCGATGAGATTGATGACTCCGTGTACGATTCCAGTTTTGTATTTCAGAACAGAAGCTATACTGCTGCAGCTATCTATAACGATGTTTTTGAACGAGAATATGTTGGGTATCGAATTATTAACGGAGAGGCAAGACGGATTACCGATGAAGTTGAAGTAGAGGCCATTGAAGAAACTCTGTCCAGCGTGCAGGAGGAAGTAAAACACCATATCGAAAAGGCACTTGGTTTTTTGTCTGACAGAGAATCGCCGGACTATGCCAATTCTATTAAGGAAAGTATTAGTGCAGTAGAACGAATGTGCTCTATTATTGTGGGTAAGGCAACATCGTTGGGTGATGCCCTGAGCAATCTTCAAAAGAAAGGGGTATCAATACATCCGCAGCTCAGATCTGCTTTTGAAAAGCTATTTGCATATACAAATGGTGCTTCTGGCATTCGGCATGCAGGAGAACTTGACGGGAAGGATTCTACTTTCGAGGAAGCAAAATTTATGCTTATATCCTGTTGTGCCTTTATCAATTACCTAACCGGTGTTATGGCAAAGCAGCGTTGACCCCGGCACCCATTCCAGGAGCAGAGGAACACAGAATCAGGAAAGGCGTGTTGCGTGGCTCTCTGCGTTTCCCCGGGCGTTTTTTGTTCCGTAGAACGGTTTTCTTGACCGCAAGCGAACAGAGCAACCACAGACCGTCAAACGGCTATAAACGAGAAAAACGGCAGCCCATTCCGTAATTGGAACAGGCTGCCGTTTATTTTAGGTCTTTGAATATCTCTTTCAGAGCTTCATTCAACGCTTTTTTCAGGCTCTGATTGACAAAACCAAGAAGCTACGCTTCCAAGGTGGATTTCTTCTTTTTCTTTCGTTTGTCCTATTGGCTCATTTTATGAGAACCTCACTTGCGATGATTAGCTCCTCGCCATCTTCTTCGGTGGGCTGCTTCTGATCTGCATAGTTTTCTGCTGCTGATCTGCCGTTAAGCTGATACCAATAGCGGTCAGGAAGCATGCCTCTTTGGCGGGATAGTGTTGTCATAAAATTTGTGTTCATTTGTATTTCTCCTTTATTTTTTATCTACGGGGCAGTGCGTAAGAGAAGCTTAAACAGCTTGTAGTATAAGCGTGGCGAAGCCACGCGTTACGAAATGCTGTTTAAGCTTCTCTCTATCACCAAGTAAGGAAAACAAAGCACAAGCCCCCGGTGTTCTCCCAATATTATTTGAAAATGGCTCTATATTGAATGTGCTGTTTTGCCCAAAAATTTTGCTGCGAACTCAAAAATTACCGCTGCTTCCGTTCTGAAGCAGCGGCATTTTATTTACTTATTGGCAGCCTGCGCCATTTCCAGAGCCTTAATTACTCTGGGTTGAATCGTTCGTACAACCTTCTTGTAGTTTCTCAGCTTGTGGTCGCGGATTTCAGCTTCAGCCCGCTTTACATCAAAGCCGGGATACGCTTCGAGAAACCAGCTTTTTACGGTGGGATAACAAGCCTTGTCTTCTCGCATCTTCTCAAACTCAGCCATAAGCTTTTCGCTGTTTCCCTTAATGGCGATATACTTTTCCATTAAGGCAAGGGTCAATCCGGCATAGGTCTGCTTCTTTTCTACTTTCTTCTTTGCCGGGATGGGGGACAGCTTGTAATTAGGCTGTGCTGCTATACGCGCCATCAAAGCTTCATACTGCGCAGAACCGGGGATACCAGCCTTCTTGAAATGGTATTCGCTTCCAAGAATCTTCTTGCCTACATGGTCAAAGACAAAGTAGACAGCGGAGGGGTTCATCTTTCCAACAACATTCAAATTTTCCATGGTTTACTCCTTTTCTTGCGGTAGGTCGCAACCCAATTTTTTGTTTTGTGAGGTTTTCTGTCCCTCACTCTTTACGCCCCAATTATACCAAAAGGGGTATCCAATACTTGCGGACACCCCTAAATGTTTTTTATCTTTTTCAAAAAGTTTTTTGTTGTAATATTTCAAAACGATGCTACCTTGTGTTCAAACCTTGTTTGAAGATGCTTTTGGACTTAAAAAGATGTTAAACTATGTTGATTTATCTTGCTTTTCTCTTGGCTTATGTATATAATAATTATAGAAGGCATGCGGTCTGTTTTTGAGAAAAAGAAACAGTCCTTTGAATTAGACAATACAAAAAACCGGGTGTTATCAAAGGTTTTGGCGGCTGGTTAGAGCGATGACCCGTGGGGCATAGCCCCACGATGCTTCACACGCATGAGGTCACAGGTTCGAGTCCCGTAGTCTCCACCAAAAAGAAAAGTCATCCCAATCGGGATGGCTTTTTCTTTTTGTTATGGTATTTAGATTATGGGACGAGAACCGTGGGTTCGATAAATGACACCCCAAGAGCACGAGGGAAACGAAGTGCGATTGGCCGGTGGAATTTATGCATGCGAGCGAAGCAAGTCGTAGTCCTGTAGTTTCCACCAAACAAAAAGTCCACCCTGTCGGGAGGGCTTTTTGATTTGCTGGTAACTGCAAGCAGATTTTTAATCTTGCCAATTTCTATGTAGAATCAGTATATTTTTTCGTTTACACTATAACATTATATTTGACAATTGACCTGCTAGTGTGTATAATTTATGGGTGGGTTTTTCGATAATTGGAAAACCGTTTGCCCCATTTTGTGCTCACAGAGGAATTTGAGGAAACAATATGGAACTTTGGACAGATGAACACGGGAAGACTGTACTACCTGCCTTGGTACTTATGCTGCTGTCGGGTATTGTGCTATACCGTTTATTGGGGAAAAAGAATTGGAAAATACGGATGCTCCCTATACAGATTTTGGCCTGTGTTTTATTGGCGATTGAAGTGGGGAAGCAGATGCTGTCGCTCCAGCATGGGTATGATTTATATCATCTGCCCTTCCATTTTTGCTCGTTGTTTATCTTTATGTTGCCCATGATGGCTTTTTATCGGGGTAAGCACCAGCAAAAGGTGGCGGCGGTTACGGCAGCGCTTTGTATGGCAGTTTTGCTTCTGATGTTGATTTATCCTAACCTTATTTATGGGGCAGGGAATATACAGGCGTTTTTTACGGATTATTTTTCCTTCCATACGGTGTTCTTCCATAATCTGGTGATGCTGGCGACGGTGCTGATTTTGGCGCTGAAGCTGTATGTGCCGCAAAAAGGAGATTGGAAGGCAGTTGCGTGGTTTATGACGGGCTTTTGTGCTGTGGCAGCGAGTTTGGCGCAAATTCTCAAAACCAACTTTGCCAATTTTTACAGCTGCAATATTCCGGTTTTGGAGACAGTTCGTCAGGCAGTACAAAATGCAATGGGTGCGGTGTTTGCGCAAATCATATACGTACTGATTGTGGCGCTGCTGCACATCCTGTTTACGCTGATGGCCTATTGGCTTTGTTGCCTGTTGGCCTCCAGAACTTTTAAGAAAGCTTCCCAGCTTGCATAAAGCAATGTAAAATCAGATTGAGAGATGATGGATATGAATGTGGAAATTGATTTGATGGGTCTTCTGATGACTCTGCTGAAAAGAGTATGGATTATTCTTTTGGCAGCAGTTTTATGCTGTGGTCTGACCTTTTTGTACACAGTGAATTTTGTAGAGCCCCAGTATGAGGCTCGTGTGACCATGTATGTTAATAACAAGAGCAATCAAGAAGGAAGCGCCATTAACTCCGGTGATTTGTCGGTGGCGGTTCGCTTGGTCAATACCTATATCAACATTATTAAAAGTGACAGAGTTCTGGATAAGGTGATTGCAGAAACAGGGGTCAACATTTCTCAGAAGGGATTAAGCGGGCGGATTGCTGCAGAAGACCTAAACAATACGGAAATGTTTGCGTTAACTGTGCGGCATGGGGATCCGGAGACAGCTGCTGTGCTGGCTAACGCCATTGCGGACATTGCGCCTGCAGAAATTTCCGCTATCGTCCAGGGCAGTTCAGCAGAAATTGTGGACAGAGCGAAAGTTCCAAAGTCATACAGCACACCCAATTATACTTCTAATTGTACCTGGGGCTTTCTGATGGGTGCAGGTCTGGCAGCTTTGGTGATTACTCTAATTTATATATTGGATGTGCGGGTAAAAAGTGAAGAGGATTTGCAGGATATCTGCCAGGTGCCGGTATTGGGAACAATCCCGGATGTATTGGAGATTGTGAAGAAAACCCGCAAGAAAAGGAGTTGGTGGCAGTGAAATTCTTTAAAAAAGAAGATAAAGAAACTCCTGAGAAGATGTCAGCATCCCAGCGTAAGCTTTTAATAAAAAACGATAATTTTGCGGTTCGAGAAGCCTATAAAACTTTGAGAACCAATGTGCGTTTTTGCCTGCAGGGAGAAGGGTGCAAGCGTATTTGCATCACCAGTGCCATGTGCGGTGAGGGCAAAAGCATCACCTTTTTAAACCTGGCGATTTCCATTGCCGAGGCGGGGCAGAAGGTGCTTTTGATTGATGCAGATTTGCGCCGACCTGCGGTGGCACGGCTTACCGGAAATTCTATATCTCCCGGTCTTTCCAATGTGCTGGCCGGCTTTGCGGACGAAAAGGAAGCCATTTGCAAGGAAGTTTATCCAAATTTGGATATTATGTTTTCCGGGGATATCCCTCCCAACCCTTCGGAGCTGCTAGGTGCAGATGCATTCAAAAAGCTGATTGAGAGTGTTTCCTCTCAATATGCGTATGTTTTGATTGATGCACCTCCTGTGAATTTGGTTTCGGATGCTTGCATTATCGCTGACTGTGTAGACGGTGTGCTGGTGCTGGTGCACCAGGCGCGCTCCCGCAAGGATGCGGTGATGCGTGCAGTGAACAAGCTGCAGCTTACCGGAGCCAATGTTTTGGGTTTTGTGCTGAACGGTGTGCGTTTGGAAACGGATAAGAAATACGGTTATTACGAATAAATTTAAGGGTCTGTTGAAAAAACAGACCCTTTTTACTGTAAAAAAGAAAAAACTTTTCTGAATTAGTTGAAAAAATCGGTGTTTTATAGTATGATTTATACTAGTATAATAAAACTTTATTATGGGCGGAATATGCGATGAAAAAATGGTTAAAACAAATGCTAAAAGTGGAGCATTGGCAGGTAATTGCCGCATTAATGGTAATTTATGACATAATAATGGTGAATTTTTCCTATTTTTTGGGATTGTGGCTGCGCTTCGATTGTGCCTACTCGGAGATCCCGAACGATATCTTTATTGCCTTTGTGCGATACATACCTATTCATGCCATCACCAGTGTGGTAATTTTTGCCCTTATGAAGCTGTATAACAGCATTTGGCGGTTTGCCAGCTTCCACGAACTGGTATATGTTTTTATGGGCTCCTGTGCATCTTCGGTGCTTCATACAATAGGAATTACGGCAGCAATGCAGAGAATGCCGATTTCCTATTATGTTTTTGGCGCCGGTTTCCAGTTTGTGTTTATTCTGGGCATTCGTTTTTCTTACCGGCTGTTGCTGATTGAGCGTAACCGTGCCCGAAAGACAAGGAGAGGTGCAGTAAAACGGGTTATGCTGATTGGCGCCGGCAATGCAGGGCAGACCATTTTGCGGGATGTGATGCAGAACAAAAATGAGGGCCTGAAAATCTGCTGCATTATTGATGACAATCCTAATAAGTGGGGTCGCAACATTAGCGGTGTACCGGTGGTTGGCGATCGGAATACAATTTTGAGAAATGCCTGGAAATACCGGATCGATATTATTTTGTTGGCAATTCCCAGTGCTTCCGAGGAGGAAAAGAGTAAAATCTTAAATATCTGCAAGGAATCCGGCTGTGAACTCAAGAACCTTCCCGGCATTTGCCAGATTATCAACGGAGAAGTCCGGCTGAGCGATATAAAGGATGTGGCGGTAGAGGATTTGCTGGGCAGAGAACCTATCCGGGTGGATATGGCGCAAATCTATGGAGAAATCAGTGGAAAGACCATTTTGGTTACCGGCGGCGGCGGTTCTATTGGCAGCGAGCTGTGCCGGCAGGTAGCAGGTCATAACCCGAGGCAGCTGATTATTTTCGATGTTTATGAAAATAATGCCTACGATATTGAGCAGGAGCTGAGAACCCGGTATCCTCAGTTGAACCTGAAGGTGTTGATTGGATCTGTCCGGGACAGCAGGTGTATGGAAAATGTGTTCAGCACCTATAAGCCGGATATTGTCTATCATGCGGCCGCCCATAAGCATGTGCCGTTAATGGAGACAAGTCCCTGCGAAGCAATTAAAAACAATGTGATAGGTACATACAAAACGGCGTATGCGGCGCTGCGGCATGGCTGTAGAAGATTTGTGCTGATTAGTACGGATAAGGAGGTCAATCCCACCAACATTATGGGCGCCAGCAAGCGGCTGTGTGAAATGGTGGTGCAATCCTTTGACCGGGCGGTGAAGGACGGAACGGTAGCTTTGCTGCCCCAGTTATTCACCCATCGAGAGGATGGCGAACCTGAGACTTCCCCGATAGCCCAGGCGAACACAGAGTTTGTGGCTGTGCGGTTTGGTAATGTGTTGGGCAGTAACGGCTCTGTAATTCCCTTGTTTAAGAAGCAGATTGCAGAGGGAGGCCCGGTGACGGTGACCCACCCGGATATTATTCGGTACTTTATGACGATTCCTGAGGCCGTGAGCCTGGTTATGCAGGCAGGAACCTATGCAGCAGGCGGCGAAATATTTGTGCTGGATATGGGAGCTCCGGTGAAGATTGACGAGCTGGCAAGAAACTTGATTAAGCTGTCCGGCTATACGCCAGACAAGGATATCAAGGTGGTGTACACCGGTTTGCGTCCTGGCGAAAAGCTGTACGAAGAGAAGCTGATGGCAGAAGAGGGAATGCAGAAAACTCCCAATGATTTGATACATATCGGCAATCCCATTCCCTTTGATACCCAGGAATTTTTGGTAAATTTGCGGCGTTTGATGGATGCAGCCTATAAAAATGATGCGGCAATTTGTGAGGCGGTTGCGGCAATGGTGCCCACCTATCACCCCGCTTTGGCTGCCACAGCTATCAAGGATGCAACCTACGAGGCTTTGCGACGGGAAGCCGTATCGATGGGTAGCTGAGACTTTTCAAAGTGCTAAAATGCATATTTATGTTAGGCAGTAAGTTAACTGAATTTTCACAAAATAAATTATCAGGAGGAATAAACGATGAAAAACAAGAAGAGCTTATATATTTTGCTGGCGGTTTTGGCAGTTATTTTGGTGGCAGTCATTGTGGTGGCAGCAGTATTGCTGGCCGGCGCAAAGAAACCCAACGCAGGTGCCGGTGAAACCACTTCTCAGACCGGTACCACAAATGGTAGCGATGAGGAAACCACAGAAGACCAAGGTCCTTCCATTGGCGTAGAGATTGGCGAGAACGAGTCAGAAAACAATAGCGGCAGCAATAATGGCGGCAGCAGCAATAAGGGCGGCAGCAGCAATAACGGCGGCAGCAGCAATAATGGCGGTAGCAATAGCGGCAACAACAGCGATAACAACGACAACAGCAATGAAAATACCGCAACCACCGAAGGACAGAACAACGGTAATAACAACGAGATTGATTTTGACGATTTGTTAGGCTAATAGAATTTCGATACCGGATAGCGCTTTTTGCAATCCACTACCTGAAGAATATATAAAAAGTCTGCTGCATATCTGCAGCAGACTTTTTTTGTAACTTGTCAGTTTGCTTTTTTAGGAAGCTCGCTATAAAGGGCGCTTCCCAAAATAAGCACAGAGCCGAAAATGTGCAAAGGGCTCATTGGCTCCTTTAGAAACAGAGCAGAGAGAATAACGGCTAAAACCGGGTCCAGGTAACACAGAACGCTGATGGTTTTGGCGCTGAGTTTCTCAAAAGCTCCGAAATACAGGCAGTAGGCAATTCCGGTGTGGACAATACCCAGCACAGCCAGCAAAGCCCATTGTACTCCAGTTAAGGAGAATCGGGAAATCTCCTGAGTCAGCAGCAGATAGGGAAGCAATACCCCAATTGCCCCTAAAAACTGAAAAACGGTCCGGTTATAGGCATCCAAGGGTGGCAGCTTTTTGTTGAAGAACATCACTCCGGCATACAGAAGCGCTGCACCTACACCCAGAACAATTCCTGCAAGCTCTTTTTGCTCCGGCAGTCCGTTTTCCAAAACCCCGGAGACGCACACCAACCCCGCCAAAGCAACCACCACGCAAATAAGCTTTTCTCCTGTCAGTTTTTCACCCAGCAGTGGCGACAGAAGCAGTAAAAACAAAGGCGCCAAATAATAGCAAACTGTGGCGGTGGCCACGGTTGTATAGCGGTAGCTTTCAAAAAGCAACAGCCAGTTTAGCCCCATTATTGCACCGGATACAAGCAGAAGTGGCAGACACTTTTTTAGCACAGACCAATCCGGTGTCTTTTTGAAAATTACCATAATGGCAAGCAAAAATAAAAGGCCCAGTACCGCCCGGCACAGGGCGATGGCGCTGGAGGGCAGGGGAATATATCGCACAAAAAGACCAATGGTGCCAAAAATACCCATCGCTCCCAATAGCATAGCTTTTGCTCGGTTCATTGTCTTCCCTCCTTAACGAAACAGAGTGTAACAAATTCCGGGGCAGTTGTCAAATGGATACGAAACCTTAAAACCCCAACCTGTTGAGGTCGGGGTTTTTATGCGCAGAAATTACTGAACTTCACCGTTTAAGATAACGGTGGAAATATTCATATGGCCGTCGGTGATGACCAGGTCTGCTCGCAGACCTACCCGGATTTCACCACGGTCGTTAAGACCCACCGCCTGGGCAGGGTTATAGGAAGCTACCTTAAAGGCATCCACCAAGGAAGCACCGGTGTGCTTCATATAGTTCCGGCAGGCGATATCCAGCGTCAGCTTGGAGCCGGAAATATCAATGCCGCCGTTTTCCATATAAGTAAAGTTAATGTCCGTGACATGCTCAAATCCGGGAGGGTTCAAAAGTCTTGCGTCTGTTTGGTCGGAAATCAGAATAATTCTGTCATCACCCTTGATTTTGCGTATCAATCTCTGCATATAAGGATCTACATGGATACCCATAGAGTCGGAAATAATCTCAGCGTAGATGCAATTGTTGTAATTGACAGTTTCGTCCACGCAGACACCCCGGCATTCCGGATACTTGGGCAGGTCACCGGTGGCATTGGTATGGTGAGTGCCAATGCACAAGCCGTAGGGGATCAGGGCTTCGATTTGGGCAGGGGATGCCTGAGAGTGACCCACGGAGAACCGAACCTCCGGATTGGCTTTCTTTGCAGCCTTGACAAAATCCTCGATACCCTCACGCTCCGGACCCACGGTCCATACCCGAATGATATCTGCACCGGCATCAATAATGGGCTGGTAATCCTCAGCCAGCACACCGCCGGTCCAGGGATTTAAGTGACTTTCAGAGCCAAAGTTGGGATTGATGTAAGGACCTTCCATATAAATGCCCACAACATTACGGCACTCAGGCGATGCCATTGCCTCACGAATTCGCCCAATATGGGTAACAAATTCTTCTGTGGGGGAAAGGTAATTGGTGGTTGCCAGCACAGAGGTAGTGCCGTGGGCAAGATGGGCCTTGGCAGCAGGGTAGGGGTCGTTTACAAATCGGATACCGTCGCCGGCGTGGGAGTGAATGTCCACAAAGCCGGGGCCCACATACTGACCTTTAGCATCAATGATTTCGCAGTCCTCTGGGATGGGCGTGGTGCGCATTTCTCCATAGCCTGCAATTTTGCCGTCCTCAATGAACAGCACAGCGTCAGGAATGAAATGGTCACGCATACAAAGTTCTGCGTTGATAATGGCTTTCATATTATGTACCTCTGTTGGAAAATATTATTGAACCTTGCCTTCCAAAATGACAGTGGAAACATTCATATGGCCATCGGTGATAATCAGGTCTGCCCGCAGACCTAACCGGATTTCACCACGGTCAGTAAGACCCACCGCCCGGGCAGGGTTATAGGAAGCTACCTGAAAGGCATCCACCAAGGAAGCACCGGTGTGCTTCATATAGTTGCGGCAGGCTACATTCAGTGTCAGTTTGGAGCCGGAAATATCTATGCCACCGTTTTCCATAGGCGTGAAATTCAGATCAGTAACATGCTCCAGACCGGGAGGATTGGGAGTGTTGTAGGCGGTATGGTCGGAGATCAGAATGATTTTGTCATCACCCTTGATTTTGCGAATCAATCTTTGCATATAGGGATCTACATGGATACCCATGCTGTCGGAGATGATTTCGGCATAAATGGCATCGTTGTAGTTTACAGTTTCGTCTACGCACACGCCACGGCATTCCGGATACTTGGGCAGGTCACCGGTGGCGTTGGTGTGGTGAGTGCCAATGCACAGACCGTAAGGCATCAGCTTTTCAATCTGCTGAGGGGATGCCTGGGAGTGGCCTACGGCAAACCGGATATTGGGGCAGGCGGCGTTGGCATCCTTTACGAAATCTTCAATACCCTCTGTTTCAGGACCCACAGACCACACACGAATCAGTTCCTTGCCGGCTTCCAGGATGGGCATATAGTCTTCAGCGTGGGCACCGAACCGCCAGGGGTTCAAATGGCTCAGAGAACCGAAGTCCGGATTGATGTAAGGACCTTCCATATAGATACCGGCGATGTTGATACCTTCCGGTGTGTTCATAGTCTCACGGATGCCGTTGATGCCTTTTACCAACTCCGGAGCAGTCAGTCTTCCACCCAGGGTCGCCAGCATAGAGGTTGTACCGAAGGGCAGGTGGTAAGAAGCGGCAAGCTTGGGATCGTGCTCAAAGCGAACGCCGTTGCCGGCGTGACAGTGGATGTCCACAAGACCGGGGCCAACATACTGACCCTTAGCATCAATGATTTCGCAGCCCTCGGGGATGGGTGTGGTGCGCATTTCTCCATAGCTTGCAATTTTGCCGTCCTCTATGAACAGCACAGCATCGGGAATAAAATGGTCACGCATAACCAGCTCGGCGTTAATAATGGCGGTCATAAAATGCCCTCCTTAGTTTTTTGGTTATTATAGCATAGCGAACAGCATTTTTCCATAGTTTTACAAAAAATCAGGCACGAATTTTCGTGCCTGATTTTTGAAAATTATCTTTGAATTCTGCCGGATCCGTCGCCGCCTGCCAGCTTTTCTACTTCAGTTACAGTGACCATATTGTAGTCGCCCTCAATGGAGTGCTTCAGCGCAGAAGCTGCTACAGCAAATTCCACAGCCGCCTGGGTATCCTTGCCGGAGAGCAGGGAGTAAATCAGACCACCACCGAAGCTGTCGCCGCCGCCTACCCGGTCAATGATGTGCAGGTTGTACTTCTTAGAGAAACAGTACTCGTCCTTTTCCACATTGTACAGCATAGCGCTCCAGCCGTTGTCGAAAGCGGAATGGCTTTCCCGTAGGGTAATGGCAACCATCTGGAAGCCAAACTTGTCTGCCAACTGCTTGGCAACAGACTTGTAGCCCTCGTGGTTCAGACTGCCGCCGTAAATGTCGGTGGCCTCAGCTTCGATATCAAATACATCCTTGGCATCCTCCTCATTGGAGATACACACATCCACATACTGGCACAGCTCGGTCATAGCCTTTCTTGCCTGGTCTCTAGTCCACAGCTTGCCACGGTAGTTCAGGTCGCAGGAAATCCGAACGCCCCGGGCCTTGGCAGCCTGACAGGCCTGCTTGCAGATTTCCACCAGGTTTTCTCCCAGTGCCGGGGTGATGCCGGTAAAGTGGAACCAGTCAGCGCCTTCAAAAATCTCATCCCAGTTAAAGTCAGAGGCAGAGGCTAACTGGATGGCAGAGTGGGCACGGTCATAAATGCACACGGAGCCACGCTGGGAAGCACCCTTTTCGTTGAAGTAAATGCCCACACGCTCGCCGCCCCGGACAATCTTAGAGGTGTCCACGCCGTAACGGCGCAGGGAGTTGACAGCAGCCTGACCGATGGAATGGGCAGGGAGCTTGGTGCCAAAAGCGGCATCCATAGCGTAGTTGGCAAGGGACACAGCCACATTGGCCTCACCGCCGCCAAAGGTGAATTCTACATGGTCACACTGGACAAAGCGCTCGTAGTTATACGGTTGCAGGCGAAGCACCAGCTCACCAAAGGTAACAATTCTAGCCATGGTATGTTCCTCCTGGAATTACACGCCGGAGTATGCGGCAAAGCCTGCGTCAACAGGCAAAACCACACCGGTGATGGCGGAAGCGGACTTATTGTCGCACAAAAACAGTGTTGCGCCGATCAGCTCATCCGCATCCACAAAACGGGCGGTGGGTGTGCCGTTCAGGATTTTAGCGGAACGGGCAGTGGGTGTGCCGTCTTCGTTAAACAGCAGAGCCTTGTTCTGTGCAGATACCAGGAAGCCGGGGGCAATGGCGTTGCAACGGATACCGGTGCCGGCAAAGTGGGTAGCCAGCCACTGGGTAAAGTTGGAAATACCGGCCTTAGCGGCGGAGTAGGCAGGGATTTTGGTCAAGGGAGTATAAGCGTTCATAGAGGAGATGTTCAGGATAACACCGGACTTCTTTTCCACCATATCCTTGGCAAAAGCCTGGGTGGGAAGCAGTGTGCCCTGGAAATTCAGCTTAAATACGAAATCCACGCCGGCAGCGTCCAAGTCGAAGAAGGTCTTGGCGCCTTCCTTGGCTTCGTGCTGATACTCATTGTCGGTGGTAGCCCGGGGATTGTTGCCGCCGGCACCGTTGATCAGGATATCGCAGGGGCCTAAGTCCCCCAGAACCTGCTGGTGTACCAGCTCCAGAGCTTCCGGCTCCAGAACGTTTGCTTTGTAGCCTTCGCAAATCAGGCCCTCGGCCTTCAGTTCATTTGCCAGCTTCTTAACAGCGTCTTCATTCAGGTCCAACGCAGCTACCTTAGCGCCACTGCGTGCAAAAGCGGCAGCCATAGCGCCGCAGATCAGACCACCGGCACCGGTGACAACCACAACCTTACCGGTGTAATCAATGTTTAAGGGAAGATTAGACATTATAATTTACCTCCAAAATCATTTACTTATTTTCCAGCTTGTCCAGCATATCCCAGACACCCAGCATATACATAATACCCAAAGCACGGTCATATAAACCGTAGCCGGGACGGACTTTGCCGGGACCTTCATCCCACAGATGTCTTCCGTGGTCAGGACGGATGTAGCCTTCAAAGCCGCAGTCGTGATAAGCCTTCAGGATATCCAAAATACCGGTGTCGCCGTCGCAATCCCGGTGGCTGGCCTCGCTGAAATCACCGTTTTCAAAGTGCTTGACATTGCGGATGTGGGCAAAGGCAATCCGGTCACAGTGCTTGCGGACAATTTCTGCCACATTGTTGTTGGGGTCCGCGTTCAAACTGCCGGGGCAAAGGGTCAGGCAGTTGTAAGGGTTGTCCACCATCTTCAGGAAACGGTCAATGTTCTGCTCATTCACCAGCAGACGGGGCAGACCGAAAATATCCCAGGGGGGATCGTCCATGTGGATAGCCATCTTAATGCCGGTCTCCTCACAGGTGGGCATCAGAGCTTCCAGGAAGTACTTCAGGTTGGCCCACAGTGTTTCGTGGTCTACATCCTTGTAAGCCTTAAACAGCGCATCCAGCTTAGCCATACGCTCAGGCTCCCAGCCGGGGAAGGACATATTGTACTTCTCGGTGAAATCCAGAATGTACTTGGCCATAGCATTGTAGTCGTCCTGAATCATATTTTTTTCGTAGAACAGGGCAGTGGAGCCGTCGCCAACCTCGTGGAACAGGTTACTCCGGGTCCAGTCAAAGATGGGCATAAAGTTGTAGCAGATAACCTTTACACCGTACTTGGCCAGATTGCGCATCGTAATCTTGTAGTTTTCGATGTACTGGTCACGGGTGGGCAGACCGATTTTGATATCGTCGTGGACATTTACAGACTCCACCACATCGATGTTGAAGCCGTATTCCTCGCACTGACGCTTCACCTCGGCAATTTCTGCTTCTTCCCAGATTTCGCCGGGCATTTTGTGGTGCAATGCCCAAGCAATACTTGTGACACCGGGGATTTGCTTGATGTCGCTGAGCTTGATTTTGTCGTTACCTTCTCCGTACCAACGGAAACCCATTTGCATTGGCATAAAATTCCCCCATTTCGTTGTTTTATATGTAGCTGTCCATAGTTTATCATTTACTAAATGCAATATAAATTGTATTTATTGCTTGAAATATTGCAAAAGTTGCTATATACTATTTTTGAGGTGGTTTTTATGCGAGAACGGATGCAAAGCTTTGACCCAAGGCAAACGATGCAGAAGGATACTTTTGAAGTGTTTCACTATCGGGAGCCAAAGCCGAATACGGTGGAAGTGCATCACCACGACTTTTATGAAGTGTATTATTTACTCAAAGGTGAGGTAGAATACTGGGTAGATGGCAGAATAATCCGGATGAAGGCCGGGGAATTGCTGCTGATTAACCCTCTGGAGCTACATCGTCCGGTGGTGAATCCGGAGAGCCCCATATATGAGCGAATTGTGCTGTGGATTAACAGGGAATATCTGGAAGGTCTTTTTCGGGAGCAGATGGATTTCAGCCGGTGCTTCGATACCAGTTTGCCCTCCCACACACACTTAATACATCCAACCACTGCAGAACGCACTGCCCTCAATGCCTGTTTAGGAGAGCTTGTCCGGGAATATTACAGCCGGGAGGCGGGAAGCAGTCTGTGCGCCTACGGCCTGTTTGTGCAGTTTATGGTGCAGCTCAACCGAATGGCACAGAAGGAAACCGTTCGGCCGGAGCAGACCCGGCATTTGTCAGAGCTGGTGGAAAAGGTGCTGCAGTTCATTGGAGAAAACTTAGCTGAGCCAATGACCTTGGAGAGTATTGCCGAGCATTTCTTTATCAGTAAGTATCATCTTTCCCACACCTTCAGCCGGGAGGTAGGGGTCAGCGTGTACCGCTATGTACTGCTGCGCCGGCTTTTGGTAGCCCGGCAGTTGCTGACCGCAGGAGAGCCGGCAGGACAGGTATGCCGCAATAGTGGCTTTTCCGACTATACCAGCTTTTACCGTGCCTTCAAATCCGAGTACGGCATCAGCCCCCGGGAGTTTGTGGCAGGGAGTTAAGGATACGACAAAAAATACTTGACAAAAATTTCCGGAATTGTTATGATATTACCGATATTGAGGGAGTAATTCGGCACCATTGGTGCTGAGTCTTTCGTCATAACGGCAGTTTTGCCCGGAGGACTCCGAAGGAATGAGACTCATACGTTTGCATTTTCGCTGGCGTATGGGTTTTTTGTTTTCTTAAACTAAAACAAGGAGAAACGATTATGGACGCAGAGTACAGATTATCCGCAGAGCAAGTGCTAGAAAATCTGGAGACAACCTCGGCAGGCCTTTCTTCCCAAGAGGCAGCGAAGCGCTTGGAAAAGTATGGCCACAATAAGCTGAAGGAAGCAGAAAAAGCTACCTGGATGCAGAGGTTTTTAAGCCAGTTGAAGGACCCAATGCTGATTATCCTGATGATTGCGGCAGTGGTGTCTGCAGCAACCACCGTCATCACCTTTATGGGTGACAAGAATATGGGCCACCTCACCGAAGGACTGGTGGAAGTGGGCATTATTGTGGTGGTTGTTTTGCTGAACGCTATTTTGGGCGTGGTGCAGGAGAGTAAGGCAGAGGCGGCAATTGAAGCATTGCAGACAATGACGGCTGCAACCTGCAAGGTGCTCCGGGACGGCAAAATGGTCGTGCTTCACAGCGATGAGCTGGTGCCCGGTGATGTGGTGGTTTTGGAAGCCGGCGATGCCGTTCCTGCGGATGGCCGTATTATTGAAAATGCCTCCTTGAAAATCGAGGAAGCAGCGCTGACCGGTGAGTCCGTGCCTGTCAATAAGCTGATTGACGCTCTGAATTTGACTGCCGGCCAGGATGATGTGCCCTTGGGCGACCGGAAGAATATGTGCTATATGGGCTCTACCGTGGTGTATGGCCGTGGTAAGGCAGTGATTACCCGTACCGGTATGGAAACGGAAATGGGTAAAATTGCCGGCGCACTGGCTGCTGCTGAGGAAGAGGAGACCCCTTTGCAGAAGCGGCTGGACCAACTGGGCAAAATCCTGTCCTATATTGTTTTGGGTATCTGCGTATTTATCTTTGCCTTTAATCTGCTGATGAAGGGTGACTATTCCATCTCCGGTATTTTAAGTACCTTTATGGTGGCAGTTTCCCTGGCGGTTGCGGCCATTCCCGAGGGCCTTGCCACGGTGGTTACCGTTGTGCTGTCCATCGGTGTTACCAAAATGTCTCAGCGCAATGCGGTAATTCGCCGCCTGACTGCTGTGGAAACCCTGGGCTGTACCCAGGTAATTTGCTCCGATAAGACCGGCACTCTGACGCAGAATAAGATGACAGTTGTGGAGCATATGGGGGACAAAGAGCTGGTAGCGACTGCCATGGCCCTTTGCTCCGATGCCAACCTGAACGAAAGCAATCAGGCAGAGGGTGAACCCACCGAATGTGCTTTGGTGAACTTTGCCTATTCTGTGGGTCTTGCCAAGCAGGATTTGGAAAAGGCTACGCCCCGTGTAGACGAAGCTCCCTTCGATTCCGGACGGAAGATGATGTCCACGGTTCACGCTTCTCAGGGCAATTTTGTCCAGTACACCAAGGGCGGCCCGGATGTGGTTTTGGCCCGTTGCACTTACTATTGGGAAAATGGCAAGACCTTGCCTATGACCGAGGAAAAGCGTGCGGAGATTATGGCCGCCAACAAGGCAATGGCAGATAAGGCTCTGCGTGTGCTGGCTGCTGCTATGCGTTTCTGGGACGACAAGCCCCAGGATAACACGCCGGAATACCTGGAGCAGGAGCTGGTGTTTGTAGGTCTTGCCGGTATGATTGACCCGGTGCGTCCTGAGGTAAAGGATGCAATCGAACAGTGCCGTACTGCCGGTATCCGTCCTGTAATGATTACCGGCGACCATAAGGATACTGCAGTTGCCATCGCCAAAGAGCTGGGTATTATCACCGATGCTTCTGAAGCCATTACCGGTGCAGAGCTGGATGCCATTTCCGATGAGGATTTGTGCGAGGCTGTGAAAAAGTACGGTGTATATGCCCGTGTGCAGCCGGAACACAAGACTCGGATTGTCACTGCCTGGAAGCGTAACGGCTGTATCACCGCTATGACCGGTGACGGCGTCAATGACGCACCCTCTATCAAGTCTGCAGACATTGGCGTGGGTATGGGTATCACCGGTACGGATGTTACCAAGAATGTTGCCGATATGGTTTTGGCGGACGACAACTTTGCCACCATTGTGGCGGCTGTGGGCGAAGGCCGTCGGATTTACGATAATATCCGTAAGGCTATCCAGTTCCTGCTGGCCTCCAATATGAGTGAGGTGCTGGGTGTGTTTGGCGCAACCCTGTTGGGCTTCACCCTGTTAAATCCTGTTCATCTGCTGTTTATCAACCTGGTGACAGACTGCTTCCCGGCATTGGCGCTGGGTATGGAAGATGCAGAGCCGGATACAATGCGCCGTGCTCCCAGAAATTCCAAAGACGGCATTTTTGCCGGCGGCTTGGGCTTCGATGTGGTTTATCAGGGCTTCCTGGTAACTCTCATTACCGTTACCGCTTACCTCATCGGCGCATCTATGGAATTTGGCGCTGACTGGTTTAGCCAGCTTCGTGCAGCAGGAGAATCCGGCCACGGTATGACAATGGCCTTCCTGACTATGTCTATGTGTGAAATTTTCCACTCCTTCAATATGCGTTCTCAGAGAAAGAGCGTGTTCAGCCTGAAGACCCAGAACAAGGTGCTGTGGGCGGCAATGCTGGGCAGCTTGCTTCTGACGACCTTGGTAATCGAAGTGCCCTTCATCGCCAACGCTTTTGGCTTTATCGCCATTAGCTGGACAGAGTATGGTATTGCAATAGCCTTGGCAATTTTGGTTATTCCTGTTGTGGAGTTTGTCAAGCTCATTCAAAGACTGTTTACCAAGAAATAATAGAAACAATAAAGATGGCGGACCGACTGGTCCGCCATCTTTTTATTCGTTGGAATTATCCTTATTTTTATGCTTTTTCTTTTTCAGAGCGAAACGGAAAGCAATCCAAACCACCGCAATTACCGCTGCAACGAGTATCCAATAGGGAAGTCCTACCACCAGGAATACAAACACTTCCGTAAAGCCTTCAGCGATGCTTTTCAGGCTATCCAAAAGGCCTGTGCCGATACGCTGCCAAATGGTTTCCGGTTCTTCCACTACCGTATATTCCTTGACCTCCCGGAGTGTCAAATTCACCGTGGCGTAGTCCACCAAATTGTCGTAAATCCGAAGCTGGGAGGTGTATTCCTCCAGTTTAGTCCGGACCTCGGTGAGCCTTTGCTCAATTTCCAGCAAATCCTTTGTGCTCTCAGCCTTTGCCAACAGTTCCAACAGCCGGGTGTGCTCTGTTTCCAGCGCAGATACACGGCTCTGGGTCGCCACATAGCTTAGCGTAATATCTTCGGCGCTTTCTTTGGAGGAGATCACATTTGTGTTTTCCTTTATCTGTGAAACAAATTCACTGAGCTTATCTGCCGGAATACGAATAGTCATCTCTGCGTTACGGTACCGCTTCAGGTCATACTGACTGCCGTTATAAATTTCCTGCTGCTCCACATATCCGCCTAAGGCGGCGATTTTTTCGCCCATTGCAGAAAGCACGCTGTCTATATCCTCGGTTTCTGCCTCCAAACGCACCTTACGAATCAGCTTTTGGTTGGGGGAGGTCAGGGGAGCACCGGAAGCGGTGGATGCAGTAAATCCGCCGGCGGAATCAGACATCATTTCTTTGCTGTATTCCACAGAGCCATTGGTTGTGACACCTCTGTCTGTGCTTTTGGCGCCGCAGCCGGTGAGCAGGCTAAAGCTAAAAAGCAGCACCAATAACCAAATCATTCTCTTTTTCATTATACAATCCTCCTTACGATACTTTTATTTGTGTGGGATATAGATTTTTCAAATC
>JAZOME010000006.1:0-4588 GCA_045653685.1 Faecousia sp.
CGAGCACGACCGGTACCCTTCTGACGCCAGGGCTTACGGCCACCGCCGGAAACCTCAGCACGGGTTAAAGCGGACTGTGTGCCCTGACGCTTGTTTGCCAGGTGGTTCTTAACAACATCGTGAACCACAGCAGCGTTGGGAGTAATGCCGAACACAGCTTCGGAGAGTTCAATCTCGCCAACAACCTTGCCGGACATATCCAAAACATTTGTCTTAAGCATGATTTACTTTCTCCTTTCCTTAGCCTCTTGCGGAAGCCTTCTGGGGATTTCTGCCGGAAGCCTTCTGCGGGTTCTTGCTGATGTCTGCACCAGCCTGCTTGATCTTGTGGTTCTTCACAGTGTTGCGCAGGTAAACCAGACCGCCCTTGGGGCCGGGGATGGCGCCACGGATAACGATCATGTTCAGCTCTGCATCCACCTTGACAACTTCCAGGTTCTCAATGGTAACCTGCTCGTTGCCCATCTGGCCAGCGCCGATCTTGCCCTTGAAGATACGGGCTGCATCCAGAGCGCCCATAGAACCTGCGTGACGGTGAACAGGGCCACCGCCGTGGGTCATATCGCCCCGGTGTGCATTGTGACGCTTGATAACACCCTGGTAGCCGTGGCCCTTGGAAATGCCGGTCACATCAATCCAGTCGCCTGCTGCGAAAACATCTGCCTTCACAACATCGCCTACATTCATGCTTGCTGCATCTTCAAGACGGAACTCCTTCAGGTGCTTCTTAGCCTCGATGCCAGCCTTCTTCAGGTGACCGGCTTCAGGCTTGCTGAGCTTGGACTCCTTGATGTCCTCAAAGCCCAACTGGACAGCTTCGTAGCCGTCGGTCTCGGTGGTCTTCTTCTGAGTAACGACGCAGGGACCTGCTTCCACAACGGTAACAGGAATGACCTTGCCGCTCTCATCGAAGATCTGGGTCATGCCCACTTTTTTGCCGATGATTGCTTTTTTCATTGGTTTTTACTCCTTTTTAGGTTATTGGTTGACGGAAAGCATTGGCTCTTTCCTGCCAACATGACCCGTCGCCCGATGCTTTTCAGTGCGGGCAGCGGTGAATTCCTATATATAATGTATAGGAATTACAGCTTTATCTCTATCTCAACACCAGCAGGAAGATCCAGAGCCATGAGAGCCTCTACAGTCTTCTGGTTGGGGTTGAGGATATCGATCAGTCTTTTGTGGGTTCTGCGCTCGAACTGCTCACGGCTGTCCTTATATTTATGAACACCACGAAGGATAGTCACAACTTCCTTCTTGGTGGGCAGCGGAATGGGGCCGGACACAGAAGCGCCGTTGCGCTTTGCAGTGTCAACAATCTTTGCTGCGCTGGTGTCGATGAGCTGATGGTCATAAGCCTTCAGCCGGATGCGAATCATTTCTTGATTTGCCATTGTTTTGTTTCCTCCTTGATGAAACGTACTCAGTTTTCGTGGTGCCTGGGTACGGTCGAACTACTTTGTTCACGCTACCGTGCGTATCATTCCGAGCCAAGAAAAATGGCCGACGCAAGGCCGACCCAATTCTCCTGCCGCAGCGATATACGCAGCGCTAAACAGAAGCAGTTCAGCCGCCCGATGACCGGACATACTCCGCAGAAGTTACCGCTTTTCAGGCGCAATCTCCTGCATCATCGCAGTGCACGCGCAGAAAGTCCCTACACGCGCTCGATTATCTTAACACGCACGGTAGCGTTTGTCAATACATTTTTTACAAAAATTTCTACTTTTTTTCGTGCAAAACGCAGAAAAACAACTGTCCGCACTTAGCGGACAGTTAAGATTGATCCACCTACCCCTCATTGTCTGCCTCTATGGGAATACAGATCATCTTTTCCCCGGGGTGGGTTTCTTCCCACGCTGCCTCCATTGCTTTTATCAGCTTTTTGATTTCCCTTTGCGGCGTTCCTTTTTTATATACAAGCAATTTAATCTGGACATTTTCTCTCATATACCATCCCTCCTTGATTTTATTATCTTATACTTATGTAATTATATCAAGTGTAATCCATCGACACTTTTCGACAAATTTATATACTTATGTAATTATATAATATTGCGATACTTTTCGATAAAATATAATTACTTAATTATATAAGCAAAAGGAGGTGGCGCAATGAAATATTCCGATGCCCAAAAAGAAGCAACTGCTCGCTACAACAAGAAAACTTATGACCGCATAGATGTTGTTGTAAAGAAGGGCCAGCGTCAAATCATCAAAGATTGCGCCGCAAGCCAAGGAAAAAGCTTAAACCGCTTTATATGCGATGCGATTGAAGAATATATGAAAAATATCAAATAAAACGAGTGAACACCTTGCAAAAAGATGTTCACTCGTTTTTATTATTTTGATTGCGCCAAAGACATACCACAATTGTCAACTCTCAATTAGAAAGGCTATCTTCCGTAGAAGATAGCCTTTATCCGAATTAACCCTTAAATCTTGGCTGGCAAGTCAAATTCACACCCAGGCGCTTGAAGGTTTTTTCATCCACCTGGGACAAAATCACAGAAGAATGCACCTCACAGCCCCGAAGATTTCCCAATTGCTCCATTGCCTTTTCCGCACAGGGGTCCGTCACCGCACAAATAGACAAGGCGATCAACACCTCGTCAGTGTGCAATCTGGGATTGCGGTTGCCCAAGTGATCCACTTTCAGATGCTGGATAGGGTCTATGACCTCCGGGGAGATCAAATGCAGATCCTCCGGAATATCCGCCATTGCCTTCAGGGCGTTGAGCAGCAGCGCCGCAGATGCACCCAACAGATTAGATGTCTTACCGGTGATAATCTTGCCGCCGGGCAGTTCCATAGCTGCTGCCGGCTTTCCGGTTTCCTCCGCTTTGTTCAGCGCTGCAGCCACCACTTTCCGATCTTCCGCCGCCACACCGGCCTTTTTCATCAGCAGTTCCATCTTGAACGCAGACTCTGCGCTGGCTTTACCCTGCTTTTCGTCGCAAAGCAGATTGTAGTACCGCCGGACAATTTCCTGCCGGGAGGCGTTGCAGGCAACCTCGTCATTGACAATACAGTTACCCACCATATTTACACCCATATCCGTGGGAGACTTGTAGGGACACTGACCCAAAATCCGTTCAAACATGGTCACCAGCACCGGAAACGCTTCCACATCCCGGTTGTAGTTGACGGTGGTTTCCCCATAAGCTTCCAAATGGAAGGGGTCAATCATATTCACATCACTTAAATCGGCAGTTGCCGCCTCATATGCCAAATTCACAGGGTGGTTCAAGGGTAAATTCCACACCGGGAAGGTTTCAAACTTGGCATAGCCTGCCCGGATACCACTCTTATGCTCGTGATACAACTGGCTCATCCAAGTTGCCAGCTTACCACTGCCGGGGCCGGGAGCTGTCACCACCACCAACTCACGGGTAGTTTCAATAAAATCATTGATCCCGTAGCCCGCATCGCTGACAATATGGGCAATATTGGAGGGGTAGCCCTCAATGTCATAATGGTGATAAACTTTGACACCCATAGCTTCCAGCCGGGATTGGAAAGCTTTTGTAGTATCCGTAGCGTGGAACCGGGTCAGCACCACAGAGCTGACATACAGACCAAAGCCACGGAACACATCAATCAAACGAATCACATCCCGGTCATAGGTAATACCCAAGTCTCCACGGATTTTGTTCTTTTCAATATCGGCAGCATTGATGGCAACCACCATCTCCACCTTATCCTTCAGTTGCAGCAGCATCCGCAGCTTACTGTCCGGCTGGAAACCAGGCAGCACACGAGAGGCATGATAGTCATCATAAAGCTTGCCGCCAAACTCCAGATACAGCTTGCCGCCAAACTGGGCGATCCGCTCTTGAATATGGGCAGACTGGGTCTTGATATATTTATCGTTGTCGAAACCGATCTTCATCATATTGCAGCCTCTTTCTGTAACGCAAAATGCATGCTTTCACATTTACAAATATGCTATATATTGTATAACCAAGTGATAAAAATAGCAAGTCCTTTCCCCGCAAAAAAGAAAAGAAAAACTTTATTTTTCCCTTGACACATTCTTCGATGGATAAGCCCTTTTCCAATATCATAGAGTACCGTTAGGAGGGGTTTTATATGAAAATCAATTGGAAAAAGCTTATTGTCTGTTTGATCATCCCTTTGACTGTGGGCGGACTTGCCACACTTTTCTCCGGCGGCATGTCCAGCTACCGGATCACCAACCAGCCGCCGCTGTCGCCGCCGGGGTGGGTCTTCCCTATCGTATGGACCATTCTATATCTGCTGATGGGATATGCCTCCTACCGGGTATTGACTTCCGATGCAAACAAAGAACAGATTCAAAAAGCCCTGCGGCTATACGGAGCCCAACTGGCGCCGAATTTCCTGTGGCCTATTATTTTCTTCGGTTTTGATGCCTATTTATTGGCTTTCATCGTGCTGATTGGACTGTGGGTACTGATCTTTTTGACTCTCCGGGCCTTTTCCAAAATCGACGAAACCGCCGGAAATCTTTTGCTGCCCTATCTGCTCTGGGTCACCTTTGCCGGATATTTAAATTTAGGCATTTATCTTTTGAATTAAACCATTGCAAATAGGCAAAAATGATGCT
>JAZOME010000007.1:0-48099 GCA_045653685.1 Faecousia sp.
CTACACCCGCGGGCCTGTGCGCAGCGCACCTCTGGAGCTGTGTATTCAGCAGGCCGGGGAGCTTGCCGCCATGGGCTACCGGCAGATCATCATCACCGGCATTGAAATTGCCTCCTGGGGCGTTGACCTTCCCGGCAGGCCGGAATGTACCTTAATGTTCGAGGAAGTCTGCAGAGCGGTTCCCCAGCTGCGGGTTCGACTGGGTTCCCTGGAGCCCAGAATCGTGACGGAAGCTTTCTCCCGCCGTCTGGCCTGCCTGCCCAACCTCTGTCATCAGTTCCATCTGTCCATGCAGTCCGGCTGCGACACAGTGCTTGCCCGGATGAAACGGAAATACGATACCGCCCGCTACTACGAAAGCGTGGAGCTGCTGCAAGCCCACTTCCCCGGCTGCGCCGTCACCACGGATATGATCGTGGCCTTCCCCGGGGAAACCGAGGAAGAATTTTCCGAAAGTCTTCGCTTTATCCGCCGCTGCGGCTTTGCGGATATGCACATTTTCCCCTATTCCCGTCGCCCCGGCACGCCGGCAGACAAAATGCCCGGACAGCATTCCAATGCGGTGAAGGAGGAAAGAAGCCGGAAAGCCATGGCGGTGGCAGAAGAAATGTCCCAGGCGTATCGGAAGAATTTGATTGGGCAAACCCTTCCGGTTTTATTTGAAGAACCGCAGGACGAATTCTTTATCGGACATGCGCCAAACTATGTAAAAGTGTATGTCGCTGGGGAGGATTTGCACAATCAAGTCCATAATGTTACGGTTACAGAGGTTTTTGCAGATGGTGTAAAAGCCGAATTTGAAAAAAATCAAAATTAGGGGCAGACAAGTAAGGTTTTTTGTGCTATAATATAGTGTGATACATTGTAAAGAGAAAAGGAGGCATGTCCTTTGAAATATTGGCGTGGCTATCTGGTTGCGGGAATTTTTCTGGCAATCTCCTGGGCGTTGCACCAGTTTGCCCAGGCCCACAGCGTTTTAGTGGATATGGTATATCCCTATGTCACCCGGCTGATTATCAACTCCTTAGCGGACTGGACCGGCGGTATGGGCTTCTGCCTTTGGCAGGTGCTGATTATCCTGATGGTGGTTTTGGGGCTTGTCAGCATTATTTTGATGGTTGTTTTGCGATGGAACCCCATTCAGTGGTTAGGCTGGGTGCTGGCTTCTGTCTGCCTTGTGAGCATGATGAACACCGCAGTTTACGGCCTGAACGAGTACGCCAGTCCTTTGGCAGATGATGTGCGGCTATCGGTTACGGACTATACGGTAACGGAGCTTCGTGAGGCTACCATCTATTTCCGGGACAAGGCAAACGAGCTGTGTAAAGAAATCAATCGGGACGGCAAGGGCAACCCGGACATAGGCACTTTTGAAGAGCTGGCCGCCCAGGCAGGTAACGGTTTTGAGCACCTGACCTACGACCAGGCCATTTCCGTGTTTTCCGGGTCTACTGCCCCGGTGAAAAAGCTGAGCTTCAATTTGGGCTACACCCTGCGCCGGGATAGCGGTATCACCGTGCCCCTCACCGGCGAGGCTTGTGTCAACCCCAATGTTCCCGGGGCGATGCTGCCCTTTGCGATGTGCAAGGAAATTGCGCACAGAATGAGCATTTACTCCCAGCAGGATGCCCAGTTTGGCGGCTTTTTGGCCTGCCTTTACAACGACTCCCCGGCATTCCAGTACTCTGCGTATCTGTTTGCCTATCGGGCTTGTTATGATGCCCTTTTGTCCGCCCCTACCAGCACAGCCCAGGCTGCTGCCAAGGAGGCAGATAGCGGCGTCAGTGCGCTGTTACGGGAGGATTTGCAGGATTACACCAGTTACTTCGGAAAAACCAAGCCCGGTAAAATTTCCGGCGCCCGGAGCGCAGAAAGCGAAGGAAGCGATGTGCAGGGCTCTCAGGAGCCGCTAATTGCCTACAGCGAATACTCCTCTGTGGTGGATTTGCTGGCAAGCTGGTATATTCAGGAATTTGTTACGCCCCTGCATATGGAAGAAGAAGCGCCCTTTAATCCTTTGGACGCATCCCAGGTGGATCTGACCACCAAAGTCGACGAAGAGAAATGACACAAATGCTGGAAACCCTGAAGCGGGGGTTGCCCCAGTTGGGGCTGGAGTTGGATGAAGATACCTGCCAAAAGCTGTGTGCGTTTGGACAGGCGGTGGTGGAGCAAAACAAGGTGATGAACCTGACTGCCATCACAGAGCCCAGCCAGGTGGCGAAGCTGCACCTTTTGGACAGCATTTCCCTTTTGAAGGTGATGAACCTGAAGGGCAAGCAGGTGATTGATGTAGGCTGTGGCGCAGGCTTTCCCGGGGTGCCGGTGAAAATTGCTTGCCCGGAGATGAAGCTGACCCTGTTGGATTCTTTGGGAAAGCGAATGAAGTGGCTGGAGACCGTTTTGCCCCAGTTGGGGGTGGAGGCGCGGTGCATGACTGCCCGTGCCGAGGAAGCGGTGGCGGAGCGCCGGGAAAAATATGATGTGGCAACCTCCCGTGCAGTTGCCCGGCTGAATGTTCTGCTGGAGCTGACTGCGCCTTATGTCCGGGTAGGGGGCTATGTGCTGGCGATGAAGGGCACTGCCGCCCGGGAAGAGCTGGAGGAAGCCGGAAATGCCATTTGCCGTTTGGGCTTGAAGCTGGAGCAGGTGGTGGATTTCCCCATAGAGGATACTGCCCATACGGTTTTGGTGCTGAAAAAAATTGCGCCTACGCCGCCACAGTATCCCCGACGGTACACAAAAATCAAACAAAGTCCTTTATAACGCAATTTTGGGGCAACCTTTTCTCAGGTTGCCCCATTTTTTTGCAAGATGTTGGGCTTTTTTCTAAAATCTACAACAACATCTGGTGTTTCGACAAAGTTTGCAAGAAATATGTGGTATGGTGTCTAAGACGGATGCAGTCCCTTTTGCCCCAGACGAACTGTGACTACGGTGGCATCATCTTCTCCGCTAAACTGGGCTCGGGTCAAAAGACCCCTTGCCAATTCCCCTGGCGACAGCCCTACCCGTTCCAAACAGCATTTCAGCGCATCCGCTTCTGCCACCCCGTCACTGACCAGCACCAGTATTTCCCCCCGGTGCAGGGACAGCCGATACCGTGTTTCCCGGCAATCTGTAACAGAAAGTCCGGGAGGCGGACCGGCTGTCCCGATTTTTTCTGCCCCGATGGGGCTGACCAAATAGCTGGGCGGTGCGCCCCATTTGTGCAGGGTCGCTTTTCCGGTTTCCAGCTGCAATTCCAGCAGGTCCACGGTTACCGCCCCGGCACGGCTGCGCAGGGCGCACAGGCTATTCAAGCTTTCCAAGGCGTTGGCCGCAGGATATCCAGCGGTTAACAGCCGTCTTAACAGCTCCCCGGCGGTTTTCGCCTCTGCCACCGCACCCAGGCCGGTGCCCATTCCGTCACATAAAAGCACATAATAATGGCAGGCCGTTCCGGCAAAGTGAAAACATCGATCCCCGTTATCCGGGGCTGGCCGGTTGCCGTAGATTTGCACCTGCGGCTCAAAGCAGGCAGACAATCCGGTGGCGCGCTTGGCAAGACCGTCGGAAAGATTTTGCAGATATTCCGATAAAAACCGGTACTGCTGGGTGGTTGCCGCCCGGTATTCCCGTTGACGCTGGCGGTCTGCCTGAATAGAACGCAATTGTTCCTGAGAACGGTGAAGGCCGGCCAAAAAGCGCCCGCTTTTCCGGCAGATGATGGGAAGCTCCTCCGGTGTCAGCAGGGGCTTATGCAGAAGCGCTCCGGGAAGCTGGGGCAGACGCAGGCTGTCCTTACAGTTTTTTCGGCAGGGACAGCTATTGCAGGCCTGCTCTGCCGCCCGGACAATCAGGGCGTCCTCATCTACGGGAGGCTCTACCGTTTCCAAAAGAAGCTGCTCCGTTTGCGCCAGCACGCTGGATACCATTTCCAGCCGCACCTGGGCTACGCCGGTTTCACCCCGTCGGCTGGGCGTGGTGCGGGGCAGGGGTAAAAAAGTGCCCAGCACGCCGCCCAGCAGAAGTGCGGCAAGGGGTGCAAGGTCTAAGTGCCCGGTGAGCCGCATAACCAAAAGATAGATCCCGGCAGGGATTGCGGCACCCAGCCATTTGGGATATTGGGGTAAAAACCGGATTAAGAAGCTGCCGCACAGCACGGCGGTCATAGACACCGGGGTTAACTGCGCCAAGTCCAAGGCAAGACCGGACAGAACCACCGCCGGGAACGCTCCGGTCACTGCCGCCATTGCCGATGCCATTATGCCTAAGGAGAATTTTGGGAAGGGGGTAATCTGCGCCAAGGCCAGCACAGCCAGCGCCCAGGCAAGCCAGTCCAATATGGGATTTCGTCCCCGAAGCACCCGGACAAACAGCCAGGTGGCACCTCCGGCCAGACACACCCGAACCAAGTAGGTCTCCACCGGGGCAGTGTCCCGAAGCCAGGCCTGAAAAACCACGCCGGAGGCAGAAACAATCAGTCCTGCCACCGCAGGCAGCAGCAGAGGTGTTTCCCAGCTGAGCCGTCTATCCCCTACAAACAAAGACACCAATAGCCCGGCGGCTAACCACAAAAGACCCTGATATCCGGCACTGCCCCAAAAAAGCCAGTAACCTAAGCCCCCACCCAAGGCCACCAGCACCGAAGACCAGCCGCTTCCGGCACACACCAATGCCATAGATAAGGGCAGACACGCATTGCCCAGGCTGGCGGCACTGAGCCCAAAGCCTGCCAGAAAATGCCCGGCAGCCCGGGCCAGCAGGTGTAATTTTGGATTGAGCGCCCAGTCACGCAGGCGATATTTGCCCCAACGCACATAGCTTTCCAGGGAGACCATCATATGTAAACACAACCTTTCCTAACGTTGTATTTATGGTAGCATGCCCCGGGCAATAAATTTGTCGGAATGGATACGAAGAAGAAATTTCTCCGGGTCTTTACACAGCCTTTGTTTTTTAGTAAAATAAGAAAAAAGGAGGTGGGCAGATGGAGAAACCTGTAGTTGGCAGATTTGCCCCCACACCCTCCGGACGGATGCATCTGGGTAATGTGTTTGCCGGGCTGATTGCCTGGCTTTCCGTGCGCAGTCAGAAGGGCCAGATGGTGCTTCGTATGGAGGATTTGGACAAAGAGCGTACCAGCCGGGAGTTTGCGGATATCCTTCGGGCTGACCTTACCTGGTTGGGTCTTGACTGGGACGAAGAAACACCGCCCCAAAGTCAGCGAAGCGGTGTTTACCAGAAGTATTTTGAGAAATTACAGGATTTGGGGCTTCTGTACCCCTGCTACTGCACACGCAGTCAACTGCATAATGTCAATGCCCCCCACCAGTCTGACGGCACCTATGTCTATGCCGGTACTTGCCGGAATTTGACGGATAGGGAGAAAGCCGAATTTTCCCGGCCTCCTGCCTGGAGGGTAAAGGTTCCGGAGGAAATTTGGCAAGTGGAGGATTTGGTCCAGGGACAATTTTCCCAAAACCTTTCCACCCAATGCGGAGATTTTGTGGTGCGCCGGGCAGACGGCGTGTTTGTGTATCAGTTGGCGGTTACCGTGGATGACGGCGAGGCAGGCGTCACAGAGGTGGTACGGGGAATGGATTTGCTGGGCTCAGCGCCCCGGCAGATGTATTTGCAAAAGCTTTTTGGCTTTGCCCACCCGGCCTATGGCCATGTACCCATGCTGTTAGCAACCGATGGCAGACGGCTGAGCAAGCGTGACCGGGACTTGGATTTGGGGCGGCTGCAGCAGCGTTTTTCCCCGGAGCAGGTCATCGGCGCTTTGGCCTATGCCTGCGGACTGACAGACCGGAATGTTCCGATCAGCGCAAAGGAGCTGGTCTGCCACTTTTCCTGGGAGAAAATCCGGGGAGAGGGGATTTATTTGGACGATACCTTGCTTTTTCCCTAATATATGGTATAATGAAGAAAATTTTTCAGGAGGATAGCGATATGTCTAAAAAACCTGTTTTGGTAGTCATGGCTGCCGGTATGGGCAGCCGTTACGGCGGTTTGAAGCAGATTGACCCGGTGGGCACCCAGGGTGAGGCGATTTTAGATTTCTCTCTGTTTGATGCCTATGAGGCAGGCTTCCGCAGGGCTGTGATTATTATTAAGGAAGCTATCCGGAAGGACTTTATGGAGATGGTGGGCAAGCGCTTGGAAAAATGCCCTATGGAAATTCAGTATGCCTTCCAGGAAATGGATAAAATCCCCGCAGGCTTTACTGTGCCGGAGGGCCGTGTAAAGCCCTGGGGTACCAGCCACGCTGTGCTGTGTGCCAAGGAGGAAATCGACGGAGCGCCCTTTGCGGTGATTAATTCTGACGATTACTACGGAAAAAGCGCCTTCCGGGCGATTTATGAGTATCTGTGTACTGCCCAGGATAAGGAAAAGGCAGACTACTGTATGGTAGGGTACTTGCTGGGAAACACTGTGACAGAGCACGGCAGTGTGGCCCGTGGCGTCTGCGTGGTGGAAAACGGCTACCTTGCCGATGTGGAAGAACGGCTGCGGATTGAAAAGTACGAAAATGGCATCCACTATACCGAAGATGACGGCGCTACCTGGAAGGATTTGTCCTTTGATACCATCGTCTCTATGAATATGTGGGGCTTTACCCCCGGCTTTTTGGACAAGCTGGAAGAAGGCTTCCCTGAATTTTTGGAGACTGCCGTTCCCGGAAATCCTGCCAAGGCAGAGTATCTACTGCCCAGGAGCGTAAATGGGATGCTGAAGAAAGGCGCTGCTTCTGTAAAGATGCTGACCTCCGAAGACAAGTGGTACGGCGTTACATATGCTCAGGATAAGCCCATGGTGGTGGCGGCTCTGGCGGAGCTGACCAAACAAGGGAAATACCCCAACGGCCTTTGGAAATAAAAACAAACCGGCTTGGTGCATTCGCATCAAGCCGGGTCTTTTTTATTTGAGGACAACTTTAGAGCCCCATTTCAGGCGCTGCATAATGAGTACCGCATCCATTCCGTCAACCTTACCGTCTCCGGTAACATCTGCCGCCAGCTTTTGCCGGTATTTTACCCCCGACCATCCGGCGGCATACTGCATATACAGGTCGGCATCGGTTTGGTTAATTTTGTGGTCTCCGTTAAAATCTCCATTTGGGAAAATTTCCACAGAGATATCTCCGTCATCCGGGGTCACAGCACTGGCAGCCCCAACCCCAAGGCAAAACACCGGGAGCAGACTCAAACACAAAATGATACAAATAAGCTTTTTCATAGAACCTCCGAAAATATCAGGGGAAGAACAGATTGATATCCACATTTCCCTGGATGCCGGGGATGCGTCCTTCGTTGGTGTATTGCCACATCGTCAGCGCCTCCGGCTCCTTTGGACTGTCGCTGTAGTCTCCCAGCCACAGTCCGTATTGGTTGACCTCCTCCCAAAGCATTTCCTTGGGAGATTGGTCCGGATTGGTATATAAAATCACATCCCGGTCCATTGCCTGACAGAAAGCTAAGGTGCAGTCGGTGAGGGTTCGGGCGTCTACATCTGCTGTGCGGTAATCCTGGGCGTGACACTCCCAGTCAAAGCCGAAGGGCATATCCATTTCCCAGTCTTCCGTCAGCTTCTTTACATAGCTTGCTTCCTCTATCGCCTCTGCCACAGTGGTGGCCTGGGAGAAGAAATAGCCGCCGATTTTCAGGCCCGCTTCTTTTGCGCCTTGATAATTGGCCTGGGCGTAGGAATCCTCGCACAGTACGCCCTTTTCACCGTAGCCCCGGAAGCCAACCCGAATCATCACAAATTCCACGCCGGCATCAGAAACCTGTTTCCAGTCGATTTTCTTCTGGAAGCTGGACACATCAATGCCCAATAGGCTCTGCTCCGTCAGGCAGGTCAAATAGTCCCCGTCATAGCCGAACTGACGGGGGACAAGGGTTTCTGCTGTGGTTTCCACCGTAGTTTCCACGGTGGTTTCTACAGTGGTCACAGAGGCAGTAGTGGAGGGAAGGGCGCTTGGGGAAGGGGCTTTGCAGGAAGTCAGCCCCAAAAGCAGTATGAAAATTGCGAAAATGACTGTTGTTTTACGCATAGCAAACTCCCCGGCAAAAATCGTCTTTCTTTTTTTAGTATAACATAAAGAAACATTCTTGCCAAGAGCAAAAAAATGACATATAATGCACTTATCACCTTTAGGGAGGAATTATATGACCAGAGAACAGCTATTGTCCTGTGCTTTGGATATTGGAGAACAAATGCTGATTAGCGGCGCAGAGGTTGGACGGGTGGAGTCTACCGTAAAGTATATTTGCGGTGCCTATGGCTATCCGCGCACGGATGTATTTACCATTACCTCCTGTATCATGGCCTCCGTGACAGACGATGCCGGCCTTCACAGCACCCAAACCCGACGGATTATGTCCTCGCAGACGGACTTGACAAAATTACATAGGCTGAACGGCTTGTCCCGGGAGATTTGTAAGGACACCCCGGATTACGACTATGTACAGGAAAAATTAAAGGCCATTGTAAAGTGGCGTCCTTACCCACTGCTCATAGAGGCGCTGGGCAGCGCCCTGATTGGTTTTTCTTTTGCGGTTTTCTTTGGGGGAAGCTGGATGGACGGATTGGTGTCCGGCGTTCTTGGTTTTGGCATCCGGTATTTAACCTGGCTGCTGCAGAAAGGGGCGCTGAATCAGATTTTTGTCAATGTGGTTGCGTCTTTTTTGCTCAGTGTTTGCGCCATTTCCTTGGTGCGCCAGGGCGTGGGAGATGATATCAATAAAATCATTATCGGCGATATTATGCTGCTCATCCCCGGCATTGCCTTGACAAACTCCCTGCGGGATATGATTAGCGGAGAGACGATGACCGGTATACTGCGGTTTTTGAATGCCATTCTGGTGGCCGCCGCCATTGCTGCCGCATATATTGCGGCGGTGCATCTGATTGGAGGTGTGCTATGAATCCCTTTGTGCAAATCCTGATGGGCACATTAGGTACTTTAGGCTTTAATATTTTGTTTCATATCCGGGGGCGGAAGCTTTGGCTGTCTACCTTGGGCGGCCTGATTTCCTGGGCGGTGTTTCTGGCACTGGAGCCGTTGCACGCCGGGGAAGCCATTCGGTATTTGGTTTCTGCTGCCACCATAACGGTGTATGCCGAGGTGCTGGCCCGGGTAGAGAAAACCCCCACAACCACCTTCCTGGTGCCCTCCATTGTGCCGCTGATTCCCGGCGGCGCGCTGTACTACACAATGAATTACGCCTTGAATAAGCAGTGGAGCGCATTTGCCCAACAGGCATTTTATACACTGCAGTTGGCATTTTCTTTGGCAGCAGGGATTATCGCCGTGACCACCCTGATGCGGATTTTTCAAGCGGCATTGGCACACAAAACGAAAAAAGGAACATAAAAAAAGAGGGTCAACAGACCCTCTTTTTATTCTTCTTGTTGTGCTTCCTCTGGTTCTGAAACATCTTCCTCGACAGGTGCTTCTTCCTCGGCAGGTAATTCTTCCTCGATAAGTGCTTCTTCTTTTGCTGCCGCCACCGCAACTTGGTTTACATAAAGTTTTTCGGGGCTGTGCTTCCGGAAGGCAAGCGCCACCAGAACTGTTGCCGCAGCAAAACAGCTTACCGCCGCCAAAAGCTGGCTGACACGGAAAGTGCCCAGCATTAAGCTGTCCATGCGCAGGCCTTCAATCAGGGTTCTGCCCAAGCCGTACCAGGCCACATAGCCCAGGGCAATCTGGCCGTCGTACTTCCGTTTTTTCGACAGGAAATGCAGAATAACAAAGCCTGCTAAATTCCACAGGGACTCATACAGGAAGGTGGGGTGGTAGTATTTCCACTCCTCGGTAGCGCTGTCAAAAAGACCCATACGGATAAAGCTGTCGGTTTCTGCGCCGAAGGCTTCCCGGTTGAAGAAGTTGCCCCAGCGACCGATGCACTGACCAATCAAAAAGCCAAGGCAAACCAAATCCAGCAGGGCAGGGAGCTTGATTTTCTTAATCAGGCACAGCGCCACCACGCCAATAAACGCACCGATGACACCGCCGTAAATGGCAAGACCGCCTTGCCAAATATACAAAACGCTAATGGGGTTTGCCGCATATTCTTCCCAGGCGAAAATGCAGTAGTATGCCCGGGCGCAGATAATGGCAAAAGGAACAATTCCCAAAATGCCGTCTAAAATATCATCCTCTTTAATTCCAAACTGCTTGCCACGCTTCAAGCCGTAAATTACCGCCAGCAAAAGGCCCAGGGCAATGATAATGCCGTAAAAACGGACATCCAGACTGCCCAAAGAAAAGCCCCTGGGGGGATTGAGCTCCAAGCCAAACAGAGGAAAGGAAATTTTTGTGAAAACCGAAGTGTTCATAGGTAACCTCCTTAGGGTATTCTAAAGTATTATATAGCCTTTTTGAAAAAAACGCAACATACTGTTGTCTTTTTTTCGGTTTTGGAGTAAAATAGAGAAAATACCCAAGGAGAAACCTATGAATTATTTGGAATTGACAATTGACACCCTGCCCGGAAGAATTGAGGAAGTGGCGGCGGCGCTGACTGCCCACAGCTTTGACGACCTGCTTTTGGAGGACCAGGGGGAGATTGAAACCTTTTTAGAAGAAAACCGGGCATATTGGGATTATATTGACGAGGATTTGCAAGAAAAGCTGAAGGGCCTTTCTCAAATCAAGTTGTATTTGGAGGACACGGACAAGGAAGGTCTTGCCCGTTTGGAAGGTCTTTTGCAGACCTGGCGGCAGGAAAAGCCCCAATGGGGCAGTTTGTCCTTGGCGGTGCAGGCGTTACCCCAAACCAATTGGGAGGAAAGCTGGAAGGAAAACTATCCGCCCCAGCCGGTGGGAGAAAAGCTGTTGGTTCTGCCCTATTGGCCGGCAGACCAGGTGCCGGAAGGCAAGATCCCCGTGATTTTGGATCCGGGTCTGACCTTCGGTACCGGGGCGCACCCCTCCACCCAAATGGTGATGGCGGCTATGGAGAAAAAGCTGTTTCCCGGGTGCCGGTGCTTGGATTTGGGCAGTGGCAGTGGTATTTTGTCCATTACCGCACTGCGCTTGGGGGCAAAATCCGCCATTGGTGTGGACATTGATGCCAAGGCAGAGGATGTTGCCCGGGAAAATGCCGGTTACAATGGCCTGACGGACTTCGCTTTTTACACCGGCAATGTGCTCTCGGACAAGACATTGATGAACAAGCTCCAGGGGCGGACTTATGATTTTGTGTTTGTCAATATTGTGGCGGATGTGATTGTGGCTCTTGCGCCGGTGCTGCCGGGATTTTTGGAAAAAGAGGGCAAGGTCATTTGCTCCGGAATTTTGGACACCCGGCTGACCGATGTGGTTTCCGCATTGGAGGGCGCCGGGCTTACCGTAACCCAAACCTATGCAAAAGAGGATTGGCGCTGTGTTTGCGCCCATAAGGGGAGTTGAACCCCAATAGGTTTTCAAGGGCAAGGCAAGGAAGATAAGAAAAAATACAATGGAAAGGACCGCTGTGGGGCTGTCGGCGTTTAACACCCCTCAGCTTAAGTATTATGAAAATTCCCTATCGAACAAGATTAACCTTGAAACGCTTTGCCATCGTAGCGCTGGCAGTGGTTTTGGTGCTGGCGCTGGTGGTGGCCTGCTGGTTTATCTGGCTGAAACGCTATGTGGTCTACACCCGTGACCAGGGAGCTGTGCTGGATATGAGTTTGCCTCCTCAAATTCAGGGCGGTACGGAGGCTGTTCCGCCGGAAAATCAGGAGACGGTGAAGATTTATTATAATGAAGGCGAAAATGCCATCAACACCTCCAAGGAGCTGATGCAGATGGCAGGCTACTATGCCAACACCGAGGCTCTGCGCAAAGGAATTTCCACGGTGTTTGACCAAATTTCCCAGTTGGATACCGATGTGCCCATTATGCTGGATGTGAAAAACTCCAGGGGCGGCTTCTACTACTCCTCTGGGGTGACGGAAAACCGGGACAGCAAAATTCTGCCGGAGGAAATGGACGAGCTGATTAAAAAGCTGAACGATAGTGGCCGGTATCTCATTGCCCGTATCCCGGCGCTGCGGGACCGGGAGTACGGTCTGAACCACGTTTCCGACGGCGTGTTTGACAGCCGGGGCGCTTATTTGTACTCCGATAGCGGTATTTACTGGCTCAACCCCAGCCGTCAGGGTACCATCAGCCATTTGGTGCAAATCATCAACGAGCTGAAAGCTTTGGGCTTTGACGAGGTGGTATTGGAGGCATTCCGCTTCCCGGATACCCAGTATATGCGCTTTGACGGAGATAAGGACCAGGCATTGGCAGAGGCCGCCAAAACCCTGGTGACCACCTGCGCCACAGATAATTTTGCCGTATCCTTTGTCCAGCAGCCGGGCTTTGCGTTGCCGGAAGGAAGAAGCCGGTTGTATCTGGAAGCGGCAGAAGCCGGAGAAGCTTCTTCCCTGGCCCAGCAGACCGGTATCCAAAACACGGCAGTGAATTTGGTGTTTTTGACAGAGGTGCACGATACCCGTTTTGATGTTTACAGCGTTTTGCGTCCTTTGGATGCCGCCCATTAAAAGGAGGTATGGCAATGATTGCAGGACTTCAGAAAATGACATTGTTGGACTTCCCCGGAAAGGTGGCCTGCACGGTTTTTTTGCAGGGCTGTAATTTCCGGTGTCCGTTCTGCCACAACTCAGACCTTTTGCCCTATGAGGGTGAGGAATTTATGAGCCAAGAGGCGCTGCTGAAATTTTTGCAGGGGCGCAAGGGCCTTTTGGAGGGCGTGGCCATTACCGGCGGCGAGCCTACCTGCCAGCCGGGGCTTCCGGAGCTGATCCGGCAAATTAAGGCGTTGGGCTTCGGGGTGAAGCTGGATACCAACGGAATGAACCCGAATATGCTGAAGGCTTTGGTGGAAGAGAAGCTGGTGGATTATGTGGCGGTGGATGTGAAAAACAGTCCGACAAAATATGCCCAGACCGTAGGCCTTCCCCAACTGAATTTGGATAAGATTACCCAGAGCCTGGCGTTTTTAATTTCCTCGGATGTGGAATACGAGCTGCGCACCACCTTGGTGCAACAGCTCCATGAGGAGGCGGATATAGAGGAAATGGGACAGTTTCTTTCAGGCCTTGTCCCCGGAAAAAAGCCGAAGAAATTATTTTTGCAGAGCTTTGTGGACCGGGACAGCGTAGCTTTTTCCGGGCTTTGCGCGCCGGCGGATGACCGGATTATAAGGTTCCGGGAAATTCTGACACCATATGTAGAAAGTGTGGTTATCCGGGGCACGGAGATTCAATGACTTTCTTGGTTTTTTAGGGGGCTAGACACAATATATTGTGTTTTGAAAATATTTTTCTAACAACATATTGACAATTGTGAAAAATTACGCTATAATACGGACAATGTCGGCCATAGGGTCAAAACGGACATTGTTCGTATTATTTTTTGTTTACAGATATATTAGGAGGAAGCGAAATGTATCAGGTTTTGAAGCGTGACGGCGGTACCGTCGAATTTGAACTTACCAAAATCAGCGGCGCAATGCTGAAGGCATTTGAGGCCGTAGGCCGCAATACCCATCCCAGCGTAATCAATATGCTGGCTCTGCAGGTCAGTGCGGATTTTGAGCCGAAAATCAAGGATGGCCTGATTGCCGTGGAAGATGTGCAGGACAGCGTGGAAAAGGTTCTGTCCGAGACCGGCTATGCCGATGTGGCAAAGGCCTACATCCTGTACCGTAAGCAGCGTGAGAAGGTGCGTAATGTCAACTCTGCTCTGCTGAACTACAAGGACCTGGTGGACGATTACCTGAAAATCAACGACTGGCGTGTTAAGGAGAACTCCACCGTTACCTACTCCGTAGGCGGTTTGATTTTGTCCAACTCCGGCGCCATCACTGCCAACTACTGGCTCAGCGAAATCTATGACAACGAGATTGCCGAGGCACACCGCAACGCAGATATTCATATTCACGACCTGTCTATGCTCACCGGTTACTGCGCCGGCTGGAGCTTGAAGCAGCTGATTCAGGAGGGCTTGGGCGGCGTTCCCGGCAAGATTACCTCCTCTCCTGCAAGCCACCTGTCCACCTTGTGCAACCAGATGGTGAACTTCCTGGGCATTATGCAGAACGAGTGGGCTGGCGCTCAGGCTTTCTCCTCCTTTGATACCTACCTGGCACCTTTCGTCAAGGTGGACAACCTGACCCAAAAAGAGGTCAAGCAGTGCATTCAGTCCTTCGTTTACGGCGTGAACACCCCCTCCCGTTGGGGCACGCAGGCTCCCTTCTCCAACATTACCTTGGACTGGGTCGTGCCTGCTGACCTGAAGGACCTGCCTGCCATCGTCGGTGGCAAGGAAATGGACTTCACCTACGGCGACTGCAAGAAGGAAATGGATATGGTGAACAAGGCCTTCATCGAGATTATGATTGAGGGCGACGCCAACGGCCGTGGCTTCCAGTACCCCATTCCCACTTACTCCATCACCTCTAACTTCGACTGGAGCGAGACTGAGAACAACAAGCTCCTGTTTGAGATGACTGCCAAGTACGGCACTCCCTACTTCTCCAACTACATCAACTCCGATATGGAGCCCTCCGATGTGCGTTCTATGTGCTGCCGTCTGCGTCTGGACCTGCGGGAGCTGCGGAAGAAGTCCGGCGGCTTCTTCGGTTCCGGCGAATCCACCGGTTCTGTGGGCGTTGTGACCATTAACCTGCCCCGGATTGCTTACCTGGCAGAAAATGAGCAGGAGTTCTACACCCGTCTGGACAAGCTGATGGACATTTCTGCCCGCAGCCTGAAGACTAAGCGTCAGGTGATTACCCAGCTTTTGGAGAACGGCCTGTATCCCTACACCAAGCGTTACCTGGGCACCTTTGCCAACCACTTCTCCACCATTGGCCTCATTGGTATGAACGAGGTGGGCCTCAACGCCAAGTGGCTGAAGGCTGACCTGACCAACGTGAAGGTGCAGAAGTTTGCACAGGAAGTGCTGGACCATATGCGTGAGCGTCTTTCCGACTATCAGGAGGCTTACGGCGACCTGTATAACCTGGAAGCTACCCCTGCTGAGTCCACCACCTACCGCTTTGCAAAGCACGACAAGAAGCACTATCCTGAGATTATCACTGCCAACGAAAACGGCACTCCCTACTACACCAACTCCTCCCACCTGCCTGTGGGTTATACCGAGGACATCTTCTCCGCATTGGAGGTTCAGGACGATTTGCAGACCCGGTACACCTCCGGTACTGTGTTCCATGCCTTCCTGGGCGAGAAGCTGCCTGACTGGAAATCTGCCGCCAACCTGGTGCGTAAGATTGCCGAGAACTTTAAGCTGCCTTACTACACCATGAGCCCCACCTACTCCGTCTGTAGCGAGCACGGCTACCTCCCCGGTGAGCAGTACACCTGCCCCCACTGCGGTAAGGAAGCTGAGGTTTACAGCCGTATTACCGGTTACTACCGTCCTGTGAAGAACTGGAATGACGGCAAGAGCCAGGAGTACAAGGATCGTAAGGTGTATAACATCGGCGGTTCTGAGCTGAAGAAGGAAGCTCCCAAGCAGGCTGCTCCTGTGCAGGAAGCTTGCGCTTGCGAAGAAGCCCCCAAGGAGGTTTCCGGCAACGCAAAGGCAATTCTGTTCTCCCGTGTGACCTGTCCCAACTGCCGTGTGGCAGAGACACAGCTGAACAAGGCCGGTGTGGCTTTTGAAAAGCTGATTGCCGACGAGAATTTGGATCTGTGCCAGAAGTACGGCGTAAAGGGCGCTCCCACATTGGTGATTACCGACGGTGAGAACCATGTGAACTACTACAGCGTACCGGAAATCAAGAAGTATTTGGCTTCTCTGTAAATTAAATCAATCAGCCGGGCGCTGCCCGGCTGATTGCAAATGTACAATGGACAATGGTCAATGGACAATTAAGGTATCGCCGTTGGCGATGATTCAAATAATTGTCAATTGTCAATTGTCAATTGTCAATTCATAAAAGAGGTTGTACATATGATTTACGATATTTTGGTTGTAGGTGGCGGCCCTGCTGGCCTGACTGCTGCAATTTATGCCCTGCGTGCAGGAAAAAATGTTTTGGTTATCGAGAAAAACGGCTTTGGCGGTCAAATCGCCTTCTCCCCCAAGGTGGAGAACATTCCCGGCTTCCAGATGGTCACCGGCACGGAGTTTGCCGACAAGCTCACCGAGCAGGCTATGGCGCTGGGCGCAGAGGTGGAGCTGGAAAAAGTCATCGGTGTGGAAAAAAGCGGTGATATTTTTACTGTTTCCACCGAAGAAGGCAGCACTTATGAAGCCAAGGCTGTGATTTTGGCAGTGGGCGTGAAGCACCGCACCTTGGGTCTGCCCGGTGAGGAAGACCTGATCGGTAACGGCATTTCCTTCTGCGCAGTGTGCGACGGCGCTTTCTATACCGGACTGCACGCAGCGATGATTGGCGGCGGCAACTCCGCTATGCAGGAGGCACTGCTGCTGTCCGAGGTTTGCTCCAAGGTCACCATTGTGCAGAACCTTGCAGACTTCACCGGCGAAAAGAAGCTGGCAGAAGCCCTGCACGAAAAGGACAATGTGGAGATTATTTTTAGCACTGTGGTCACAGGTTACAAGACCACCGACGGCGCACTGTCTGGCTTGCAGCTTCGCAACGAGGAAACCGGCGCAGTTTCTGAAATCTCTGTGGACGGCGCTTTCCTGGCAGTGGGTCTGCAGCCGGAAAACGAGCCCTTTGCACCCCTTGCCAAGCTGAACAACTGGGGCTATTTCGACTCTCTGGAGGACTGCACCACCAAAACGCCCGGTGTGTTTGTAGCCGGTGACTGCCGGAGTAAGACCATCCGTCAGGTGGTGACTGCCGCATCCGACGGCGCAATTGCGGCAATGAATGCCTGCCGTTATCTGGACTAAATTAAAATACCCCCCGATGGGGGGTGGACAGAGGGCAAGAAAGCCCCAAAGACAAGCAAACCGGACCCGTCGGCGTACAGATGGTACGTTAGGGTCCGGTTTGTGCAGTAAGTCAAAACACCTTGCGAAAGCAAGCGTTTTACCTCTTATCTGTCAAAAAGCAAATAGATTTTTGCCACCTTCCCCCCAGGGGGAAGGCTTTTTTATACGTCATAATCACGTGTTTTGACGGTTTGGGGGTTTATTGGTCTCTAGCGGTCTTCTCTAAAATAGGAAAGTCCTAAGCTTTGAGGGGGTTGATGCTCTCTCTTTTTCCGCATACTGGTAATAATCAGCACCAGCAGGGTGACAACATAGGGAAGCATTTTGAAAAGCTCCTGAGTAGCTGTACCCAAGCCACGGATGTAGTTGTTGGCGTTACACAGCGCACCAAACAGGAAGGAGCCCCAAATTGCCATAGAGGGCTTCCACAATGCGAAGATAACCAGGGCAATTGCCATCCAGCCACGGTCACCGAAGCCATTGTTGGACCAAACACCGTTGGCAAAAGCTACCACATATTGCAGACCGCCCAAACCGGCCACAGCACTGCCGATCATCGTTGCCACATACTTATAACGGGTGACGTTGATGCCGGCGGCATCGGCGGTGGCGGGGTTTTCACCTACAGCCCGGAGGTTCAGACCCACACGGGTGCGGCTTAACACAAAGGCGGCAATCAGCGCAATAACGATAGAGCCGTAGGTCAGGAAATCGTGGGACAGGAAGAGCTGACCGAACCAGCCCAGGTCGTCAGCGAAGGGCAATGCAGTGCGGTAGATGTTACTGGTACGGGTCAGGGCGACGATGGGCAGGTCGGAGTTAGCAAGCTTTGTCAGGGAGCTGCCGAAGAAGTTGCCGATGCCGATACCGAAGGTGGTCAGCGCCAGGCCGGTAACATTCTGATTGGCACGGAGTGTGACCGTCAGGAAGCTGTAAATGAGACCCATCAGGATAGAGCCGGCGATGGAGCAAAGCAGGGGGATCAGAATGGCCAGTGCCGGAACAAGGGCAACACCTGCGGCATCGCAAGCCATTTCATAGAAGAAGGCACCGATAACACCGCTAATACTGCCCACATACATAATACCGGGGATGCCCAGGTTCAGATGGCCGGACTTTTCGGTGATGATCTCACCAACAGAGCCATACAATAGCGGAACACCCAGAGGGATAGAGCTGGCAAGGAACGCAAGGAACATTTGCATTAGCTTCTGCCTCCTTTCTTGGTGCGGCGGAATTTCACAGTGTACTGAACAAAGAACTCACAGCCCACCAGGAACAAGATCACGATACCGGAAACGATATCGGCATAAGAGCTGTTCAGGAAGAAGGAGTCAGCCACCTTGGCGGCACCGGTTTCCAGGAAGGTCACAAGACCTGCCATCAGCGCCATAATAAAGGGATTGAACTGACCCAACCAGGAGACCATAATGGCGGTAAAGCCTTGACCACCCATTGTGCCCGTGTTGATAGAGTGGTCAGTACCGGCAACCATCAGCATACCGGCAATACCGCAGATGGCACCGGAAATGGCCATAGTGCGGATAATGACCGTCTTTACATTGATGCCCACATAACGGGCGGTATTCTGGCTTTCGCCAACCACGGAGATTTCGTAACCGTGCTTGCTGTACTTTTGATAAACATAGACCAAAATCATGAGCACTGCGACGATCAAGATATTCAGCGCATATTTCTGACCGAATACCATCGGCAGATTGCCGGTGCTCACAGGGTTAATGACATTGGAGCCGCCGCCCTTTATATAGACATAGTAAGCAACAATTTGGGTGGCAACATAGTTCATCATCAGGGTGAACAATGTTTCGTTGGTTTTATACTGGGCCTGGAACAAGGCGGGGAGCAAACCCCAAATTGCGCCTGCCAGCACACTGGCAACAAAGATAATGGCAATCAAAGCGCCTTCCGGCACTTTTCCGCCCAGCTCGATCATACAGATCATAGCCGCCAAACCGCCGATGAGGGATTGACCTTCTGCGCCACAGTTCCAGAAGCGCATCTTAAATGCCGGGGTGACAGCCAAAGCAAGGCAGAGCAAAATGGCGGTCTGCTGCAGGAAACGCCACAGAAGGGTGGTTTTGCCTTGCAGAAGTCTGCCGAATACGCCCTTGAACATAATCTGATAGCATTCGGCAATGGGCGTTTTGGTCAGCAAAGAGGACAAAATGCCGGTTGCCAGGAAGCCCAACAAAATGGCAGCAATCCGGATCAGCCAAGCCTTCCAGCCGGGCATTTCATCACGCTTGGCGATGTGCATCAGAGGCTCGTAGTGCTTTTTTGTCAAATCAGCCATTGTTGTCGCCTCCTTCCGTGGGTTCCATAGATTCTGTCTTGGTCATCAGTAGACCAATCTGCTCCTTGGTGGCGGTACGGGCATCTACAAGACCGGTGATTTTACCGGAGCCGATGACCAAAATCCGGTCACTCAGTTCCAAAAGCACATCCAAGTCCTCGCCTACAAAAATTACGGCAGTGCCCTTTTCTTTTTGCTCGTTGAGCAGGTTATAAATGGTGTAAGAGGAGTTGATATCCAAGCCCCGGACGGGGTAGGCGGTCATCAGCACCTTGGGGGCGGCGGCAATTTCACGGCCCACCAACACTTTTTGCACGTTACCGCCGGACAGACGGCGAACAGGAGTTGCGGCGCTGGGGGTGACTACTTCCAAATCGTGAATAATGCGTTCTGCCAAGTCCTTGGGCTCTTTTCTCTGCAGGAACATACTCTTGCCCCGGCGGTAGGAACGGAGCATCATATTATCCACGATGTCCATATTGCCCACAAGACCCATACCCAACCGGTCTTCGGGAACAAAGGACAGACGAACACCCAACTCACGGATTTGCATAGGGGTCTTATTCCGCAAGTCGTCTACCTGACCGGTCTTGGGATTGTGATAGAGAATGTCGCCCTTGGTCAGCTTTTGCAGACCGGCGATGGATTCCAGCAGTTCTCGCTGACCGGAGCCTGCAATACCGGCAATACCCAAAATCTCGCCACTTCGGGCGGTGAAGGATACATCGTCCAGCACGGTGGTGCCCTGACGGTTGATACAACTGATATGTCTGACCTCCAACCGGTCCTGGGGGTCCTTTGGTTCGCTGCGGTCGATATTCAGCGCCACCTTCTTGCCCACCATCATTTCTGTGAGTTCGCTTTCGTTGGTTTCGGAGGTGTTGACAGTGCCCACATATTCGCCTTTGCGCAGAACTGCCACCTTGTCAGACAGGGACAGAACCTCGTGAAGCTTGTGGGTGATGATGATGATACACTTGCCGTCGTCACGCATACGGCGGAGGATGGCGAAGAGTTTTTGGGTTTCCTGAGGGGTCAGCACGGCAGTGGGCTCGTCCAAAATCAGAATATCTGCGCCACGGTAGAGCACCTTAATAATCTCCACAGTCTGCTTTTCCGAAACGGACATATCATAAATCTTTTTGCTGGGGTCAATATCAAAACCGTATTGACTGCTAATCTGTTGAATCTTTTCAGAGAATTTCTTCAGGTCATAAGGCTTGTCGTTCAGACCCAAAACGATGTTTTCTGTGGCAGTAAATACATCGACCAGCTTAAAGTGCTGATGGATCATACCAATCTTATAGTCAAAAGCATCGTTGGGGGAAGAGATGGTGACCTCCTGACCGTCAATGAAAATCTGTCCGTCATCGGGATAGTAGATGCCGGAAATCATATTCATCAGCGTGGTTTTGCCACTGCCGTTTTCACCTAAAATAGAGAGGATTTCTCCACGGTTGGCGGTGAGACAGACATTTTTGTTGGCAATGACTTTTGGACCGAAAGTTTTGGTAATGTTTTTCAGTTCAATAGCAGGAACAGCAGCCAAAAAACTCACTCCTTCTTTCTAATTTTCAAGAACAGGCTAAGCACCTTAGCCGATTATTCAAAATTAGACTAGGTAAGGCGGGGCAGGGGTTAGCCTGCCTCGCCTTATAAAATGCAAGGTTTTTAATTAGTAAGCCTCGTCCAGCAGGGTGATGCCGTCGATACGGGCATCGAAGTAAGGAGCGCTGCGGAACTTGGACTCCTGGAAGATGCCGTTCTCAACAACCTCGGTGTCGGGCGTGAAAGCCTCGTCGGTGTCAACATCAGCCTTGTAAGAGGTAATAGCCTTACCGCCGACGGTGAAGTTAGCGGTATCAAATACATTGATAGAGCCGTCCTTCAGGCCAGCGATGACTTCGTCCAGCTTAGCCTGAGTGCCTTCAGCAACAGCAGTGCCCAGGTCAGTCAAAACAACGGAGCCGGTCTCGATGGTGCCAGTCCAGTCAGTTGCGATCTCCTCGCCCTTCTGAACCTGCTCAATCATATACTTGAAGTAGGGAATCCAGTTGATACGGGAGGATACCAGGAAGGTCTTGGGGCAGGCAGCAGCAGTAGAGCCGTTGTAGGAAACGTTGGGAACGCCTGCGTTCTCACAAGCAGTGGGAGCGCCCATGGAGTCAGCGTGCTGGCTCAGCAGGACACAACCGCCGTTGATCAGAGCTTCAGCAGCAGCCTTTTCCTTAGCCTCGTCGTACCAGGAGCCGGTGAACTTAACATCCATAGTCACAGAGGGGCATACGGACTTAGCGCCCAGGTAGAAAGAGGTGTAGCCGGAGATAACTTCGGCGAAGGTGAATGCACCGACATAGCCCATCTTAGCCTTGTCAGCAGTAATCTTGCCGGCAGCGATCATCTCGTTCAGCTTCAGACCGGCAACAACACCGGCAGCGTAACGACCCTGGTAGATGGAAGCGAATGCGTTGTGCAGGTTCTTAGCATCGGTGGTGTGAGCCTGAGTACCGGTAGCGTGGCAGAACTGTACCTCGGCGTACTCCTTGGCGGCCTGCAGCAGGAAGGACTCGTGACCGAAGGAGTCGGCGAAGATGATGTCACACTCTTCAACCTCGATGAGCTCAACGGCGGCATCATAGCAAGCGTTGGTTTCGGGGATGTCGGTCTTCTGAACCATTTCGACATTCATTTCCTTGCAAGCAGCGATGGCAGCATCGATAAAGTTCTTATCGTAGGTGGACTGCTCGGTGTGCAGGAAGATGAAGCCGACCTTCAGATCCTTGTTGGTTTCTTCGTTGCCGGCAGCAGTGGTGGTGTCACCAGAGGTGTCCTTGGCATCGTCGGCAGGAGCGCCGCAGGCAGCCAATCCCAGCACCAGAACCAGTGCCAGCAACAGTGCGATCAGTTTTTTCATTTTTTTGTTCCTCCTAAAAAAATATATTTGGAAACGCTAATATCAAGTCCGGTTGTTCCGGATTTAATACTGTGAAATAGAGAAAATCTCACCCTTAAAGATTATCATATAACCGGGACAAAGTCAAGAAAAGACAGGAAAAAGAAAGGTATTTTTGCGGTTTTTTCGCAATAATGGAAAATGTATTTGGAGGAACAGCTAAGGTGCTTGACATTCCCCGAAATTTTGCGTATAATGGCGTAAACCGCAGAGAAAGCGTGAGTAAGCTTTGCTTATCTCCCATAGAGAGCCGGGGAGGGTGGAAGCCCGGCGGCAGAGGCAGAGCCCAATGGGCTTTTGAGGGCAATCAGAACGGGAAAACCCAGTATGTGCGCCGGAGTGACCCTCCGTTAGAAAAGGTCAGCGTATGGTAGTACGCATTAAGTGGGCGCAAAAAGCGTCAAGCCGGGTGGCACCGCAGGAAATCTTCCTGTCCCAGCAACATTATGTTTGCTAAGGGGCAGTTTTTTTGTCCCTAAGAAAGGAGCACAATATGGAAATCCCTTACAAAATCTATTTAAGTGAACAGGAATTGCCTACTGCGTGGTATAACCTCCGGGCAGATATGAAAAATAAGCCTGCTCCCTTGCTGCATCCTCAGACCCACCAGCCTATGACGGCTGCAGATTTGGAGGGCGTGTTCTGTGAGGAGCTGATTAAGCAGGAGCTGGACGAGACCACCGCTTATATCCCCATTCCTACGGAGATCCGGGACTTTTATAAGATGTATCGCCCCGCACCCCTGATCCGGGCTTACTGTCTGGAGAAGAAGTTGGGCACACCTGCCAAGATCTACTATAAGTTTGAAGGCAATAACACCTCCGGTTCTCACAAGCTCAACTCTGCCATTGCCCAGGCCTATTATGCCAAGCAGCAGGGTCTTAAGGGTGTGACCACGGAGACCGGTGCCGGTCAGTGGGGCACCGCGCTTTCTATGGCCTGTTCCTACTTCGGCCTGGATTGTAATGTATATATGGTCAAATGCTCCTATGAGCAGAAGCCCTTCCGCCGGGAAGTGATGCGTACCTACGGCGCAAAGGTCACCCCGTCTCCTTCTATGAACACAGAAGTGGGTCGGAAGATTTTGCAGGCCCATCCCGGTACCTCCGGCAGCTTGGGCTGCGCCATTTCCGAGGCTGTGGAGGTTGCATCCACCACGCCGGGTTACCGCTATGTTTTGGGCAGCGTGCTGAACCAGGTAATGCTGCACCAGTCGGTGATCGGTTTGGAAACCAAGGCTGCGCTGGACAAATATAATGTAAAGGCAGATATCATCATCGGCTGTGCCGGCGGCGGCTCCAATTTAGGTGGTTTGATTGCGCCCTTTGTAGGCGAAAAGCTCCGGGGCGAGGCAGATTACCGAATCATTGCGGTTGAGCCCTCCTCCTGCCCCAGCTTCACAAGAGGTCAGTATGTATATGACTATTGTGACACCGGTATGGTGTGCCCTTTGTCCAAGATGTATACCTTGGGTTCAGCCTTTATCCCTGCGCCCAACCACGCCGGCGGTCTGCGTTACCACGGTATGAACTCCACCTTGTCCCAGCTCTATGCCGACGGCCTGATGGAAGCGGTTTCCGTGAAGCAGACAGAGGTGTTCGAGGCGGCTGAGTACTTTGCCCGGATTGAGGGCATCCTCCCTGCACCGGAAAGCTCCCACGCCATTAAAGTTGCCATAGACGAGGCAATGAACTGCAAGGAAACCGGCGAGGAAAAGACCATTGTGTTTGGTCTGACCGGCACCGGATATTTCGATATGTATGCCTACGAAAAGTTCCACGACGGCAAAATGGAGGACTATGTCCCCACCGACGAGGAGCTGGCAAAGGGCCTTGAGAATTTACCTCAGGTATAAGCAAACGGCGGTCAGGTAGCTGACCGCCGTTTTTTGGGGGAAAACTGGAAAGTTTTTGAAAAAAAGTATTGACAAACCGGGGGGAAGCATATAAAATAACAGGGCAGTTAGCATAGGCTAATTGTTTTTAAGAAAGGTTAGTTAGCGCAAGCTAACTGCTGATGAAGAAATCAGGTGTTGCTATGAATTTGACAACTGCACAGGAAGGGCAGGAATATATTATTCAGTCCGTTGACACCCAAGACCCGGAGCTGGAGAGCTTTTTGTTCTCCTTGGGTTGCTACAGTGGGGAGTTGATTACCGTGGTATCCCGGCGCAGAAGCGGCTGTACGGTGGCCATTAAGGACGGTCGGTATAACATAGACAATCAGCTGGCACAGGCGATTAAAGTGGCGTAAACACTGGGTTAAGACCGACGGATGGTCTTTTTTGAAGTGGAGTTAGCGATAGGTAACTTGCTTACAGGAGGAAGAAAATGAGAATTGCGTTTGCAGGAAATCCCAATAGCGGCAAGACCACGATGTTCAATGCCTTGACCGGCAGCAATGAGCACGTGGGAAACTGGGCCGGTGTTACGGTGGATAAAAATCAGGCCCCCATTCGGAAAATTTACGGTGGGGACAGGGAGCTTTTGGCGGTGGATTTGCCCGGTGCATATTCTATGTCTGCCTTTACCTCGGAGGAGAGCGTCACAAGCCAGTATGTGAAGCAGGAAAATCCGGATGTGATTGTGAACATTGTGGACGCTACCAATTTAAGCCGAAGCTTGTTTTTTACCACCCAGCTATTGGAGCTGGGCATCCCCGTGGTGGTGGCGCTGAACAAGACGGATATCAACGAGAAAAAGAAAACGGAAATTGATGTTGCTACGCTGTCAGCGAAATTAAATTGCCCGGTGGTGGAGACGGTTTCCACCTCGGCAGAGGGCTTGGTGCAGTTGGTGAACACGGCGGTGGCGTTACAGGGTAAGGTTCAAAAAGCGCCCTTTTCTCAAGGGGAAATTGCTTTGACGGACAGAAAGGCCGTGGAAAATGCGGACCGGAAGCGGTATGCCTTTGTGAATAAGCTGGTGTCACAGGTGGAAAAGCGGACGGTGCGCACCCGTGACCGGAACGGTCAGGATGCCGTGGATTCTGTGCTGACCAATCCCTGGCTGGGACTGCCCATTTTTGCTGTGGTGATGTTTTTGGTGTTCCAAATCTCACAGGCCTGGGTAGGTCCCTGGATTGCTGAGGGTTACGAGTTTGCCAACGGCTTTACCATTCCTGGTCTGGTTACCCTGATTGATATGTTTAAGGAATGGGTGGCCGGCATGTTGGTGGGCGGCAATGAATTTTTGGTTGCCCTGCTGACAGAAGGCATTATTGGCGGCGTTTCTGCCGTGGTTGGCTTCCTGCCCCTGGTGATGGTGATGTATTTCCTCATTGCCCTTTTGGAGGACTGCGGCTATATGGCACGGGCCACGGTGGTGCTGGACCCTATTTTTAAGAAGGTGGGTCTTAGCGGTAAGTCGGTCATTCCTTTTGTGATTGGCACAGGCTGTGCTGTTCCCGGTGTGATGGCCGTCCGTACCATTCGCAATGAACGGGAGCGCAATGCCACGGCAATGCTCACACCCTTTATGCCTTGCGGCGCGAAGTTGCCGGTGATTTCTTTGTTTGCCGGGGCGTTTTTCAAAAAAGCCGCTTGGGTGGGCACACTGATGTATTTTGTGGGCATTTTCATTATTTTGATGGGTGCGCTTTTGGTAAGACGCATTACCCGAAGCACCAAAAAGTCCTACTTTATTATGGAACTGCCGGAATACAAAGCCCCCTCGCTAAAACGGGCATTTACCTCTATGTGCGACCGGGGCTGGGCGTATATCGTCAAGGCAGGCACGATTATTTTGCTGTGTAATGCAGTGGTTTTTGTGATGCAGTCCTTTGACTGGAGCTTGTCCCTGGTGGCAGAGGGTGGAGAAAACACCTCTATTTTGGCGTCTGTGGCAAGGCCCATGGCGGTGATTTTGGTGCCGGTTATCGGCTATGCCAGTTGGCAGTTGGCGGCGGCAGCAGTCACCGGCTTTATTGCCAAGGAAAATGTGGTGGGTACTCTGGCGGTGTGCTTCGGTATCTCCAACCTGATTGACACGGAGGCGCTGGAAATGGCAGAGGGCGCAGGGGCGGAGATTGCCGCTATTTTTGGTAGCGGTGCTGTGCCGGAAATGACGGCGGTGGCGGCGCTTGCCTACTTAATGTTTAATCTGTTTTCGCCCCCTTGCTTTGCGGCCATTGGCGCTATGAATGCGGAAATCTCCGACAGAAAATGGTTCTGGGGGGGCATTGCCCTGCAACTGAGCGTTGGCTATACCATCGGCTTTTTGGTGTACCAAATGGGCACGCTGATTACCACAGGCTCTTTGGGTGCAGGTTTTGTGCCCGGCTTGATTGCGGTGGCGGCGATTGTGGGGATTGTGGCGTATTTGTGCGTGAGGACAGATAAAAAGGTTGTGAGTAAGGTATGAGGGATTTTCTTGTAGCTTTCGTCATTTTACTGATTTTGGGCTTGGCGGTGTTTGCCATCTATAAGTCCAAAAAAAGCGGAAAAAAGTGCATCGGCTGTCCGGATAGCGGCACTTGTCAAAGCTGCCAAGGCTGCCACTGTAAAAAATAGAAAAGAGCCCGACCTGTGGTGCCACAGGTCGGGCTGATTTGTTGTGTACTTATTTGCAAAGCTCCTGTGCCAAAGCCTGGATTTGGCTGCGGCTTTCGTCATTTAAGGCAGAGAGGATTTTTACATTGTTCTGGCAGAAGGTCAGGTTTTTGCTGCCCTCCAGCATTTTGCCCATTACCTTGGCGGCCATAGGTGCCCAGGAACCGTTTTCCATAAAGGCTACAGTGCGGTTTTGGAAATTCCGTTCCGTCAGGTGGTGGATAAACTCCTTCATAAAGGGGAAGATGTCGCCGTTGTAGGTGGTGGTAGCCAGCACAAGCCTGTCATACCGGAAGGCATCCTCCACGGCTTCTGCCATATCGTCACGGGCAAGGTCGGTGACGGTGACCTTGGGACAGCCGTTCTTCTCCAGCGCTGCAGCCAGAAGCTCTGCGGCTTCCTTGGTGTTGCCGTAGACAGAGGTGTAGGCAATCAGCACACCGGGCTCCTCCGGACGGTAGGAGGACCAAATGTCATATAGGTTTACATAATATCCCAGATTTTCCTCCAGCACCGGGCCATGGAGGGGGCAGATTTTGGCGATATCCAAGGTGGCGGCCTTTTTCAGCAATGCCTGCACCTGTGCGCCGTACTTACCCACGATGCCGATATAGTACCGGCGGGCTTCGCAGGCCCAGTCTTCTTCTGCGTCCAGCGCGCCGAACTTACCGAAGCCGTCGGCGGAGAACAGCACCTTATCGAAGCTGTCATAGGAAACGATGACCTCGGGCCAGTGGACCATAGGGGCGGTGACAAAGGTCAGGGAGTGCTTGCCTAAGGAAAGGGTATCGCCCTCGGCTACCACAATGCGGCGCTCAGCAAAGTCTGTGCCGAAGAACTGACCCATCATCACGAAGGCCTTGGCGGAGGAAACAACGGTTGCCTCCGGATAGGCGGTTAAAAATGCGGCAATATTGGCGGAGTGGTCCGGCTCCATGTGGTGCACCACCAAGAAGTCCGGTTTGCGACCGGCCAGTGTATTTTCCAGATTTTCCAGCCACTGCGCCTTGAAATTCTTATCCACAGTGTCCATTACGGCCACTTTTTCGTCCAGAATCACATAGGAATTGTAGGACATACCGTTAGGGACCACATACTGTCCTTCAAACAGGTCAACCTGATGGTCGTTGACGCCTACATATAAAATATCTTTGGTTATTTTCATACAGTTACTCCTTCGGTTAATGCGTTTTCGGCAGCCTTGATTTTTTTCAGCATACCAATAATAATGGGGATGGCAAGGGCAAGGGACAGAACATCTGCCAGAGCCTGTACAGAAACAATTCCGTAAGCGCCGAACAACCAGGCCAGGGGATACAAAATCGGAAGCATACAGCTACCCTGCCGTGCTGTTGCCAGCAAAAATGCGCCTTTTGCGTTGCCAAGACCGGCGCAGAGCATATTGACAACCGCCACCCAGCCGTGGATGGGCAGGGCAATGGATTGCAGAAGAATACACAGACTGCCCAATTCCCGCATTTGGGGGTCATCTCCGGCAAAGGCTACAATAATGGGGTCAGCAAAGACAATCAGGAAAGCGGCCATCAGCACACCGCCAATCAGGGCAACGATGGCAGAGAAGCGGTAGCTTTCCCGAACTCGGTCATACCGCTTGGCGCCCCAGTTGAAGCCAGCCACCGGCTGGAAGCCGGAGCCGAAGCCCAGAATAATACTGAAGGGGAACATCATAATCTTTGTGCAAACGCCGATACCTGCCAGCACCGAGTCAGAGATGTTGCCTGCCAGATCGTTGAGCAAAATACCGGCCAGCACCGCAAGACCGCTACGGAACATAGAGGAGGAGCCCACAGATATGGTTTGCGTCCAGATATCCCGGTCAAACCGGAAATTCCGGACAGACAGGCGCAGCAGACTTTTTCTGGTCAGATAGGGGAAAATCAGGATGGCAAAGCTGACCACTTTGGAAATTGCGGTTGCCAAAGAAGCACCGGCAACACCCATGCCCAGACCAAAGGGCATCCGAACGGCTTCTCCAAACAAAGGGTCTCCGGCAGACAGAATGAAAATCGGGTCTAAAATGCAGTTTAAGACACCGCCAAAGCCCATACCAATCATAGAAAGGGTGGCACTGCCCTCACTGCGCAGGCACTGGTTCATCACAAAGTTGCTTGCCATAAAGGGGGCTGCCAGCAGCACATAAGAGGCATAATCTACAGCATAGTTTTCACAGGTAGGGGTGGCACCCAGCAGACGGACCATGGGCAAAATAAAAATACTGCCAAAAATTAAAAGCAGAGTACCGATGGTTGCGGCGGCATAAAAGGCGGTAGAGAGCACTTGGGATGCTTTTTTCTCGTTGTCCTCGCCTAAAAGCCGGGCGATGTAGCTGTTGGCACCTACTGCCAACATAGAGCCGCACATCATAATCAGTTGGTCCAAAGAGGCGTTGACGCTGACTGCGGCAGTGGCATTGGTGCCCAGTCCACTGACAAAATAGGTATCGGCCAGGGAGTAAATGGAGTTGATTAAAAAGGCAATAATGGTAGGAACCGCCATTTTGGAAATCAGCTTGGGAATGGGGTCCGACACCATTAGGTTTTGCCTTGGTACGGTGTTTCTTGACATCTTCTGTTCCTCTTTTTTTCTGGTGTTTTTTTATTATAACACCCCTTGTCAACGAATGAAACCGGGAAAATGAAATTTCTCTTGAAACTGACAAAAAATTTCGATATAATGAGCGTGCGCTATGCGCAAAATTACGTTGCATCCGGGCTTTCCGGAGCGACAGTAGGAGGAAAATATGAATACAAAAACAAGAAATATGGTAGGTGTGGGACTGTTTTCTGCCATTGTGGTGGTATTACAGTTGGTGAGTATGCAGCTTCGGTTTGCAATGTTCTCCATTACCCTGACGCTGGTACCCATTGTGGTGGGTGCGGCGGTGTACAGTTGGAAGTCCGGCGCAATTCTGGGCTTTGTTTTTGGCTGTGCGGTTCTGCTTACGGGAGATGCGGCAGCATTTCTGGCGGTGGATCCCCTGGCAACAGTGCTGGTGGTGCTTCTGAAGGGCACTTGCTGCGGTTTGGTAGCAGGCCTTATCTACAAGGCGCTGGAAAAGCGCAACCGGGCAGTGGCTGTGGTTTTGGCGGCAATTGTCTGCCCTGTGGTCAATACCGGCGTATTTCTAATGGGCTGTGTGGCCTTCTTTATGCCCACTATCGCCCAGTGGTCTGCAGCAGCCGGCTTTGCCAACACAGGCAGCTATATGCTCATGGGCCTTGTGGGAACAAACTTTTTAATTGAGCTGGGTGTGAACATTTTACTGGCACCGATTTGTATTCGGTTGATTAAGCTTGGAAAAAAATAAGGAGGCAAAAAATGCTTCTTGCGATTGATATTGGCAACTCCAATGTGGTGTTCGGTTGCCTGAATGAAGAAAATAAAGTGGTGCGGCAGTTCCGGATGGTTACGGATTTGAAGAAAACCGAGGATGAATATGCCGCAGGCATGAAAAGCATTCTGGAATTTAACGGTCTGAATTGCGACAATATTGAAGGGGCGATTATTTGCTCTGTGGTGCCGCCGCTAACGGAAATCTTCCGCACGGCTGTGGAAAAAATTATCGGCGTTCGGGCGCTGGTGGTTGGCGCCGGCGTGAAAACGGGCCTGAACATTATGATTGAAAACCCGGCAAGCCTGGGAAGCGATATTGTGGCTGCCAGCGTGGCGGCTATGGCGGAGTTCCCTCTGCCGGTGATTGTGTTTGATATGGGCACGGCTACCACCATTACTGTGGTGGATAAGGGCAATAAGTACATTGGCGGCGCAATCGTGCCCGGTGTGGCCCTTTCTATGAATGCGCTGTCCTCCGGAACCTCCCTTTTGCAAAAGGTGCCCATTGAGCCGCCGAAAAAGTGCATCAATACCACCACCACGGAGAGTATGCAAAGCGGCGCTGTTTACGGAACGGCGGCAATGCTGGACGGAATGATTGAACGCTTTGAGCAGGAGCTGGGCTGTACGGCCAGCCTGATTGCCACCGGAGGGATTGCCAAAAGAATTGTGCCCCACTGCCGTCGGGAAATTCCCTATGACCCGGACCTGATTTTACGGGGTCTTGGGATGATTTACCAAAAAAATAAACGATAACTGAGGAAACTCTATGAAAAAATGGATTGCAGGGCTTCTGTGCCCGGTGCTGGTTTTCTGCCTGTGGGGCTGCGGCAAGCAGGCCCAGGCGCCGACTACCGACGACACGGTGGAGACAACAGAAGAAATCTTAACGGATGCAACCTACCGGATCGGTGTGTGCCTACCCAATCTTTCGGATGAATATTGGATCAAGTGCGGTGCAGAGCTTCGGGAAGCTTTCAAGAGTCAGAATTGTCAGGTGTTTTTGGAAGACGGGCAGAACGACTCTGCCCAGCAAGCCGAGCAGGTGAAAAATCTTTTGGCCAAGCCGGTGGATGCACTGGTGGTGGCGGCGGTGGATTCCATTGCCTTGTCCTCCAGCATTTCCAATACCCAGGTGCCGGTGTTTGCCCTTGACCGGCTGATGATGAATACCGATAAGGTTGTGGGGCTTGTGGGCTTTGACTATGTGACCATAGGAATGGACATTGCCAATAAGCTGGTGGAGGAAAAGGCGCTCACCACTGCCCGGGCGGAGGATCGCAGCTATACCATTGAATTTTTTATGGGCGATTCCTGCAATAACAATTCCCTGCTGTTTTATCAGGGCATTATGCAGGTGCTAAAGAGCTATTTGGATAGCGGTGTGCTGGTTTGCTCCTCCGGAAGAACCGACTTTGAGGACGCCTGTATCACCGGAAATTCCCGGGAGGCTGCCAAAAAACGCTGCGAGAGCTATGCAAAAAGCTGGCCGAATATTTTGATTTGCGGAGAGGACGCTCTGGCAGACGGCTGCGTGGATGCCTTAAAGGAAAAGGCCTGCCCCACCGAGAACTGGCCTTTGATTACCGGTCACGGAGCCACAGAAGCTGCTGTCGACCGGATTGTTGAGGGGGAGCAGTTTTTGACGGTGTATCTGCCGGCGGAGGATTTGGCAGAGGGCTGTGCCGACACCGTGCTTGGGGTGCTGGAGGGCGAGGAGATGGAACAAATCTTTGTCCACAACGGCGCCAAGAATGTGCCTGCAGACCTGTATATTCCGGAAATGGTGCATAAGGACAATGTGGATACCATTCCCATGGACTCCGGAATTTACGAATTTGATGACTTGGAACAGTAAAAAAATCGGGCGAAAGCCCGATTTTTTCAGTCTAGAATTTACACATTGTTAATGGTTTTTTTAACCGGGGATGATATGCTTAAAGAAAATAAACCAGAGGGGAATAGGATATGTCGAAATTTAGTGTGAAAAAGCCGTTGACGGTTTTTGTGGCGGTGATTGCGGTGATTGTGTTGGGCGTGGTGGCCTTTCTCAATATGACGCCGGATTTACTGCCCAATATGGATTTTCCTTACATTATGATTATGACCACCTATCCCGGCGCCAGTCCGGAAAAGGTGGAAACGGAAATTACCAAGCCTATGGAGCAGGCCATGTCTACCCTGGAGCATATCAAGGAGGTTACATCTACCTCTTCGGAAAACTACTCTATGGTTATGCTGGAATTTGAAGATGCGGTGGATTTGGATGTCATCGGCGTGGATATCGAGCAAAGCATCAGCGCCTTGCAGGGCGGCTGGGACAGTATGGTGGGCGCACCCTATGTGCTGAAAACCACCCCTTGCTTGCTGCCGGTTATGGTGGCGGCGGTATCTATGGAGGGTATGGATACCGTGGAGCTGACCCAGCTTTTGGAGGAAAGCCTGGGCAACAAGCTGGAGGGTATTACCGGCGTAGCCCGGGTGAGCGCCTCCGGAACCATTACCCAGCAGATGCACATTGTGCTGGATGAAAAGCGGATTGACAGCGTAAATGAAAAAATTTCCGGTGCGGTCAATGAGAAAATGGATGAAGCGCAGCAGGAGCTGGACAAAACCAAAAAAGAGCTGAAAGCTGCTCAAAAGCAGATGCAATCCGGAAAGAACGCCTTGGATAAGGGAAAAGGGGAGCTGACGGAGCAGACTGCCGCCGGCAGTGCGGAGATTGCGTTGCAGTTAAGTCAGCTTGTCAGCGCAAAAAGTCAGGCAGAGCAGACCCTGAATTTATTAAAGCCTTTGCAGTCCGGACTGGACGCTTTGGAAAAGCAGGGGCAGAGCTACCGGCAGGAGCTGGAGGAAATGAAGGCTCTGCAGAAGCTGTGTCAGGATGTGACTGCCCGTGAGGCAGAATTGGATGCCCAAATAAAGCAAATTGAAGAAAGCGAAAAGACTGCAGAGGAAAAGCAGACGGAGATTGACAATCTGAAGGCAAGCCCTCAGTATGTGCAGCTACAGGCAGACAAGGCTACCCGGGATGCGAAGCTGGCTGCCTATCGGGTGACGGAACAGACACTGCCTGCCCGGATTGCTCTGACGGAAACGGCATTAACCCAGGTGCAGGATCGGATTGACCAGTTAATGCAGGCCCTGGAAAAAGAGGGCGTGGAAGTCCATTTGCTGAAGCAAACCATTGCCCAACTGGAGGATGGTCTTGCCCAAATGGAGCAGGGCATTGCCATGCTGAAAACCTCCCAGCAGGCGCTGAACAAGGCGCAAATGGAGGGCCTTTTGGAGCTGAGCAAGGCGCAGACAGAGCTCGCGGTGGGTCAGTCCACTGTCACCAATGCGCTGACGCAGATTGAAGGGGGTCTTGCCACCCTGGAGGAAACCAGAGAGAAGACCCTGGATCAGACGGATATGACAAAAATCCTGACGATGCAAATGGTCAGCCAAATTCTCACCGCCCAAAACTTCTATATGCCTGCAGGCACGGTGGAGCAGGACGGCGTCAGCTATATGGTGTCGGTGGGCGAGGAGCTGACCTCTGCCACGGATGTGGAGGAGCTGTTGCTGTTTGATGTGGGTATGGAGGGAGTAGACCCTGTGTACCTGAAGGATGTGGCGGCTGTGATGGTTACGGATAACCGCAACGAGACCTACGCCCGGCTGGATGGGCTGGACAGCGTAATGCTGACCTTTGAAAAGCAAAGCACCTACGCTACCGCAGAGGCCACCGACAATATCCTGGCAAGATTTTCCCAACTGGAAAAGGAAATGCCCGGACTGAAATTCGTGTCATTGATGAATCAGGGCGACTACATCTATATGATCGTGGAGAGTATTTTGAGCAGCTTGCTCTTGGGCGCAGTGTTTGCAATTTTGATTCTGTGGCTGTTCTTACGGGATTGGCGACCCACCTTTATCACCCTGTGTTCTATCCCCATCAGCGTGATTTTTGCCATTGTGCTGATGTATTTCTCCGGGGTCACAATCAATATGATTTCCCTGTCCGGCCTGGCTGTGGCGGTGGGTATGCTGGTGGATAACTCGGTGGTTGTTATTGAAAATATTTACCGGCTTCGTGCCAAGGGCGCCAATGCCATTCAGGCGGCAGTGTCTGGCGCCAAGCAGGTGGCCGGTGCGGTAACGGCATCCACATTGACTACTGTGTGCGTGTTCTTGCCCATTGTATTTGTTACCGGTATCACCAAGCAGTTGTTTACAGACTTGGCGCTGACAATGACCTATTCCCTGCTTGCCAGCTTGATTGTGTCGCTGACCCTGGTGCCGGCTATGGCATCGGGAATGCTGAAAAAGGAAAAGACCCAAAAGCAGGGCCTTTTGGAAAAGCTGATGCCCTATTATGAGAAGGCGGTGACCTGGTCGCTGGGGCATAAGGCTGTCGTGCTGGTGCTGGCACTTGTGCTGCTTGTCGGCAGTGCGGTGTGGAGCATTTCCCGTGGATTTATCTTTATGCCTGCCATGGATATGCCCAATGTGAGCGTGACGGTGAAAATGCCGGAGGATGCCACGATGGAAGAGGCGGCGGAACTGGCAGATGCGGTATTAAACCGGATTGACGGCCTGGAGGGAATTGAAACCGTGGGCGCTATGATGGGCGGCGGCTTGAGTCTCGGCGGTGCTTCCGGCGGTCACGATGTGACGATTTATATTACCCTGTCCGACGAAAAGGCGTCCGGTGCGGCAGTGGGCAAGCGGATTGAAATGCTGTGTCAGGAAATGGAATGCACCGTCTCCGCATCCTCGGCGATGATGGATATGTCAATGCTCACCGGAAGCGGTATCAGCCTGGAGCTTTACGGAAACGATATGCAGGCGCTGCAGTCTGCGGCAAAAAATGCGGCAGAAGCGCTGAAGGGCCTGCCGGGTGTGGACACGGTTTCTGACGGACTGGAAAACGCTACCCCGGCTCTGCACATTGCGGTGGACAGAAACGAGGCAATGAAAAAGGGGATTACCGTAGCCCAGGTGTTTATGGAGCTATCTTCGGCTCTGCAAAACAGCACTACAGTGACCACCCTTTTGGTAGACGGCAAGGATACGGATGTGATTGTGGAAAAGCCCCAGGAGCAGGTGCTCACCGTTTCTGACCTGGAAGAATATCCCTTCAGCATCACCACCCAAACCGGAGAGAAAAAGGAGTTTACTCTGGGCCAGATTGCCAAGGTGGAGGAAACCACCAGTCTGTCTTCTATTTCCAGAGTCAATCAGAGACGGTATGTGACGGTGACTGCCCAGCTTCGGGAAGGGGAAAATGTCACCTTGGTTACATCCCAGGCTCAAAAGGTGATGAAGGGTCTTGATTTGGGTCAGGGCATTTCCTACACCTTCACCGGCGAAAACGAGGCCATTTTCGAGGCGGTGGAGCAGTTGGGACTGATGCTGCTGTTGGGCGTACTGCTTGTGTATCTTGTGATGGTTGCCCAGTTCCAGTCGCTCAAATCCCCCTTCATCGTGATGTTTACCATTCCCCTGGCCTTCACAGGCGGCTTTATCGCACTGCTGATTTGCGGTATGGAGGTCAGCGTGATTTCCCTGATTGGCTTTATTATGCTCACCGGTATTATTGTCAATAACGGCATTGTGCTGGTGGACTATATTAACCAGCTTCGTTTGGAGGGACAGGAATGTCGGCAGGCCATTGTGGAGGCCGGCGCCACCCGTATGCGGCCGATTTTGATGACCACCATTACCACGATTTTAGGTCTTTTGGATATGGCGGTGCGGCAGAATGTGGGTACGGCACTGATGCGCCCGGTGGCAGTGGTATGTATTGGCGGTCTTCTGTATGCTACCTTGATGACCCTTTTTGTGGTGCCTTGTATTTACGATATGCTGAACAAGAAGGAGCTGCGGAAGGTCAGCGACCAGGATTTGGAAATTTTGGATATGTAAGGAAAATGCTGTTGCTTCGGCAACAGCATTTTTTTAGCGGTAAAAAAGACTTTCGTTTTTGGTGTGGGTGTGGTAAAATAAGGAAAACAGGAAGGGGGCGCAATATGAAAAAATGCGTGATTTTTTGCGCCGGGGGCTTTGACACACTGCTGGAGCCTTTGGCCCAGGCGGATTTTCTGATTGCTGCCGACGGCGGACTGGTGCATACCCGGAGGCTGGGCGTTACCCCGGATTTGATTTTGGGGGATTTTGACTCCCTGGGTTATGTGCCCCAGGGGGCGCAGGTGCATCCGGTGGAAAAGGATGATACCGACGCTATGCTGGCTGTGAAGGAAGGGCTCAAGCAGGGGTGCGATACCTTTTTATTATATGGCAGTCTGGACGGAGAACGGCTGGACCACACCGTGGCCAATTATCAGACATTGCAGTATTTGGCGGACCGGGGCTGCCGGGGGTATTTGGTGGGTCTTAATCAAATTGCCACCGTGATCAAAGACGGCACTTTGGAATTCCCTCCGGACAGCCGGGGCTATGTGTCGGTATTCTGCTCCGGAGCAGAGGCGTTAGGCGTCAGCATTAAGGGATTGCAGTACGAAATGGACAGCAGTACCTTATCCCCGGGCTTTCCCTTAGGAGTGAGCAACCGGTTTGTGGGGGGAAAAAGTGAGATTTCCGTGGAAAAAGGAAGTCTACTTGTGATTTGGCAACGGGAAAAGTCTTGAAATTCCACAAATTTCCCGGTATAATAGAGAAAAACAGGAGGTGGACATATGCAAAGCAAGGTAAGCGCCTACAGTGGCTGTCTTTTAGGACTGGCCGTGGGAGACGCTATGGGCTATCCCGTGGACAAGAAAACCTGGGACGAGATTTGTGAGGGCTACGGCCCCAATGGGCTTTTAGGCTATGATTTGGCCAACGGCAATGCAGAAAGCACCTCTTATACCCAATTGGCCGCCTTTGTATGTAACGGACTTTTGCTGGGGGCGATTCGTCAGAACCCGGAAAAGTTTAGCAAGTATCTGCAGATGAGCTTGCGGGAGTGGGCGAAAAGCCAGCAGTTCCGTGCCAATGCGGAGAAGACTCTCTGCTGGGTGGCCCAGGTGCCGGGTTTGCGGCGCAGACTGTGTATGGACACCCGAATGCTGGATGCTCTCAGCAGGGAAGTTTTGGGCACGCCGGAAAAACCGGTGTTTCGCTCTATCTTTCCCGGGGCACTGACGGCCGCCCTGGGGGTGGGTATTGCCGGTCAGTCCTGCAAAATGACGGCAGATACCGTGGCACGGTTAGGTGCGGAGGCAGTGGCAGCAACCCACGGGGAGAAGGAGGCCTATCTTTCCGGGGCGTATTTGGCGCTATTGATGGATGCGCTGCTGAAAAATCCGGAGCAAAATCTGCCGGAATTGTACACCGGTCTTTGTCGGGAGATGGAGCAGCGTTACGCAGAAGCTCCTCCGGAGGTATATAGCGCCATTTCCGGTGTGGAAAAGGCGCTGGCGCTGACAAAGGACGCTGAGCTGTCGCCTTTGGCGGCGATGACATTACTGGGCTGCACCACGGCTGCAGAATGTGTGGCAGGTATGGTGTATGCCACCACCGTGCATATGGCAAACTTTGACGAGGCGATGATTGTTTCGGTGAACCATTCCGGGCGCAGTGGCTGTGTGGGAGCGCTGACCGGGGCAGTGATGGGCGCCCGGCTGGGGCAGGAGGCGCTGCCGGAATTTTATTTGGAATCTCTGGAGATAGCCCCCTATTTGCAGGAGCTGGCTGTGGATATGGTTCAGGTACGGCAGCTCAGTAAACTCTTTGACGATAGCTGGGATTTGAAGTATGTGCAGGGGCTTCCCACCCAATAAATCGGAAAAACAAAGAAAAAATATTGCATTTTCTTCTAAAAACCCCTTGCAAAATTAAAAAAAGGGTGTTATAATGCCCACAGGAAGGATAGGTTATGAGAAAGTGACGGGTTCAGCCCCTCTCTTTTTTGCAGGTTTGTTCACCGCCGGGTGCGGAGGAAAACCAAAAGGAGGAAAATATGAAAGTAACAGAACAGGTGGAGCAGTTTGCAACGCCGGTGGTGGAGAGCTTTGGATGCAGGCTCTGGGATGTGGAATATGTCCGGGAGGGCTCAGAACGGTTTTTGCGGCTCTACATCGACAAGGACGGCGGCGTGGAGATTGAAGATTGCGAAAAGGTACACCGTGCTGTGGACCCGATTTTGGACGAAAAAGACCCCATTGCGGAAAGCTACCATTTTGAGGTATGCTCCGCCGGGTTGGAACGGGCACTGAAGCGCCCGTCGGATTTTGAAGCTTTTATGGGAAGTCCCATTTTAGTGAAATTATACCGCCCCTACAACGGCCTGAAGGAAATACCCGGTGTGCTTCAGGGCTATGAAGACGGACGGGTGACCCTGCTGGCAGGAAAAGAAAGTATTACATTTGAAAAATCCCAGGTTGCGCTGGTGCGCCTGCGGGTAGAATTTTAAGGAGGAAGGAACAATGGCAAGAAATACAAAAGCCAAGAAGCAGACAGCACCTCAGGTAGATATCGGTGCAGAAATTTTTGCCTCTTTGCGGGATTTGGAAAAGCTCAAGGGCATTCCTGTGGAGTATATGGTGGAACGGCTGAAGCAGGCCCTGACCAATGCTTACCGCAAGGATAGAGAGGACAATCGGGATATCCCCGGTGAAAATGTGGTTGTGGATTTGTCCGAGCAGGGCCTTTCCATGCACCTGGTCAAGACCGTGGTGGAGGAAGTAGAGGATACCGCTTTGGAAATCCATATCGACGCCGCTAAGAATTTGAACCCCAATGTGCAGGTGGGTGACACCGTAAATATTGATATTGACATTCAGAAGTTTGGCCGGATTGCCGCACAGACTGCCAAGCAGGTGGTGATTCAGGGCATCCGTGAGGCGGAGCGTGGTGCAATGTTTGAAAGCTACTCCTCCAAAGCCCAGGAGATGCTCACTGCTACCGTGCTGCGGCTGGATCCCTCCGGTGATATGTTCGTCCGGGTGGGTCAGGGCAATGAGCAGAGCGATGCTGTGCTCCGGGCCTCCGAGCAAATTCCCGGCGAGCAGTTTGCCCCCGGCGATTTGATTCGGGTGTATGTGCTGGATGTGAACAAGGCTCAGCGTGGCCCGTTGATGCACGTATCCCGCACCCATCCCAATTTGGTGCGCCGTCTGTTCGTGCTGGAGACCCCCGAAATTGCCGAGGGTCAGGTGGAAATCCGGAACATTGCCCGGGAGCCCGGCAGCCGTACCAAGATTGCGGTGCGTGCCGCTATGGAGGATATTGATCCCGTTGGCGCTTGCGTCGGCCCCAGAGGCGGCCGTGTGGGTGCTGTTGTGGAGGAGCTTCACGGAGAGAAAATTGATATCGTGGTCTACAGCGAAGACCTGTGTGAATATGTCCGTGCCGCACTGAGCCCGGCAGAGGTGATCAGTGTGACGCCTGTGGAGGGCCAGAAGGCCTGCACCGTGGTGGTGCCGGACAATCAACTCAGCCTTGCCATCGGCAAGGAGGGTCAGAATGCCCGTCTGGCGGCAAGACTCACCGGCTGCAAAATTGACATCAAGCCGGAAAGCCAGGCAAACTAAGAAGAATATAAGGAGGGAGCGTTATGCAGAAGAAAATCCCTCAGCGTCAATGTATGGGTTGCCGGGAGCGTTTTCCTAAAAAAGAGCTGATTCGGGTTGTCCGTGGTACGGACGGTACCGTGAGTCTGGATTTCGGCGGAAAGCTTAACGGCAGAGGCGCCTATGTGTGCCCCAAGGCAGAGTGCCTGCAAAAGGCGCAGAAATCCAAAGCCCTGGAGCGCAGCCTGGAGGTTGCCATTCCCCAAGAGGTCTATGACCGCCTCACCAGAGAAATGGAGGCTGGCGACCTTGGATAAAGCGCTGAATTATATGGCCTTGGCACGAAAGGCCGGCAGGATCGAGCTGGGCGAGGAGCCGGTGGGCTCTGCTGCCCGGGCACAGAAGGCCCGGCTGGTGGTAGTGGCTCAGGATGCATCCGACCACACCTGGCGCAGAGCAAAAAGCTTTGTCGCAGGCACCCAGCAGCAGTGCATAAAGGTTCCCTTTTCCAAGGATTTACTGGGGATGGCCATAGGCCGAACCAGTCTTGCCATCGGTGCCTTTACCGACCCGGCGCTGGCACTGGCCTTTGTGAAGGCTTTGCCCCAGCCGGAGAGTTACCGGGAGGTGCTGGAAAGCCTGACCGAGCGCACAAAGCGTGTGCAGAAGCGTCAGGCGGAGGAAAAGGCACACAAAAAGAACAAGCAAACAGGCAAGAAGAAGTAATTATCGGAGGTGCGAGTATGAGTTTAGAGAAATATCGTTTGAAAGACGTTGCTACGGATTTTGGTGTTGCACCCAAGCAGATTTCCCAGATTATGGAAAAGTTCTTTGAGAAACCCAAGTCCAACACCCAGGTTCTTTCTGAGGAAGAGCTGAATGTGGTTTTTGATTATATGACCCAAACCAACCAAATTGCGTCCATTGAGGTTGTGTTTGCCATGGCAGCTGCTGCGCCTAAGAAGGAAGCACCCAAGGAAGAACCCAAAAAGGAAGAAGCACCCAAGGTGGAGAAGCCTCAGGAAGAGAAGAAGGCGGAAGCTCCCAAGGCAGAGCCCAAGAAGGAAAAGCCTGCCAAGCCCCAGGAGCCGGAGCGCAAGCGTGAGCGCCGGGTGGTGGATACCTCTGCGGTGCAGGTGAATGTCCGCCGCTTTGACGATGTGGACAATCTGGTGACCGAGAAGGAGCAGAATTACCGGGGCGGCAAGCAGAAGTTCGGCAACAAGAAGCAGCAGAACAAGAAGGAAAATAAGTTCAAGGGCAACAAGGCCCGTAACGAAGAGCAGGAGAAGCTGCTCCGTCTGCAGATGGAGGTTGCCCGGAAGGCTCCCGTGACGGTGAAAATCCCGGAGGAGATTACCGTAGGCGAGCTGGCTTCCCGGATGAAGAAGACGGCAAGTGAAGTCATTAAGTGCCTGATGAAAAACGGCGTGATGGCCGCTATGAACCAGACGATTGACTTTGATACCGCAGAATTTGTGGCTGTGGAGCTGGGCTGTAAGGTAGAAAAGGAAATTACCGTTACCATTGAGGAGCGTGTCATTGACGACCACGTGGACACCGAAGAGGAGCTGGTTGCCCGTGCTCCCGTTGTGGTGGTAATGGGTCACGTTGACCACGGCAAGACCTCTACTTTGGATGCCATCCGCAAGACCTCTGTGGTCACCGGAGAGGCCGGCGGCATTACCCAGCACATCGGCGCTTATACCGTGGATGTCAACGGACAGATGATCACCTTCCTGGACACCCCCGGTCACGCTGCCTTTACCTCTATGCGTGCCCGTGGCGCCAAGAGCACGGACATTGCCATTTTGGTGGTGGCAGCCGATGACGGCATTATGCCCCAGACCATTGAATCCATTAACCACGCCAAGGCGGCAGAAGTGCCTATTATCGTGGCAATCAATAAAATGGATAAGCCCGAAGCCAACCCCGACCGGATTAAGCAGCAGCTTACCGAGCACGAGCTGATTCCCGAGGAGTGGGGCGGCGATACGGTGATTGTTCCCATTTCCGCCAAGACCGGCGCCGGTCTGGATGAACTGGTGGAAATGGTGCTGCTCACTGCCGAGGTGCAGGAATTGAAGGCCAACCCCAACCGCCGTGCCAAGGGTACGGTTATTGAGGCCCGTCTGGATAAGAACCGTGGTCCTATTGCCACACTTTTGGTGCAAAACGGTACGCTGAACCAGGGCGATGTGGTCATTGCCGGCACGAGCGTGGGTCACGTCCGTGTGATGACCAATGATAAGGGTCGCACAGTGAAAACCGCAGGCCCCTCTGTGCCTGTGGAGATTACCGGTCTTGCAGAAGTACCTGCTCCCGGTGACGCATTCAATGCCGTTGCAGACGAGCGTATGGCAAGAGAGCTGGTGGAGCAGCGCAAGCAGGAAATGAAGGACGCTGCCGCCAACGCTATGCAGAAGGTGACCCTTGACAACCTGTTTGCCAAGATGCAGGAGGGTCAGATGAAGGAGCTGCCTTTGATTGTGAAGGCGGACGTGCAGGGCTCTGCCGAGGCTGTGAAGGCATCTTTGGAGAAAATTTCCAACGAGGAAGTGCGTGTGAAGGTCATTCACACCGGCGTGGGTGCTATTAACGAAAGCGATATTCTGCTGGCCAGCACTGCCGGCGCTATCATCGTGGGCTTTAATGTCCGTCCCGATGCCGGCGCACAGGCCAGTGGTCAGCGTGCCAATGTGGATATGCGGTTCTATCGTGTCATTTATGATGCAATCGACGAGATTGAGGCGGCAATGAAGGGCCTGCTGGCACCGAAATTCGAGGAAGTCATTATCGGCCACGCCGAGGTGCGTATGACCTACAAGGTTTCTGCTGTGGGTACCATCGCCGGCTGTATGGTCAAAGACGGTAAGGTCAGCCGTGATGCTCAGGTGCGTGTGCTTCGTGACAATATTGTCATTCACGAGGGCGAGGTCGGCTCTTTGCAGCGGTTTAAGGATGCTGCCAAGGAAGTCACTGCCGGTTATGAGTGCGGTATGAGCGTATTGAAGTTCAACGACATCAAAGAGGGCGATATCTTTGAGTGCTTTGAAATGCAGGAAGTTAACCAGTAATAATTTCGTTTGCCGCACCGCAAAAGCGGTGTGGCAAACAGTGTTTTAGGGGGATGAAATATGGCATCCAATCGAATTGGCAGAATCAATGAGGAAATTCAAAAGGAGCTGGCCAGCCAGCTTCGTAATGTAAAAGACCCCCGGGTGGCGGAAACTATGATTTCCATTACCCATGTGGAGACCACTCCGGATTTGCGTTACGCCAAGGTCTATGTCAGCTTCTTGCAGGAGGAGAAGGCGGAGGATGCAATGAAGGGCCTGAAATCTGCCGGGGGCTTTTTGCGCCGGGAGCTGGGACGCACCCTGAATTTGCGGTACACTCCGGAGCTGGTGTGGGCGCTGGACGACTCTATCACCTATGGCGCAAAAATGCTGAAGCTCATTAACTCCCTGGAGGTAAATAAAGATGACCAGGACGAAAATAGCTGAATTTTTTAAGGCAAATGACAACTTTGTAATTCTGACCCACCGCCGTCCCGACGGAGATACCTTAGGTTCTTCGGCGGCGTTGTGCCGTGGTCTGCGGAAGCTGGGGAAAACCGCCTTTGTGCTGGAAAACAAGGAGATTACCCAAAGACACAGACATCTGCATCAGGATTTGACCAAGAGCTGTGTGGATCGGGGAGATGTTTTGGTCTGCGTGGATGTGGCGTCCAAGAATATGCTGCCGGAGACATTTTTGCCATTGGCGGATCATATTGCTCTGCGCATTGACCACCACAGAAGCGCTGAAAGCTTTACGGCTTTGGAGTGGGTTGACCCCTCTGCGGCGGCTTGCGGACAGATGATTTATGATGTGCTGCAGACGCTGCAGGTGGAGCTGGATATCCCTATGGCCAATGCCTTATACACGGCAGTGTCCACGGACACCGGCTGTTTCCGCTACGCCAACACCCAGCCCCATACCTTTGAGGTGGCGGCAGCTTGCGCCAAGGTGACGCCGGATATTTTTGAGATCAATCAGCTTTTGTTTGAGACCACTTCTTTGGCCCGGCTGAAGGTGCAGGGGTGGATGCTGGAGCATATGCAGCTATTGAAGGACGGACAGGTGGCGGTTTGCCCCTTGCCGTTGGCGGTAGAGAAGGCTTGCGGCGCTACGGAGGATGATCTGGAGAATATTTCCGGCTTCCCCCGGAGTATTGAGGGTGTGAAAATTGCGGCTACCCTCCGGCAGACCGATGACGGAAAGGTGAAAATTTCCGTCCGGGCAGTGCCCGGCTACGATGCCAGCCTGGTGTGCGCCAAGTTTGGCGGCGGCGGTCACAAGGGTGCGGCAGGCGCTTCTTTAGATATGCCTTTGGAGGCGGCGGCGCAGGCTGTGGCAGATGCACTTTTGGAGATTGTGTAGTTAACATGAATGGAATTGTCATTATAGATAAGCCGGAGGGCTGGACCAGTCAGGATGTGGTCAGCAAGCTCCGGGGGGTGCTGCATACCCGAAGAATCGGCCACGGCGGAACGCTGGACCCGATGGCTACCGGTGTTTTGCCGGTGTTCGTAGGCAGAGGCACCCGGGGTGTGGAGTTTTTTGAGCACGCAGAAAAAACCTACGAAACGGTGCTGCGGCTGGGTCTTACCACCACCACCGAGGATATCACCGGGGAAATTCTGGAAGAAAAGCCGGTGCAGGTGACTAAGGAACAGTTGGAAGAAGCTTTGACCCACTTCCGGGGTGAGATTTTTCAGGTGCCCCCAATGTATTCTGCCCTGAAAATAAATGGGCAGAAGCTTTGCGATTTGGCACGACGTGGCAAGGAAGTGGAGAGAAAGCCCCGGCCCATTACGATTTTTTCCTTGGAATGTCTGGATTTTGACGGGGAAAATGCTACCTTGCGGGTTGCTTGCTCCAAGGGCACATACATCCGAACCTTATGCAAGGATATCGGAGCGCACTTGGGCTGCGGCGGCTGTATGGCACGCTTGCGCAGAACGGCGGCAGGGGCGTACACCATAGAACAGGCTGTGCCCTTGCAAAGGCTGATTGACAGCGAAAACCCGGAGGAGTATTTGCTCCCGGTGGACAGTATGTTTGCAGGGTATCCTGCTTTGAGCCTTACTGCCAAGCAGGAAAAGTGCTGCCGCAACGGGGCAAGCTTTACCCTTGCAATAGAGCCGGGAACTTACCGGGTGTACGGACAAAACGGAGAGTTTTTGGCGCTGTGCAAGGTGGAAGACGGAGTTATGTCAACCATTAAAAGCTTTTTTGAGGTGGCATTGTAGGGGGCGGCAGGGTGTTGCCCCTACCAACAAAGACGGAAAGATTTGTTTATGAAAAAGAAAGTAATTTATGCCCTTGGGGTTTTTGATGGGGTGCATTTGGGTCATCAGGCGCTATTGAAGGCCTGCCGGGAGCTGGCGGACAGTTTAGGCTGTCAGGCCGGAGTGGTGACCTTTTCCAGTCATCCCGATGGGCTGGTTTTGGGAAAGGCGCCTAATCTTATCAACACAGCCCCGGACCGGGAACGGCTGCTGCGCAGCTTCGGGGCGGACTGTGTGATAGAGCTTCCCTTTGACGAACATATGATGCATATGCCCTGGCAGGATTTTTATAGACTCTTGGCAGAGCAGTATCAGGCGGCAGGCTTTGTGTGCGGAGAGGATTTTCGCTTTGGCGACCGGGGCGCAGGGAATGCTACCCTTTTGCAAAAACTGTCGGAAGAGCAAAATCTGCCCTGCCGGGTAATCCCCAAGCAGAAGATTGGGGATATCACCGTGTCCTCTACCTATATCCGCAGATTGCTGGAAATGGGAGAAATGGCAGAGGCTGTCCGGTTTTTGGGACATCCCCACATTCTCACAGGCAAGGTAGTTGCCGGACAGAAATTGGGAAGAACCATTGGAATACCTACTGCCAATTTATCCTTGCCGGAGGGCTTGGCACAGCCGAAAAAAGGGGTATATGCCTGCAAGGCTGCCATTGACGGCAAATCGTATTTGGCGGTGACCAATGTGGGCAACCGCCCCACTGTGGCTGGGGAAAATCTTACAGTGGAGTCCTGGATTTTGGACTTTGACGGAGATTTGTACGGCAAGGAAATCACCCTTTCCTTTTATGATTTCCTCCGGGAGGAGAAAAAATTTCCGGATTTGCAGACTTTGCAAGCCCAAATTCAGGAAGATTCCCGGAAAGTACGGAAAATTTTTCAAAATCAATGAAAGTTTTCCTTTACAACCGGGAAAACTTATGATATCATAGTCGGGCTGGCTATGACCAGAAAGTAAATAGCCCGTAGCTCAGTTGTGGGAGAAACCCAAAAAGGGATTCCACTAACCCCTACTTGGCTGCCGGGTAATCGGGCAAGCTCTAAAAAGGGATTTTTAGGCGGACAGCGAGAATTATTGACGCAAGTCAAAGTGTGAAAATGAAGATATACTTTGTGTATTTCAAGATTTTCACACTGCAGAGTTGCGGCAATAGGGCTGCTGCTCCGGCAAAAATCGATTTTTAATGATTGACCCCAATAAATGAAAGGTGGAAAACACAATGATTCTCAAGGAAAAGAAGACCCAGGTTATCCTGGAAAACGCTACCCACGAAGGCGATACCGGTTCTCCCGAGGTTCAGGTTGCTATCCTGACTGCCCGGATTAACGAGCTGACCGATCACTTGCGTGTGCACAAGCACGACAACCACTCCCGTCGTGGTCTGCTGATGATGGTTGGTAAGCGCCGCAATTTGCTGGACTATCTGGCAAAGAAGGACATCAACCGTTACCGTGCTTTGATTGCTAAATTAGGTATTCGTAAGTAAGAAAGCATAAGAGTGGGGCGACGGGCAGTTGCCCCACTTTTTGCAAATTCATCAATATCGGGAGACACTTTAGCAGTTGAAAATGGGCTCTGATGCAGAACTTATTTTCAAGTGCTAAACCTCCCGAACAAATAAAAATAACTTAGGAGGAAACACAAATGATTACTCGCAAGCAGTATCCCAACCATCACGTTTATGAGATGGAAATTGGCGGCCGTCCCTTTACCGTGGAAACCGGTAAGGTAGCAGAGCTTGCCAATGCAGAATGTATCTGCCGTTACGGTGACACCGTGGTGCTCACCACCTGCACCTGCAACCCCATTCCCAAGGCCGGTATTGACTACTTCCCTCTGACCATTGAGTTCGAGGAGAGAATGTATGCCGTGGGCCGTATTCCCGGCTCTTTCAACCGCCGTGAGGGCAAGCCCTCCGACCGGGGCATCCTGAACAGCCGTATCATTGACCGTCCTATGCGTCCCCTCTTTGACGAGGAGCTGCGTAACGACACCGTGGTCACCTGTACCGTGCTGGCCAACGACTATGAAAACCCTGTGGAAATCGTAGCTTCCCTGGGCGCTTCTATCGCCATCGCGTCCAGCGATGTGCCCTGGAACGGCCCTGTGGCTACCACCAATGTTGCCCACCTGGGCGACCGCTATATCATCAACCCCTCCAACGACGAGCGTGAGGCTTGCGACTGCTTCGTATGCATCGCCTCTACCTTCGAGAAGGTGGTTATGATTGAGACCGAGGCCAACGAGGCTCCCGAAGCCATCGTTCTGGAGGCTATCCGGATTGCTCACGAGACCAATATGGAAATCGTGAAGTTCATTAACTCCATCGTGGCAGAAATCGGCAAGCCCAAGTTCACCTTTGAAAAGGCTGCTGTGAACCACGACCTGCTGGACGATTTGATGGAGTACGGCCTGGGTCAGATTGAGAACGCTTTGGACACCGATGACAAGAACATCCGTGAGGAGCGCCTGACTGGTGCCCGTCTGGACTTCCAGGAGAAGTTCGGCGAGAAGTACGAGGACTTTGAGACCCACATTGAGGTGTGTCTGTACAAGATGCAGAAGAAGGTCGTGAAGAAGTGGCTGCTGCAGGGCAAGCGTGTGGACGGCCGTGGCATGGACGATATTCGTCCGTTGGACGCTCAGGTAGGTCTGCTGCCCAGAGTGCACGGCAGTGGTCTGTTCTCCCGTGGTCAGACTCAGGTGCTGTCTATCTGTACTTTGAACACCCTGTCTGCTGCCCAGAAGCTGGACACCATTTATCCCGAGGAGAACCGCCGGTATATCCACCACTACAACTTCCCCTCTTTCTCCACCGGTGAGGCAAGAGCTGCCCGTTCTACCTCCCGTCGTGAGATCGGTCACGGCGCACTGGCTGAGAAGGCTCTGCTGCCTGTGATTCCCTCCGTGGAGGAGTTCCCCTACGCCATTCGTGTGGTTTCCGAGGTGCTTTCCTCCAACGGTTCCACCTCTCAGGGCTCTATCTGTGGCTCTACTTTGGCACTGATGGATGCCGGTGTGCCCATTAAGCGTCCCGTTGCCGGCATTTCCTGCGGTCTGATTTCCGACCAGGAGACCGGTGAGTGGAGAACCTTCACCGATATTCAGGGTGTTGAGGACTTCCACGGCGAAATGGACTTTAAGGTTGCCGGTACTACCGAGG
>JAZOME010000008.1:0-44108 GCA_045653685.1 Faecousia sp.
GCTATTACCGTTTTGACGACTTGCAAAATTAAACACAGCATAAGTCTGGTTGCCACCTGCAATATGGTCAAGCATATTGCCCGAAGCAATCACTTTACCGCCATTCAAATAAATACCCTTGTCAGAGTCTATGCCTGCGTCGCCACTTGTAGCACACGCCTGCGCTATAACGGTGCCACCATTTATTACAAGCCAACCATTTGAATCAATACCATCGCCCTCACCCGTGCTGCCGTCACAAAGAATATTGAGTGTACCTCCATTCATAGTGGTAACAGACACATTGTCCTCGTTGGTGTTAATTCCATCGTTGCCCGATGTGATATTAATAGTTCCACCATTGATTGTAAGGTGAAGTTCACTGTCAAGACCTTCGTTTTCGGCTTTGATATTTAATATACCAGTTCCTTTATCTCCGCCGTTTATGTTCATTGTCTTCTTTGAATAGAAAGCGGCATCATATTTATGAAGTTTTTTGCTATCTACAACTTCTTTACCGTCTTCACTCAATTCGTATGATTTGTAAATTTTTGCAACATAAGAACCATTGATATTGTTTTTGGTTCCGTCGGCAATAATAACATTTGCACCTGCATTTTTAGTATCAACATCTTTGGTTGCTGTTTCTTCTGTAACCTCATTAAACGGTTCATAAACATTATAGAATATAATTGCAGGAGCAACAGAGCAAGTAATGTCCACGTTGTTAAGAACCAGGGTTACTACTGCATTGGGGTCTGTCGTTGCGTCTTCACCAAGGTCAATGGCAATTTGTCCTAGTGATAATTTACCACTTAAAACATATCTGCCTGGTTTTGTAATATGAACAACAGTATGTGCATCTGCTTCGCTTTGCTCGTGTTCATCTTCTCTTTGACCTTCGCCGTAAGTGAAGTCTTGACCTGCAAGATAAAACACTATATCCTTGGCAGAATAAACCGCCTGTGTGTTATCGGTTGTAATTTCTTGTCCATCAACTGTGATGTTGTTGTCAGAAAGTTTAATTTGAGTACCTTCAATTTTCTGTTCGGTAGAACGGCAACCCGAAAGCAAAAGGGTTAGCACCACGAAACACGCTAATATTTTTTTCATATTGCACCTCTGGAATTCTCAATTTATATTTTCATTATAACACAGTTTGTACCAAAATGATTAACTAACTGTAAAAAATTCCCGCCGAGAAATCGGCGGGAATAAATTTTAGTAGCTTTAAACCTATCTGCAATTACTTGTTTGCGATGGCCGCTTGGGCGGCGGCCAAGCGCGCGATAGGCACACGGAAGGGAGAGCAGGACACATAGTCCAGGCCAATGCTGTGGCAGAATTCCACAGACATGGGGTCACCACCGTGCTCACCGCAGATACCGCAGTGCAGGCTCTTGCGAGCAGCCTTGCCCTTGGCAACAGCCATTTCCATCAACTGGCCAACACCGGTTGTGTCCAGACGGGCGAAGGGATCGTTCTCAAAAATCTTCTGATCGTAGTAGGCATCCAGGAACTTGCCGGCATCGTCACGAGAGAAGCCGAAGGTCATCTGGGTCAGGTCGTTGGTGCCGAAGCAGAAGAACTCAGCCTCGTTGGCAATGGCGTCGGCAGTCAGACAAGCTCTGGGGATTTCGATCATAGTACCGACCTCATACTTCAGCTCCACGCCGGAAGCGGCAATTTCAGCATCGGCGGTCTTGATAACCATATCCTTAACGAACTTCAGTTCCTTCACGTCGCCAACCAAGGGGATCATAATCTCGGGAACAATGTTCCAATCAGCATGAGCCTTCTTGGTGTTGATAGCTGCACGGATAACAGCCTTGGTCTGCATCACAGCGATTTCGGGGTAGGTGACGCTCAGACGGCAGCCACGGTGACCCATCATGGGGTTGAACTCGTGCAGAGACTCAATGATATTCTTAATCTGCTCCACAGTCTTGCCCTGAGCCTTTGCCAAAGTAGCAATGTCCTCCTCAGTGGTGGGCACGAACTCGTGCAGAGGGGGATCCAGGAAGCGGATACATACGGGATAGCCTTCCAGAGCCACGTACAGCTTCTCGAAGTCAGACTGCTGGTAGGGCAGGATCTTGTTCAGAGCAACCTCACGCTCTTCGGCGGTATCGGAGCAAATCATTTCACGGAATGCAGCGATACGGTCAGCCTCGAAGAACATATGCTCGGTACGGCACAGGCCGATGCCTTCTGCGCCCAGCTCACGAGCCTTCTTGGCGTCAGCAGGGGTGTCGGCATTGGTACGGACCTTCAGGGTACGGAACTTGTCAGCCCAGCCCATAATGGTGCCAAAGTTGCCGGAAATCTCAGCGTCTACGGTGGGGATCAGGCCGTCGTAGATGTTACCGGTGGAGCCGTCAATGGAGATGCAGTCACCCTCGTGGTAGGTCTTGCCTGCCAGGGTGAACTTCTTGTTCTCCTCGTCCATAGCGATATCGCCACAGCCGGAAACGCAGCACTTACCCATACCACGGGCAACAACGGCTGCGTGGGAAGTCATACCGCCACGGACAGTCAGGATGCCCTGAGCAGCCTTCATGCCGGTGATGTCTTCGGGAGAGGTCTCCAAACGAACCAGCACTACCTTCTTGCCGGCATTCTTCCAAGTCTCAGCGTCCTCAGCAGAGAACACGATCTGGCCGCAAGCAGCTCCGGGAGAAGCGCCCAGGCCACGGCCGATGGGAGTTGCAGCCTTCAGTGCCTTAGCATCAAACTGGGGATGCAGCAGGGTGTCCAGGTTACGGGGGTCAATCATCAGGACAGCTTCTTCCTCAGTCTTATGGCCTTCCTTCACCAGGTCAACGGCAATCTGCAGAGCAGCAGGAGCAGTACGCTTGCCGTTACGGGTCTGCAGCATATAGAGCTTGCCGTGCTCCACGGTGAATTCCATATCCTGCATATCGTGGTAGTGGTTCTCCAGAATGGAGCAAACCTCAGTAAACTGCTTGAAAGCCTCGGGGAACTTATCAGCCATCTCAGCAATGGGCATAGGTGTCCGGACACCGGCAACCACGTCTTCGCCCTGCGCATTGGTCAGGAACTCGCCCATCAGCTTCTTCTCGCCGGTGGCGGGGTCACGGGTAAATGCAACACCGGTACCGCAATCGTCGCCCATATTGCCGAAGGCCATGGACTGCACGTTAACGGCAGTGCCCCAAGAGTAGGGGATATCGTTATCACGACGGTAAACATTGGCACGGGGGTTATCCCAGCTGCGGAACACAGCCTTAATAGCGCCCATCAACTGCTCCTTAGGATCAGAGGGGAAGTCGGTGCCCAGCTTGGACTTGTACTCAGCCTTGAACTGGCCAGCCAGCTCCTTCAGGTCCTCTGCGGACAGCTCCACATCCAGCTTAACGCCCTTCTTTTCCTTCATTTCGTCAATGAGAATTTCGAAGTACTTCTTGCCCACTTCCATAACCACATCGGAGTACATCTGAATAAACCGACGGTAGCAGTCGTAAGCCCAACGGGGATTGCCGGACTTGGCAGCCAGAACCTCAACCACTTCTTCGTTCAGGCCCAGGTTCAGGATGGTGTCCATCATACCGGGCATAGAAGCACGAGCGCCGGAACGGACAGAAACCAGCAGAGGATTCTCCTTATCGCCGAACTTCTTGCCGGTGATTTCCTCCAGCTTTTCTACGTACTGCATAATCTCAGCCTGGATATCGGCGTTGATCATACGGCCATCTTCGTAATATTTGGTGCAGGCTTCGGTAGAGATAGTGAAGCCCTGGGGAACCGGCAGACCGATGTTGGTCATTTCAGCTAGGTTTGCGCCCTTACCACCCAGCAACTCACGCATATTGCCGTTGCCTTCGGTAAACAGGTAAACATACTTATGAGACATTTGTAAATACCCCTTTCATTTTTTATCGGCAGGACTGCTGCCAATATTGTTTTGATTGACATTCTTTACTATAATGCCGGAATAGTATAGCATACTTGTTGCAAAAAAGCAAATACTTTTCCGATTTTTTCCTGTTATTTCGGCCTTTTTACAGAAAAAGAGCAGGGGAAGGGCGACCTCATATAGGGATTTATACGCTCCAAAGCGGTTCTTTTCCAGCAATACTTTATCAAAAAATCACGGCAGGCGTCAGCCTTGCCGTGATTTTATATCTTGTCTTGCAGAAAAATCTCTCGTTTTGGAGTGCTTCGCAGTTTTGAATAGGAGATTTTTTCTCACAGAAATGTCCAGAGGATGCAGGAATACTTTGTGTATTCCAAAGACGATGGATTTTCTGTGGGGAAAAAGATGCATTCAAAACCGTGTAAATCCCTATGTGAGGCCGCCCAATATTTAGTATTCACGAACAACGGCCTTTACAATGCCGATAATTTGGGCCTGCCGGCCGTCAATGGGATCATAATTCGGGTTCTCCGGCAGCAACCAAACTTCCCCATTTTTCAGGGAAAGCCGCTTTACCGTGGCCTCATCCTCCAGCCGGGCTACCACGATTTGTCCGTCCTGAGCCGTCTGTTGGGGGCGAATAACCACCTTATCTCCGCTTAAAATTCCGGCACCTATCATACTGTCTCCCCGAACTCGCAGGGCAAAGCAGGAGGGGTCTCCATCCCAGGCCATGGTGCCCTCCATATTCTCAAAGGCAAGAATAGGCTGACCGGCAGTGACAACGCCGATTACCGGGATTTGTCCCGGGCGCTGGGCGGTGGTAATGGCACGCTTGGTGCCTTTATTGCCGGAGGACAGCAGAAGACCCTTGGTTTGGAGCTGGCGCAGATGGTAGCTGACGGAAGCGGTAGAGGTCAGACCTACAGCCTCACCGATTTCCCGGACAGAGGGGGCATAGCCATTTTCCAAAGAAAATCGGTTCACAAATTCCAAAATTTCCTGACCTTTATTGCTGGTTCGTGGCATAGAGGGGCCTCCCTTTTCTGATTTTCTTTATAATAGCACATTTGTACGAAAATGAAAACCCCCATTTTGCAAAAAATCTCCGGCACAAAACTGTGCCGGAGAAAATTTTTACTTAACCTGCAACCAAGGTACCGGTGTAAACAGGGGGCTTTTCGCCGTTACTCAGCTGAGCACTGATCTCGATGGTATGGTTGCCATCAAAGTATTCACTGTAGTCCTCAATGTTCAGGATCTTCTTGTAGCCGTCGCCTTCTGCGATGGTGTTCGTCAAATCAAACAGATTGATGCTCTTTTTGATAGACCACATATGTGCAGGTACAAACTCTCTGCACACGGCCATTCCGTTGGCATTCTTGATAACAAAGGTGATGTCGGAAATGGCATAGTTGGAAGTCACCTGCAGGTCTTCAAAGGCCTTCTTGGTCATTGGGGCGGCTTCATCGCAATTTATACTGTAAGTTGCTGCTTCCACTTTACTTGTTTCTTCAGTGAACATAGGCATAAAGTCGGAGGAGATATAGTCAGGATCTTTTTTCAACATCTCTTCGTCGACCAGCTCAGCAAAGGTGAAGGGGATATAGCCACTGCTCTTCAGACTGTAGAACTTAATTTCACGCACGGTGCCGCCTCTAGCTACCTTACAAGGTGAGCCATATTCCTTAGTTTTATCTAGCCAGTGCATCTCCTGCTCCAGGACAGTCACAGTGCTATGCTCACCACTGATGGCTTCACCTTCATCCAACGAACCTCCATTAACATCTTTCAAATTGACACTTACAACCATACGTATATGGCCTCCATTGTCGTCAGAGCTTAACAGACCGTCACCGGCCTTCAAATGGGCATAACCTTTAGCATAGAAATCGGCTTTTGTCTCCTTAATATCATCATAATGATCACAAATTTCCTGCGTGTTGTCGTCTTCCGTGTATTCCGTCAAGTCTGCGCTCCAGAAATCCAAATAAGGCAGGGTGCCTACAGGGATGAAACCATTGGCGGGCGTTGCCTTTTTCGTGTACTGATAGTCGAAGCTGTTACAAACTCTTGCCCAAGCCCAGAAGGTGGAGGAAGAGCACTGGCTGGTAAAGGGAGCCATATCCAGTGTGCCATCCTTCCAGACATTGGTATTCAGCATACCGTTACTGGGGTTATAGTATTCCAGGACAGTGTAGATATTACCGTGGCCGTTGCCGCCAATACCGCTTCCTTTGTAGGGCATTCCCTTGTAAACAGTTCCGTGCTCCATATTATACGGTTGGCCGTCGGCAAATCCAGTACCGCCATTATAGTAGGTGGTCGTCTGTCTGGGGGTCCAGCTAAAGGTCATCTGCAGACTCATAAAATCGATGCAAAGCTGGCGCAGCTCTTTCTTTGTCATTTCATTTGTTGCTACATCAATATTTTTCAGATCTTCCAAGGTCGTAATAGGCTTAGCGACATTGGTTTCCTCAAGCTGCCAAGTAATTTCGGACAGGTTATCCCAAGTGCTGACAACGTCCATATATTCCTTGCACAGGCCCAGCACAGTGTTCTGCACGGTGGTGTTATAAGTCTTCCACATGCCGGCAATGGCCTCAAGCTGCTGCTTCAAGCTACGGTTCACGCAGTTGCCGTAGATATAGTCGCCGGATTTGGTCTTCAGGTAGGATCTGCCGTAAACCTGATACTCTGCATTTCTCTGATTGATCTCATTGGAGTTTTCCGTCTTCATAATGCCGGAGAGCAAAGTACCGTTGCCGGAGTTGCCCTCAGGGCCGGCTTTGAACTCGGTGAATTTGGAATAAGCACTGTTTTTATTGCTGCCGTCTGCGGTGGGGTTGTTGTAAAGGCTCAAAGCAATACCGTAGCTATCCACATTCGCTGCAACCTTCTCGTCGCCCTTGAAAGCACTCTTATAGTACACGCCGGGCTTAGCCTCGCCGTCCACAAAGGAACGCAGGGACATTGCAGTAATGGTCAGGTCTACCTTGTGGTAGGAGGTGCCGCCATCCTCCTGAATGGCCATATAGCCCTCCTGGGCTTTCACTGCACCGGTAGCGGCAACAATTTTACCATATTTGTCATCTGCAACGGTGTAGTCATCGGTCTTGCTGTCTTTCACATACACTGTACCGTTGGTGACATTCAGCTCGGTTACAGTGTAGCCGTTCAGGTCCAGAACGGTATCCTGTGCGATGGTAAGGGTTTCCTTATCCTCTTCCAGGATCATACCAGTTGCGTCTGCCTGCGCCGGGGTTGCAGGGATGTACGCAAGCAGAAGAACGATAGACAGCACTGCGCAAATCCACCGCTTTTCGGTTCTTGTTTTCATAAAAACATCTCCTTACAATTATTATAAGTTCTTTTGCACAAGCCGTGGCAAAGAACCAAATTACAAATTTCTTGGATTATCCCTTTACCAGCTTACCGGAATACACCACGGGCTTTTCGCCGGTACCCAACCGAGTGCTAACCTCAATGGTGTACTTGCCGTTTTCATATTTTGCCAAATCTTCTTGGACAACTGCACCTATTACACCTGCTTCATAGGCAGGAATAGTATGAACGGTGTACACAGGGAACAGGTAGGTATAAACCTGCTTGCCCTTGGAGTTCTTTACAGTAATGGTGATATCGGAAATGGAGTAGTTGGCCTTAACCTTTGCCTTAACCAGCTGGTCTACGGTGACTTTCTCTCCGGAGAGATCAATGGTAGCCTCAGCCTTTTCCACCTTGCTGGGATCGTTCAGCTCTTCCATAGTGAAGGGGAGGTAGGAAGAATCGTACAGCTCCTTGAAGGAAATCTCCCGGTCAATATAACCGGTAACCTTACAGTAGCCGCCACCGTTGTCCTGCTTGTAGTCACGATAGGGAGTGAACTGATCCATAAAGACGAGTTTACTGTTCTTGCCGTCGATGGTTCCGTTTGCATTGCGTACTACATCGACCTTTACCACCATACGCATATGACCGGCGTCATTTTTATAGTTCACCAAGCCGTCAGCAGGCTTGCAGGCAGCATAGGACTCGAACATAGTCTGCTCGCCGTTCTCCTCACAAATAACCTGGGTAGTCTTATGGTTAAAGGTCTTGACGGAATCGTCGTATGTATAAGGGCCTACACGCAGACAACCGTAGGCCTGCGTGCCGTAGACGGTGTATTGATAATTATGAGAGTTACTGACTCTGGCCCAGCACCAGAAAACAGAAGAGGAGCACTGGTTGGAAATGGCGGCTACCGCATTGGGGCCGGACAGGTCCATCATACCGTTATCGGTATCGTAGTAGTGCATGGCGGTGTAGATGTTGCCAAGGCCGTTGCCGCCTTCTCCGCCACCCTTGTAGGGCAGGCCCTTATAGACCATAGGGGGAGTCAGGGGAACAGCGGTGTTCTTATTCATGAGGATAGCTTCTGCCTTGGGAGTCCAGGTGAAGCTCAACTGCATACGCATAAAGTCCAGGCAAATTTGACGCAGCTCTTCCTCTGTCATGCTGCTGTTGGCAATAGGGATAGAATTAACATCATCCCAGGTTAAAGGCTTTGCCACCTGGGTCTTGGGCTTCTGCTCCGCTGACAAAGTTGTCGGGCCCTCATCCTCTGCTGCACTGTCGCCACAAGCGCACAGAGAAAACAGCATCAGAACAGCTAAGAGCAAACATAATAATTTCTTCATTGTGTGTTCCTTCCTTTTACATATTTTCTTTAAATCACAAGAGCCAATTCCGTACAGTACACATTATACACCCACCTGGGGGTAAAATCAAGAAAAATTTATAATATTTTACAAAAGATAGATTTTTTAAGCCCTGCCCGTCTGTCGACAAAAAAGACGGGTTTTTTCGCATAACATCTCATATACTTTACAGATATCATAGGAAAGGAATGTGTTTATGCAGATTGACCCGCAAAAGGCTGCCCGGGTGTGGCAGCGTGTACATCCGGAGCAGGATAGCCCGGAGCAAGGGCTTTTGTCTCTGATTGCCCAGGAATGGGCGGACGCCTCTACTTACTTACAGTTGTCCCGGAAACTAAACGGCAAAGCCGCCACCCTTTTACGGACACTTTTTGAGCAGGAACAGGCCCACATGGCCTGCCTGAAAGGAATATACACACTGATTACCGGCACCCACCCCAAGATTGCCTCCCTGCCTCTGCCGCAGGAAGCCCCGGAGCAAATTCTGCGCCGTTGCTACGGACGAGAAATGCAATGCCTTGCCCAGTATGAGCAGCGCAGCAGCCATCCGGAATACGGCAAAGTCTTTGCCAAGCTTGCCCAGCAGGAGCAGGAGCACTGCCGTATTCTTTTGGAAATTATTGGCAGCCTGAAAAAATAGAAGAAAAGAGGAGTAAAGCCACCGTCAGGCGCTTTACTCCTCTTTTATGGATTTATCTTACATATTCAATTACAACACGGCGGTTGGGCTCGGAACCCACGGAATAGGTGGTAATCCGGTCGGTGTCCTGCAGGGTTGCGTGAATGACATGACGCTCGTAGGCATTCATAGGCTCCAGGGTGGTGCGGCGGTGTGCCTTCAGCACCTGCTGGGCCTTTTTCTGTGCGTAACGGCGCAGGGAGTCCTCCCGCTTTTGACGGTACTGCTCTGCATCCACATTGATGCGCACATGGCTTCCGGCAGCACGGTTGACAGAGTAATTTGCCAAGTGCTGAATGGCATCCAGGGTATCGCCCCGGCGGCCAATCAGGTAGCCCAAATCCTCGCCTACCAGCTCTACAGAGTAGGTATCCTCCTCTTCCTTGGTAGCATAAGGCACTGCCTGAGAGCCCATGTGCTCCAAAAGGCCCTTCAGGAAGGTCTCAATTCTTTCTTCGGTGGTGCCGGGCTCGGCACTTTTATACTCCTTGGGAGCAACGGTTGCTTTCTTTACCGCCGGCTTAGGCTGGGGCTTTGCCTCAACCTTGGGCTCCTCCTGCTTGGGTTCTTCCTGCTTGGGTTCTTCGGGTTTTTTTGCCTTGGGCTTGGAGCGAGAAGCGGCCCCAAAAGCGGACTTGGGCGCAGCAGCTACCTCATCCGGAGCTTCGTAGGTCACCTCAATTTTGGCAGGGGCAGCACCGATACCCAAAAAGCCGGGCTTTGCCTGGGTCAAAATCTGAACAGAAATCTCATCCCGGGTCAGACCCAATTGGTTCAATGCATTTTCAATGGCAAGGTCCATAGTCTTGCCAGTCACAACAATGGTCTTTTCCATAGTTTATTCCTCCGTAGATTGGGTGTTGTAGCGCTCCGGGTCATAGGCCCGTCCCTTACAGAACGGACGGCTCTCCACGCCGGACAGAGGCTTCTTCTCAGAAGTCTCCTCCTCTACCACAAGGCCCTTCTTGGCAGCATACTCTTTGGCAGCAGCGGCCTTCGCCTCTTCCTGCTCCTTCTGTTTTGCCTGCTGCATCTTCTTTTTACTGGTATTGGCAGTAATGCCGTTGGGGTTGGCCGCACGGCGCTCTGCACGAACTCTTTCCTTTTCCGCCTCAATGGCCTCTTCTTCCATGGCCTTCTGCAGACGCAGTGCGTCCTCAGCATCATAGATTTTCCGGTACTTCTTGGTGAGAATTGTATCGGTAACGGTGGTTACCACGCCCTGCGCCAGCCAGTACAGGCTGAGCGCTCCGGGAACGGTAAAGCCAATCCACAGAGACATTATGGGCATCATCCACATCATCATCTTGCCTTGCTGAGCTGCTTGGGAATTTTTGGCAGTCTCCTTGTCCTGCAGGCCTTTCTCATTGGTCACAACCGAGTTATTGGCCTTTTGAGACAGAAGCATAGAAACAAGCTGAGAGCCGCAGGAAAGCAGGGGAATTAATGCACCGCCAATATGCGCCCAATCCCATTTCCAGGTTGCGGCAAACACATTGTACTGGGGCACAATACCCAGGTCTATTCCCAGGAAGGTAAAGTTAACGCCTTCCAAAGTGGCTTCCTTCACAGCCAGACCAGCCGCCTTGATTTGCTCTGCAAATTCAGGAATCTTGGGGGCGGCAATCATTTGGGCGTAGAAGGTATTGTTTGCGCTGAACCGGTCCGGTGCGCCCTCTTTGATAATGTCCACGATTTTTGCAGCAACCTCAGCGCTTTCGTGAAGCATATACTCAATGGGCTGACGGACAACGGCATACAGAGGGAACAGCAGCAACAGGGGCAATAAGCTCCACAGGCAGCCGCCACCCAAAGCCACGCCTTCTTCTTTATAGATGGCCGTAATTGCCTCGTTTTGCTTGGCCTGGTCATCTGCATATTTCTTTTGAACCGCCTGAATGCGGGGGGCAAGCCGGGACATTTGCATGGTGCTCTTCTTGCTCTTGGCGGAAGCAGGGAGCAGAACCAGCTTGACAATAAACGCGAATAAAATCAGCGCCACGCCATAGCTGCTTGTAATCTGATACAAAAATGACAGCAAATAGCCAAAAGGCACCTGGATAATATCCGCCAGGTTAAATGCCAACATCATAGTGTGTCCTCCTTAGGGAACAGGGTCATAGGGGTCTCCTTTGTAGAAAGGATGGCAACGGCATATCCGTTTGATCGCCAGCCAGGTGCCTTTCAGAGCCCCGTGTTTTTCGATTGCTTCGTATGCGTAAGCGGAGCAGGTAGGAGTAAACCGACAGCTGGGAGGTGTCCGGGTAGAGATGTGGCGCCGATAAAACCTTATCAGGGCAAGCAATACTGTTTTCATTGCAAAATCCCCGCTTTTTCCGCCAAAGCCAAATAAGACTTGGTTAACTGCTCAAAGCTTGCCGTCAGGCAGCGACTTCTTGCCACCACCACAATATCCCATCCCGGGACGAACTTCTGCTCATTCAGGCGGTAAACCTCCCGAATGCGCCGACGAATCCGGTTGCGCACAACCGCACCGCCCAGCTTTTTGCTCACGGTAACACCCACCCGATTGGTGCCGGTGTTATTTTTCCGGGCATAAAGCACAAGGCAGGCATTGCCGTGGCCGGAGGTGGCGTAGAGCCTGCGGAAAATATGATTGAGTTTCAGCGCTTTGGAGAATTTCATAAATCATCTCTCCTGAACTTCACGAAAGGCGCTCCTCTGTCTGAAGCACCCGGGCAGCAACTGCCCTTAAAAATGGATCATTATCCTAATCTTCTTCCCCCCACTTAATCAGGGTAAGCGCGCAACGGGTAATTATCGGATATTCGGCTGGGGATTTTTTCGGGATGCAAGCGGCGGCAGGTGCAGACATACTTTTTGTATTTCAAACCTGACGCCGTGCAGCAGCACGGAAAAAGAACAGACGGAGGCTGATAAGAATTTGCAAGAGTTTGCCCACATAAAAAAGGGGGCGGGGCGAATCGTTTGTTCGCCCCGCACATAAACTCCCATTTCGCTACAAGCGATTATTCACTGTGGTTTTCCACGGGACATAAACACTTAAGCAGACAGAACCTTGCGGCCCTTTGCACGGCGACGAGCCAGAACCTTACGACCGTTGGAAGTAGCCATTCTCTGACGGAAACCGTGAACCTTGGAACGATGACGACGGCTGGGTTGATAGGTACGCTTCATTTGTGTACACCTCCTGTCAAAATCACATATGCTCAACAGCCCGAAGGCCGCAGCAACGCATAATAATAGACCATAAATGGTCATTCTGCCATATTATAACCGAAAACTATCCATAGGTCAACAACTTTTTTCACTCTGCCAAAAAAGGGGACGGTAGAACCGTCCCCTTGTCCCCACAGAACCGTCCCCTGTGCTATGTCCCGTGCTACTACTGTGCTACAAGCATACACAATAATATAATCAATAATATGGCTAACACACCGCTAAACAGAACAAGTAAAGACTTTGCCACTATAATTAACCATTTTAGCGAAACAGCTTTCGCTTGGCGATAAATAACAACTAACATAGGAATAAAATATATCACTGTTACTAGAATAGTAATTGCAAGAGATATGTAGTATTGTGTAATTGTTTGGTCCTTTTTCAAAAATAATTGATTATACTTATTAAACGCCGTGAGGACCAAACAAGAAAAAAGCCACACTATAAATAGTACTACAGGTTTCTTTTTAGAACGATGAACTGTCATAAACGCCCCCTAATCGAAAATCTTATACAAGTCTTCACAAAACTGCACTATATCAAAACCGAGCCTTGCAGAAAATCCAGCTGTTGGGTAAATAGCCACACTGATTATAGCACAGGGGACGGTTCTATGTGTTATTTTGCTTTTCTTATAGCACAGAACCGTCCTCTGTACTAGGGGCTGTTGCAAGCAACAGCCCCCTTATCACTTATTCCTGATTGCGTTTTTTCATTAAATTCCGCATACGCATACCGTGGTCCAGTTCCCGCTTACGGATACGCAAATTCTTGGGCGTGCACTCCAAAATCTCGTCATCTGCCAAGAACTCCAGACACTGCTCCAAGGAGAAGATTTTGGGAGAAGTCAGCCGCAGTGCCTCGTCAGAGCCGGAGGCACGCATATTGGTGAGTTGCTTCTTCTTGCAGACATTTACGGTCATATCCTCATTACGGCTGCAAATACCCACCACCATACCGGCATACACCGGCGTGCCGGCACCGATAAACAGCGCGCCTCTGTCCTGGGCATTAAACAAGCCATAGGAGCAGGCCTCGCCGGTTTCAAAGGCAATCAGAGAGCCGGTAAGACGGCGCTCAATTTCGCCTTTCATCGGGGCATAGCTATCCAAAACGCTGCTCATAATGCCCTCGCCCCGGGTGTCGGTGAGGAATTCACTGCGGTAGCCAAACAGGCCACGGGAGGGAACCAAAAATTCCAAACGGTATCGGTTGCCCATAGGGGTCATTCCCAAAAGGTCTGCCTTCCGTCGTCCCATTTTCACAATGACGGCACCCATACATTCTTCCGGCACATCTGCCACCATCCGTTCGATAGGCTCGCAGAGCTTGCCGTCAATTTCCTTGGTCAGCACCCGGGGGGTGGACACGGAAAATTCATATCCCTCCCGGCGCATGGTTTCCATTAAAATAGAAAGGTGCATTTCGCCACGGCCTGCCACATTAAAGCTGTCGGAGCTGGCCTCGGTGACATGGAGGGAAACATCCTTCAAAAGCTCTTTTTCCAAACGGTCTCGCAAATTCCGGGAGGTAACAAATTTGCCCTCTTGGCCGGCAAAGGGGGAGTCGTTGACCGCAAAGGTCATTTCAATGGTGGGGTCGGAAATCTTCACAAAGGGCAGAGGCTCAACTGCATCTGGGGCGCACAAAGTTCTGCCGATGGTGATATCTGCCATACCGGACAGCGCCACAATTTCACCGGCGGAAGCCTCCTGAACAGGAGCTTTGCCCAGTCCGTCATAGGTATAAAGCGCTACCACCTTTCCCTTTTGCTTCATTTCCGGGTTATGGTAGTCGCAGATGGTCACTTCCTGATTGACCTTAATTGTGCCACGCTCCACACGGCCCACTGCAATTCTGCCCACATATTCATTATAATCAATAGAGGAAACCAGAAGCTGAAGGGGCGCATTTTCGTCACCCTCCGGGGAGGGAATATAGTTGACAATGGTCTCAAACAAAGGTACCAAATCCGTGCCTACCTCATCCGGGCCGTAGGCGGCAGTGCCCTGTCGGCCGGAGCAGAACACCGTGGGGGAATTAAACTGCTCGTCGGTGGCATTGAGCTCCAGCAAAAGCTCCAGCACCTCATCCATTACCTCGTGAATACGGGCATCGGGCTTGTCAATCTTATTCACCACCACAATTACCTTATGGCCCAGCTCCAATGCCTTTTGCAGCACAAAACGGGTCTGGGGCATAGGGCCTTCCGCAGCGTCCACCAAAAGCAAAACGCCGTTGACCATTTTCAAAATACGCTCCACCTCGCCGCCAAAGTCGGCGTGGCCGGGGGTATCCACAATGTTGATTTTTGTATTCTTATACTGCACAGAAGTATTTTTTGCCAAAATAGTGATGCCACGCTCTCGCTCCAAATCGCCGGAGTCCATCACCCGGTCCTGGGTTGCCTGATTTTCCCGATAAATACCGCCCTGCTTCAAAAGCTCGTCCACCAGGGTGGTTTTGCCGTGGTCGACGTGGGCAATAATGGCAATATTACGAATATTTTCCTGACTGGCCATATATTTTTCTCCTTCACACATTATCTCAGCGTAAAATATAGCACAACAAACTTTCCTTTGCAATAAAGTTCCCAAAAAAACAGAAAAAAATATCTGTTTTTCTTCCGCTTTGCACGCTTGACCTAAGATAGCTGTTATGATATGATGTTAGGTAACAAAATATCACCATTTTTTCGGATCATCATTTTGATGCGGTAAAGTGAAAAAGTAATTATATCTTGCAGGAGGAGATTTTTATGGCATTCTATTATTCCGAACCCAGCCACACCTTTAGTGAATACTTGCTCATCCCCGGCTACAGCTCCGAGGAATGCATTCCCGACAGAGTTAGCCTGCGTACGCCTTTGACGAAGTACCGCAAAGGCCAGGAAGAGCCGGCAATTTCTTTGAATATTCCTATGACCTCTGCGATTATGCAGTCTGTTTCCAACGACTCCTTGGCTATCGCTTTGGCAAAGGAAGGCGGTTTGAGCTTTATCTTTGGCTCTCAGTCCATCCAGTCCCAGGCGGCTATGGTTGCCAAGGTAAAGGGACATAAGGCTGGCTTTGTGGTTTCCGCTTCCAACCTGACCCCCGATGCAACACTGCAGGATGTGTTGGCGCTGAAAGAAGCCAACGGCTTCTCTACTGTGGCCGTCACCGAGGACGGCACTGCCACCGGTAAGCTTTTGGGCATTGTTACCGGCCGTGACTACCGTGTCAGCCGTATGGAGGGCAGCGAAAAGGTTTCCTCCTTTATGACCCCCCGGGAAAAGCTGATTACTGCCCCGGCAGAGACCACTTTGAAGGAAGCCAACGATATTATCTGGGATCACAAACTGAACAGCCTGCCCATTGTGGACGCAAATGATCATCTGATGTATTTCGTATTCCGCAAGGACTATGCTGCCCACAAGGCAAATCCTTTGGAGCTTTTGGACGAGCAGAAGCGTTACTTGGTAGGTGCCGGTATCAACACCCGGGACTATGCCCAGCGTATTCCGGCTCTTTTGGAGGCCGGTGCAGATGTGTTGTGCATTGACTCCTCCGAAGGCTACTCCTGCTGGCAGGCAAAGACCATCGCCTGGGTGCGTGAAAATTATGGCGAGACTGTAAAAATCGGCGCCGGTAATGTAGTAGACCGGGACGGCTTCCTTTTCCTGGCTAAGGCCGGTGCAGACTTTATTAAGGTTGGTATCGGCGGCGGGTCTATCTGCATTACCCGAGAGGCCAAGGGGATCGGCAGAGGCCAGGCTACCGCACTGATTGAGGTTGCCGCAGCCCGGGATGAATACTATAAGGAAACCGGCATCTATGTGCCGATCTGCTCCGACGGCGGTATTGTCCACGATTACCATATGACCTTGGCTTTGGCTATGGGCGCTGACTTTATGATGCTGGGCCGTTACTTCGCCCGGTTTGACGAAAGCCCCACACCCAAGGTAATGGTAAACGGCGCTTATATGAAGGAGTACTGGGGCGAAGGCTCCAACCGTGCCCGGAACTGGCAGCGTTATGACTTGGGTGGCAAGACCAAGCTGAGCTTTGAAGAGGGCGTTGACTCCTATGTTACCTACGCAGGTCCCTTGCACGACAATGTGGAGGCCAGCCTGTACAAGGTCAAGTCCACCATGTGTAATGTGGGTGTGACCAACATTCCTGATCTGCAACGGGATGCCAAGCTGACGCTGGTTTCCTCCGTTTCCATTGTGGAAGGCGGCGCTCACGATGTAACCCTGCGCTCCACCAACACCGCAAAATAATCCCACAAGGGTTGTTATGGGGTAAAGTAAACTATCCTCAAAACAAGCAAAAATGGTAAATTCCCGCATCCTCTAAAACTAGCAAAAGGGGGTGCTGCGATCGCAGCACGCCCTTCTTGATTTTGCAAACAGATTGTGCAATAATAATGAAAACAGGTTAAAGGAGGGAGAATAAATGAAGCGGATAAGTTTTATTCTAAAATGTTTAGTTTTTGGTTTCATAACGCTGTATCCTTTGGGATATTGGCTTTTGTTGGAATGTGGCTATACACTTACGCTTTTTTGTGTGCCAACCGTTGCGATTGCCGTTGCAGTATTATCTGTTTGTATTGTTGTACTGGACATTATCTGTAAATGTGCACTTACCAACAAGGTAATTTGTGTTCTGATGGCATTTGTTACGCCACTGTCTCTTATTAACACCGTTTTTTATTTGCTTGAGGGAGATCAAGTCTCGATCCTTGTAAGTGGAATTGTTTGTTTCGTGTGCTGCTGTTTCCTTACAGTAAAACACGCAAAGCCCGTGGCTCTCAAAATTGTGGCGCTGATATTATCTGCTATGATGGTCATACCGATTGGCTTTTTCGGCTTTCTTGTTGTGTTTTTCCCAATCGGCCAAAATACGGTTGTGCAAACATTGGAATCCCCAACTGGAAGATATTATGCAGAACTGATTGACAGCGATCAGGGAGCACTTGGTGGCGATACGGTTGTAAATGTATATGAGAAGTGGGAAATCAATTTGCTTCTATTCAAGATTGAAAAGGAACCGCAACAAGTGTATTTTGGCGAATGGGGCGAGTTCAAAGATATGAACATCTATTGGAAAAATGATAGTTGTATCGTGATCAATTCCCAAGAATATAAAATAGGATAAAGGCTGGTCGTACTGGAGAAGAATTGAGAAGATGGGAAAGGATGAGAGAATTTACCCTTTGGAGAATATTTGAAATTACTGGAGGATAAAGGGGTCTGTTGTTGTAACAGACCCCTTTATTTTATCCGTTTTCTCAAATGGGATTGACGAAGCTCCGGAACCGGGGTAAAATAAAGGTATCTTAACCAAGGGGGAATTTCGAAGTGAACCATAAAATATTAAAAATTGACCCCTATCTAAAGCCTTACCGCAAGGATTTTGACCTGCGGATGGCAAATTACGAACAAAAGAAGCAATCGCTTCTCGTTCCGGGTCAAACCCTTTCGGATTTTGCCAACGGACACTCCTATTTTGGTTTTCACCAAACGGAAGACGGCTGGCATTACCGGGAATGGGCCCCGGCGGCAGACAAGCTGTTTTTGACCGGCGATTTTTGCAATTGGCAACGGTATGCCTACCCTATGGAAAAGGGAGAAAACGGGGAATTTTCTCTGTTCATACCGGGAAAAGACGCCCTGCCCCACGGCAGTCGGGTAATGGTGATTGTGCAAAATGGAGACAAAGAGCTGGAGCGCATTCCCCTTTATATCACCCGGGTGGAACAGGATCAAAACGGCTCCTGGAACGGCGTAGTCTGCCACCCCAAGGAATTCCCCTGGACAGATGCCCGCTTTAAGCCGAAAAAAGACCTTTTCATTTACGAATGCCACATCGGTATGGCTCAGGAAGAGGGAAAGGTGGGCTCCTACCGGGAATTTACGCAGAACGTTCTGCCCAGAGTAAAGGCCTTGGGATATAACACCATTCAAATTATGGCCATTATGGAGCACCCCTATTATGCTTCCTTTGGCTATCAGGTGACCAATTTCTTCGCACCTTCCTCCCGGTTTGGCCCGGCGGCGGATTTGAAAGACCTTATCAACACTGCCCACAAAATGGGGATTGCGGTGCTTTTGGATGTGGTGCACTCCCACGCCTGCAAAAATACCCGGGAGGGTATCAATGAATTTGACGGCAGTGACTGCCAGTTTTTCCATCAGGGTACCCGGGGCGAGCATTCTGCCTGGGACACTAAGTGCTTTGACTACGGAAAAAATCAGGTTCTGCACTTTTTGCTGTCCAACCTGAAATATTGGCTGGAGGAATTCCATTTTGACGGGTTCCGCTTTGACGGTGTAACCTCGATGCTGTATTTAGATCACGGCCTGGGCACTGCCTTTTGCAGTTACGACAGCTATTTCTCTATGAACACCGACACCCAGGCGGTGACCTATCTGCAACTTGCCACCGAGCTTGTCAAGGAAGTGAACCCCAACGCCATTTTGATTGCCGAGGATATGTCCGCTATGCCGGGTATGTGCCTGCCCATTCAGGACGGCGGCATCGGCTTTGATTACCGGCTGGCAATGGGTGAGCCGGATATGTGGATTAAGCTGGTAAAGGATGTGCCGGACGAGCATTGGGATTTGAACCACATTTATTATGAGCTGACCATGCGCCGACCCAAGGAAAAGGTGATTGGCTACTGCGAGTCCCACGACCAGGCCTTGGTGGGAGATAAGACATTGATGTTCCGGCTGTGCGATGCGGATATGTACTGGAATATGAGAAAGGACAGCCAAAGTCTTACCATTGACCGGGGTATGGCTCTGCACAAGATGCTGCGGCTTCTGACCATGAGCTTAGGCGGTGAGGGCTATCTGACCTTTATGGGCAACGAATTTGGGCATCCGGAGTGGATTGATTTTCCCCGGGAGGGAAATGGCTGGAGCCACCACTACTGCCGCCGTCAATGGTCGCTGGCGGAAAATCAAGACTTGAAATTCCACTATTTGCTGGATTTTGAAAAGGGAATGGTGGCACTGGCCAAGAAGCTGAAGGTTTTTAAGGGACGGGACAACCAGCTATGGCTGGATAACGAGACAAAAACGCTGGTATACCAAAAGGGTAAGGGTCTCTTTGCCTTTAATTTCCACCCCACCAACTCCTATGACGGCTTCTTCCTGCCGGTGCAGGAAGCTGGAAAATACCAGGTGGTACTGTCTTCCGATGATTTCTGCTTCGGCGGTCAGGGACGAATTTACCACAACTGCTACGAAACCACCCTCCGGGACGACAAACACGGCGTTTTGCTGTATTTGCCCTGCCGAACTGCAGTGGTTCTGCAAAAGACAGAGTAAAGAGGTATGTGTATGCGAAGATTTTTGGCACTGCTGCTTTTGGTTTGCTTGCTTTGCGGCTGTAAAACGGAAGCTCCCATAGAAACAACAGTGGAAACTACCACAGAAGCCACAACGGAAGAAACCACTGTTGAGACCACGGAAGCGAAAAAGATTACCGTGTATGAAGGCGCCATTGAATACTATTTGGGTGAGATTACCGACTATTCCTGGGAACAGGAGTTTCCGCCGGAGTATGTGATGCTGCATTTTTGCAGTGCGGTGGTCAATCACCGGGATGACCCCTATAACCACGAATTTGTGCGGCAGACCTTTACCGATGCCGGGGTAAGCATCCACTATATCATCGACCGGGAAGGTCAGATTTTCTGCTATATACCGGAAGACCGTTCCGCTTGGCACGCTGGCTCTGGCACTTGGCTGGACGACGAAAAGTACACCAATAAAATGAATAAATACTCCATCGGCATTGAGCTGATGGGTATGGGCACCTATAAGGAGATGTCAGGATACTTGCACAAATGGGAGTATAACAAAATTCCCAAGGAGCATTTGGGCTTCACCGACGAGCAATATGTGTCGCTGAAGGCTTTGGTGGAAGATATTTGTCAGCGTCACGATATCCCCTTGGATAAAGACCATATTATCGGTCACGATGAATTTAACCCCAACAAAAAAGATCCGGGCGACCTATTTGATTGGAACAGAATTATTCCTGCAAGGGATGCGTCTTGTCCTGTGACTATAGAAACCGAAGGTATTCGGGATGGCGGTTTGTTCTTCAAGGTAATCAACGAGAACCAGAAGGAAATTTCCAGTATTGCCGTATATACCTTGTGGTATGATGCAGAGGGTTTGCCGGTGGATTTGGGCGGAGAAATGGCACCCAATGCGGTTCGGGAAACCTTGCCGGAATTCGGCTCCGCACAAATGGGAAGCTATATGATCCCCGTAGAGGAGGGGGCTGCACAGGCTAAGCAGGTGATCTCGGCAATTTACTACACCGACGGAACCTCCTGGGAAAAAGAAAATTTCTCCCAATGGCTGGCAGAAAACCAGGATAAACTATCATAACAAAAACAGGTGGGAACATTCCCACCTGTTTTCTATTTGCCGAATGCCGCTTTAGCGAGGTTTACATAATCTTCTGCATCCTTCCGGATGTATGCGATTTGTTCCTCCGTTATAGCCTTGACCACCGTGGCAGGATTTCCTAAAATCAGTGACCCTGCCGGGGCATTCATTTTTCCGGTGACCAATGCGCCGGCACCAATCATACAGTTTTCGCCAATGATTGCACCGTTTAACACAATAGCGCCCATTCCCACAAGGCTGTTATTGCCAATGGTACAGCCGTGCAAAATCGCTCCGTGACCCACGGTACAGTTTTTCCCCACGGAGGTTGCATCATGGATAACGCAGTTGTCCTGAATATTGGAGTTTTCTCCTATAAAAATCCGTCCGCTATCCCCACGGAGCACTGCGCCGTGCCAAATATTCACATTGTTTTCCAGACGCACATCTCCGGTGACCACCGCAGTAGGGGCAATATAGGTTTTGATTTTCATAGCAAGCACCTCGTTTTTTCTTATAGTGTATCACAGAAAAAAAGGAGAGGCAAGCCTCTCCTTTTTATTCCGAAAGATTAACCGTTGATGTTGTAGTGTCCGGCAATCAGGTTCATACCCTTAAGAAGTTTGTGCGTGTAAACAAAAGGTCCAATACCAATCAAGGAGCCCAAAACACACCAGCCCCAGAAAGTGCCTGCACCAACGTGATAGCCAATACCACGGCGAGTCAATTCGTTGCCAATACGCTTTGCTAAACGGTGATTCCAAACGATTGCACCAATACCCAAAGTCAAAGGCGAAACGATAAAGAGCAGGAGTAAGTAGTGCATAGTTTTTTTGCCATCATAACGGCTGGCGGCAGTATTGATGTCCGAGGATACGGATGACCAAACAACCAAGCCATAGATGCCAAAGGTAATCAGGGAAAGGAGTATGAGTTTCAAAAGACCACGATTTGTTTTCAGTTTGCCAACAGGGGCTACGGGAGCAGCGTTTATGTTTTCGCTCATAAAGAATACCTCTTTTCCTTTTATTGCATCACCCTGATGCTAAAATTATTATAAAAATGAAAACAATAAAAGTCAAGAGAAATTGGGAGGGTGGAAACCCTCCCAAAATATTCAGTCGCTTTTTTCCTTTTCGTTGCGCAGAACCTTGCCGGTGTAGGCATCGATATCGTAGTCATATTCGTAGCCAACCGCATCGAAGGAAACTTCATAAACCAGCTTGCCGTTTTCGGTATCCAGATCTACCTCCACATCCCAGGCATCGGAAGCCTTAACATTTGCGTGCTTAAAGGCAGCGCTTTTGGCTGCGGCCACACCGATCTTCTTTTTGGTGGTGGTAGTTGCAGGCTTCGTTTCTTTCGGTTTTTCTTCTGCTGGCTTGGTTGCTTCAGGTTTTTCTTCTGCCGGTTTCGTTTCCGCATGCCCTGTTTCTGCCGGGGGTGTATCTACCTGTTGGGAAGCAGTTTCCTTAGGCTCGGCCTTGTTGTAAAGGATTTTTCCACTAAGGGCATCTACTCTGTAGTCATATTCTGTGTCTTGGTATTCAAATTCCAGATCGTAAAAAATGATGCCGTCATCCTCGTCCAGGTCCACCTCTAAATCCGTGACCTTGGCTTCTTCTACCTTGGCGTGGGAAAAGGTCAGGGTTTTCACTTCTTCTTTGGTTAAAATATGTGTGGCCGTATCATCATTGACGGATGCAGGATTGCTGACAGCGCAACCGGCCAGGGTTAAAACCAACAAAATAGCAATGATTACGGGTAATTTTCTTTTCATAGTAAGGCTCCTTTCTTTGATTATGTAAAAACCCGGGCGGAGATAGTCTCTCCGCCCGGGCGCTCGTTTATCAAAGGGCGGCTAAATTGGGTCGCCGAATGGTAAGCGTTTTTTATTCTTGGATCTGCATAACCTTGCCACAGCATCGGGGGATTGGGTCATTTGCCTTCACATGGATTACCTTATGACAAATGGGGCAATAGACATCACAATCCTTTTCTGCTCGTACAACAAATGAGGAAAAACTTTTCAGTTCCATTACTTGAAGTAACGCTCCAGAAGGCCCTTCAGCGCCTTGCCGTGGCGGGCCTCGTCACGAGCCATCTCATGGACGGTATCGTGGATAGCGTCCAGGCCATTCTTCTTTGCGCAGGCAGCCAAGTCAAACTTGCCGGCAGTTGCGCCGAACTCGCAGTCTACACGCCAAGCCAGATTGTCCTTGGTGGATGCAGTCATATTGGGCTCCAGGGTGCTACCCAGCAGCTCTGCAAACTTAGCAGCGTGCTCAGCCTCCTCGTAAGCTGCTTTCTCCCAGTACAGACCGATTTCGGGGTAGCCATCCCGGTGTGCAATCCGCGCCATGCACAGGTACATACCCAGCTCGCTGCACTCATCGTTGAAGTTAGCCATCAACTGCTCCAGGATATAAGCCTTATCTTCGGCGCTGATGTCAGCGTTGTTGGCAACGGTCTTCTCGTAGATGCCAAACTCGTGCTCAGCAGCCAGCTTCATATCGCCCTTCTGCTCTACGAACTTGGAAGCAGGAACCTTACATACGGGACAGGTGAAATCGGCAGCCAACTCTTCGGCAGTGTGAACATAACCACAAACAGAACAAACAAACTTTTTCATAATCAGTATTCCTCCAAATATGTTTTTTATTTATTATTTAATTAATCTTCTTTTTCTTCTTCAAATTGGTCAGGACCAACGCCGCACAGGGGGCATTCGTAATCCTCGGGCAGCTCGTCACCTTCGTAAACATAGCCGCAAACGGCACAAACAAATTTTTTCACGCTGTTTCACCACTTTTCATTAAATTAGTACATTCCCGGCAAACACCGGTAAAGCTTAACTGACATTCTTCCACCTGGCCGCCGATACAATCTTCTGCGGTGCTTTGGAGTTCCTTGGGAACCTGCATCTGGTGCAGGTCGATCACCGCATCGCAGTGGCGACAAATGAAATGCACATGGGGCTGGGTATTTGCGTCGAAGCGCTCCACGCCACGCACCGTAGCCACGCTGGAAACAAGACCCTGCTGCTTAAAAAGCGTCAGGTTCCTGTAGACCGTGCCCATTGCCAAATCCGGAATTTCCTCTTTCAAATCTGTAAAAATTCGTTCCGCAGAGGGGTGGGCGGCGGTGTGACGCAGGTAATCGAGAATGGTGTCCCGCTTGCGGAAGTGTTTGGTTGTTTGCATCGACATCACCTCGCTGTTTCTAAATGAGAATAATTCTTATTTACAACTAGAGTATAGCACAGGCTTTTTTACTTGTCAATAGAAAAATAAAAAATTTTTTGACAGTACTATAAAAATTTGATACCATAACTCCCAGAGGAGATGAGACCGTGGAAAACTATTTTGATTTACAATGGACACCGGCGCAGGTAAATCAGGTCACCAATTTAGGGCTTGCCCACATCGGCGACTGTGTATATGAGCTTTTGTGCCGTACCTATTTTATAAAGAAGGGTAATAAAACCGTGCTGAAGCTCCATAAAGATACCGTGGCGCTGGTGAAAGCACCTACCCAGGCAAAGTTTGCGGATAAATTAAAGCCGGTTCTTACCGAAGAAGAGCAGGATTTTTTCCGTCGTGGCAAAAATGCCCACACCCACGCCGCCCCGAAATCCGCCACGGCCCAGGAATATGCCAAGGCTACCGGTCTGGAGACCTTGTTTGGTGCTCTTTATTTATTAGGGCGGAAGGACCGGCTGAACGAACTGTTTAATATGTTAATGAATGAGGAATAACTATGGCATTTGATGCTTTTTTTCTAAAGGCGGTGCTTTCGGAGATTACCTCCGTGGCCATTGGCGCCCGGGTGGAGAAAATCCATCAGCCCTGGCGGGATACCGTGATTTTCCATCTGCGCTGTGAAGCCGGCAGGCAAAAGCTGCTGTTTTCCCCCAACCCGGCAGCGCCCCGTCTGCATTTTACTGCCTCTAATCCGGAAAATCCGGACCAGCCCCCTATGTTTTGTATGCTTTTGCGGAAGCATCTGTCCGGTGCAAGGCTTGCTTCTGTTTTCCAAATGGAAATGGAGCGTATGGCGGAGTTTGTCTTTGACTGTACCGACGAAATGGGCTATCCCGTGCAGAAAAAGCTGATTGTGGAGCTGATGGGCAAAACCTGCAATCTGTACTTGGTAGACCCGGAGGGGCGGATTTTGGACTGCCTGCGCCGGGTGGCTTTAGACGAAAGCGCCAAACGGGCAGCTTTGCCCGGTTTCCACTATCAAAAACCGGAGGAAATTACCAAAAAGAACCCGGAAAAGCTGGAAAAAGAAGATTATGTAAACCTATTAAAAGACCCCGGAGCCGATGTTTTATCAGAACGGCTCATGGATTGCCTAGGTGGTTTGTCCCCTTTGGTTTGCCGGGAGGCTGTTTTATTTGCCACCGGAGAAACCGACACCCGGCTGGAGGGTGTGGATATTCCGGAAATTGCAGAAAAGCTGTATCTTTTCTTCCGGGAGCATCTGCAAAATCCCAAGCCCTGCTATTTCCCCCTGCCCGACGGCACGCCCAAGCAATTTGCCTTCTGTCCCATTTATGAATACGGAGAAAGCTGTCAGGCAGAAAGCTTTTCCCAGCTAATGGATAGCTTCTATATTGTAAAAGACCGGAAGGACGCTATGCGACAAAAGGGTCAGGCGGTGCGCAAAACCGTGACCAATTTGTGCCAAAGAATTACCCGGAAGCTGGCAATTCAGGAAAAAGAGCTCACCGCCACCTATGACCGGGAGCGTCTGCGCCAATTAGGGGATATTGTCACTGCCAATCTGCACAAAATCACCAAGGGACAGAAAATTCTCCAGGCAGAGGATTTTTATGACGAGGAAATGAAGGTCATGGATATTCCCCTTTCTGTCACTTTGTCCCCACAGCAGAATGCCGCAAAATTCTATAAGGATTACACCCGGATGAAGAACGCGGAAAAGGAGCTGACCAAACAAATCGCCTTGGGCAAAGAGGAATTAAGCTACTTGCAAAGCGTTTTAGAAGAATTAAACCGTGCAGAAACAGAGGCAGAGCTGGAGGAAATCCGTCAGGAGCTGCAGGCCGGTGGGTATTTGCGCAGTGACGGCAAAAAGCGGCTAAAGCAGGCAAAAAGCAAGCCGATGGAATTTGTGTCCACTGACGGCTACACCATCTATGTTGGCAGAAACAACCGGCAAAATGAGGAACTGACCTTCAAATGGGCAAGACGGGACGATTTGTGGCTCCACGCTCAAAAGGTTCACGGCTCCCATGTGATTATCGCCTGCGGCGGCACAACTCCCCCGGACGATACTGTGACCCAGGCGGCACAGTTGGCGGCCTTTTACGCAGAAACCAACGGCGGTCAGAATATCCCTGTGGATGTGACCCCTGTGAAACAGGTGAAGAAAACCCCCGGCGCAAAGCCCGGTATGGTCATTTACCACACCTACCGCACAATCATTGTCAACCCTTATAAGGATATTGTAGTAGATGAATTGAATGCCGAAAAGAAAGAATAAAAAAGGTTGTGTTTTCTTTATACAGCAATCCCCTGCACCACAATCGGTGCAGGGGATCATTCTTTCTCTATAGCGAAAGGGCGAGTTTTTCTGCGGATTGATAGCGGTCATCCGGGTTTAATGCTGTGCATTTACGGACGATTCGTCCGGCGTGCCCCCGGGCAAAGCTTTCAGTTGGGTGTTTGCCGGTAAGCATGACATTCAGCAGCACACCTACAGCATAGATATCCGTCCGGGCATCGGTTTGGGAAAGTCCCAACTGCTCCGGTGAAGCGTAGCCTACTGTTCCCATAATCACGGTATCTCTGCCTGCTTGGGATTCTTTCCGTGATGCGTTAAAATCGATCAGCACCACACGCCCGGTTTTTTCAACCATCACATTTTCCGGTTTGATATCCCGGTGGATGATACCCCGGATGTGCAGGACGGTCAAGGCGTTACATACACCGGCCAGTACTTTTTTAGCACCCCAATAATGATATTTTCCAGTCTGCATAACCTCAGCTACTGTGATACCATCAATATACTCTTCTAAAACGATCTGACCGTCATCCACATCAATGGCATCATAAATCTCCGGTAGATTCTCACAGCGGATGCCGCACAGGACCTCATAGGCATCCAAATGCTTGGGAAAGCTGCGCAACACCAAATCCTGTCCGGTTGTTTTGTTCCGCAGTCGAAGCACCTTGCAATCGTTCTTTTCACTGAGCAACGCCACAAGGGAATATGTAGAGAACAAGCTCTTGATATATTCTTCTCTTGTCATAGGCTCAACCGTTCCATTCTTTCCAGGTTGCACCGTAGCTTGCGGCACAATCCTTATAATAGCGGAAATTCCGGTCGCTGCAGGATGCGGAGCAGTGAATGGTGAGCTTACTGTCAAAAGCCTTGCTTTCCACATAGATTGCGTTGCCACGGAAATAAATGTGCTTAAGACCGCATCCGGCAAAGGCGTAATTCCAAATGGTTTTGACTGTGGTAGGAACATATACGGTTTTGGCGTTGCTGCCGGAAAATGCGTTCGCTACAATGGCAATTACCTTTTTGCCATCAATGCGGGAAGGAATGTCATATACCCCGTCGGCAGCGGGTTGAGAGATACCGGTGATCACGATATCATTTCCGGAGTTTTGGTACTGGGCATTGAAATCGTCGCCTGCCCGGGCAGCTCGATAGGTATATACTATCTCAGCTTTCGGCGGTTCAGGTGCTGTGGTTTCTTCCGGTACGGTTGTATTTTCCGGCAGGGTTGTTTCCTCGGGCTGGGTCGTTTCCTGCGGGGCTGTGGTTGGGGTAGTCGGTTTTGTAGTGGGATTTGTTGGTGTTGTTGGTTTGGTTGCCGGCGGTGTGTTCTTGGTCGGCTTCGGTGTGTCGCGGTTCTGGTCCTGAGCTGGTTTTTGATCTTCTTTTAGGGAAGTATCTTCTTGTTGCTCTTCGCCATCGTTTTGCGTGTTTTGTGTGCTTGCATCGGTGGTTTGCACGCCTGTGGTTTGATTGGTGGAGGCGGCAGGTAAATTCCCGTTTTCTCTCGGTACGAATAAAATGACTGCCGCCAGTGCAATCAGCAACACCGCTGCCAACACAAACAGCCACCACGGCTTTTTTCTTTGCGGTGGCAGTATCGTTTCTTTTTTATTCAGCGGTTTCATACAGTAAAGGCAAAATCGGGCGGTATCCTCGATATCTGCCTTGCAAAACGGACATTTTTTCATCCTAAGGTCTCCAAACCGTATTCGTATAGTAGTTCGTTGATTTGCACCACGGCCAAGCCTTTACATAGTCCGTAAAGCACAATGCTGTCAAAGGGCAGTTTCACATACAGCTGGGAATACCCGGCGCATTTGAGCAGCTGCTGGGTTTCCTCAATGTTCAGCTTCATACCCACGGCAAGGCACAATAACTTCTTGCGCTCCGGAACGCGGACACCGGAGAAGATCTGGTAGCCGTAGACCTCGGAAAGCTCTGCATTTTTAATGACCTGTGCTTTTTTCAGTCCCTTGCTTTCCAATAGCTGTGCCAAAAGCGCCGCAAGATTGCCGGAGACCATATAATCCTTGTTCTCATCGTAAAAGGTCTGAAAATCTGGGTAAAGCCCCAGCTCCTTTACGATCTCGGAAGTATCCTTTTGCATAAAAACCCTCACCCCTTCAATTTTTATCAGCATACCACATTCGACAAAAGTTTTCAACTATGCTGACAGCATAGGACTTTCATTTCCGGTTTGTTTATAATCATCGATGGGATGAGGGGCTTTTTTACAGCTGCGCGTCCTCCGCCGACAGCAGTTCGGTTATGGGTACATCCAGTGCTCGCGAGAAGATCACTAAATCGATGTCGGTCACAAACCTCTCACCGTTTTCGACCCGACGTATGAAATAATGATCCACATCAAACCCAAGTAGCTGCATTTTGACTGCCAGTTTGCGTTGCGAAATTTTCTTTTCTTTTCGTATCTGCGCGATCCGGCGGCCGCAAAGGTTATTTGTGCCGTCGGCGGCCTTTATTTTGAACATAAAAAACCCCCTCATTTTGTTGAATAGTATTTACATTTCTTTTATTTTATGCTATACTGGCGTAAATATTGGTGAACACTATTCAACAAAATGAGGTTTTCGCTTTTTAAAGTTAATCTACCGGAAAACCGGTAAAATATAAAAACAAACTGGAGGAACAAAAAATGGGTTTTATAGAACAAGCTGCCGCTAAGTTGTCAACTAAGTACGGCACCGTAGCGGAGGGTAAGCACAAAGGTTGTCAGATCGCACTTGGCAACGACCCGTCCCAGAAAGTGGAGCTGACAGATGGTTTTAGTCAGATTATTTTTGTGGATGGAACTGAGGAAAAAGGCCGTTATAACATTGCAGGAGACTTTCAGAGCATTGAAATTTTAAGCTCTGATGAAAAGGGTCTGCAAATGAAACTTAATTTTGCAGATGAAGAGATGTGCAGCTTCCTTCTGGAAACTGCAGCAGCCAAGAAGGAAAGCATTGTGGTCAGCATAATGAAGATTTTTACTAATCAATATAATCTTCCGCCGGAACAGAAAAAGAAAGAAAATTTCAGGCATCTTAAAGTGTTCATGAGAAATACGATGCCATTGCTGACCCTTCAGTCTTTAGTTGATCTGCTCAAATACTACAATAGCAACAAGATTGTGGACAAAAGTGATCTTGAGCTATTTGAACAGTGCAAGAAGGCATTTGAATAATAAAGAGGTAGAAAATTATGGATATTCTAAATCGTGAGGGGGCTTGGTTTTTAAGCCCGGAGGGCACCGCTGCTTATGAAAAACAGCAAAACCTGGAAGAGAAGACCATTTTTATCTATACCTATCTCTCCAAAATTTTGAACGAGAGCTTTGACAAGGATCATACCACCTTCAAGCTGGCTCTATTTTTCGCAGATGCGATTAGCAGTGCCGGGTTGCCTTACAGTACATACCCCGAGCTGATTAATCCTGCAAAAAATCCCTTCTTGGCTTATTTGGTGAACCTTGGAAAACATCCGGAAGAACGGATTGTATATTATGGATTTATGTCTATTCTGCATGAGATTGCGGACCCAATGATGCAGAATAGTTGGATTTATGATAAAGAACTTATGAGTTCTGATGCATTGGCAGATAAATTGGTTGAGCTGGAGCACAATTTCTACGAAGAGATCCCAAATTCGTTGCCGAACCCGCTGGTATACGACATTGCGGAGCAGTTAAGACCTGTGCAGCTGAAGCTTATGTGGTTCTTCGGTAACAAGTAAGGGGGTGTAGAATATGGATAAACAAACAATGTTGGAAAAGCTCCAAATTCTGTGGGAACAACTGCGGGAAAATGTACGGCTTTACGAATATGCAAACGGAGGTTGTGCAAGGGAGACGCTTACACAGCTCGATGAAATCAAGGCAGAGATCGGCGATTTTCCCAAAGCGCCTGCTGTGGTCAGTAGCTTTGTCAAGCTTCCGATAGACAAGGGGCCTTTTGACGCCGCACAGGAAGAAAAGGAAAAACGTAAGAAATTGCTTTTCTTGGTAGGCGGTATTACGGCAGTGCTTTTACTGATCTATTTCATAGTTTCTGTGCCGTTCCTTAACACCCTTAGTGTGCTTGCTATATTTGCCACTATTGTTGTGGGTTGGTTCTATAAAATGAGTGCAGACGACTGCAGAAAGAAAAAAGAAGAATATGACACTGCACAAAAGTTTTATGCCAGCACCCGGGCGAAATTCCATCAAGCCCTTTCCAGTTATGAAGCGGAGGTTGAAGAAGGCTTGAAGCAATACACACAGTACGAGCTTCGCTATTATGAGAGTTACCCGAAATTTAAGGACACATTGTTCAGTTATGAAACGAAGATGGATGAGGCAAATCGAGCCCTGGAGGAAAGCGATGCGCTGATTGCACAAAACGGCTTTATTTCAGAAGAGTACTATCATTTGGTCCCCGCCATCATTTCCATGCTCAAGTCCGGTCGGGCTGACAGCTATAAGGAAGCCTTGAATATGGCAATCGCCGAAGAGCGCCAGGATGCCATTGAAGCTGCACGCCAGGAAGAAGAGAGTCGTCGGATTGCAGCTATGGAACGGCAAGCCGAGGAAGAACGTCGCCACAATATGATGATGGAGCGTCAGCAGGAAGAGCATAACCGTGCCATGGAGAGAGCAGAACAGGAGCGAGCGCAGGCAGAGAAAGATCGCCTTAAGGCAGACGAACAAGCAAGAAAACGTGCCGCCCAGGCAGAATCGGATGCTAAAGCAAGGGCATGGGAACAATGCCGCGTTTGCGCTAAGCATAGTGGTTGCCGAAATCCTGGCATTCCCGGCTGTGGTGCATTTGTGCCTAGAAGATAATTACAACAAGCCCGGAGAGATCCGGGCTTGTTTTTATGGGAATAGCTTATCTATCATTTCAAAGCGGTAGCCCTGGTCTTCCCATTTGGTTAGCAGTTCATCCAAAATTTCTGCATTGGTTTTGGATGTGGAGTGCAGTAAAATTACTGCTCCGTTGTGACATCGGGGCAACAGCTTGGAAAAGGCCTGCTCCCTGGTTGGCTGGGCGTCATTATTCCAGTCTGCATAGGCCAAGCTCCAAAATACGGTTTTATAGCCCAATTCCTTTGCCATCCGTAAATTCTCCTGAGAGTACACACCCTGGGGTGGGCGGTAAAATTTGGGCATTTCTTTCCCGGTGGTATCAAAAAACAGCTTTTCCAAATCGGTCAGCTCCTTAGAAAAGCTGTCCTTTTGGGAAATTTGGCTCATATCCTTATGGTGCATGGTATGATTGCCCACAATATGACCTTCTTCTACCATTCTGCGCACCAGGTCTGCATTCTTCTCAATATAGTTGCCCACCAAGAAGAAAGCGGCCTTTACATCGTGCTTTTTCAAGATATCCAGAATTTTTTCGGTGCAGCCGTTTTCATATCCGGCATCGAAGGTCAAATACAGCACCTTTTCCGATGTGTCTCCTATATAGGCGGCATCATATTTTTGCAGTTGTGCCCGGCTGGCAGCCCCTTGCGGCGCCTGTCCCTCCTGGGGAAAGCTCAATCCCCAAGCGCCGGTGGCAACCACCGGAGAAAACAGCAGTGTGATACTCAACACCACGCCCAGACACACCGCCCCTACAATAATCCATATAGAATTTTTTGGCATCATCCATCCCTCCCGGGACAATCTATGCTGAACAATTCCGATTTATACAAAAAACCGGGCTGCATAGCAGCCCGGTTTACATAATATCTGAAAGGATTATTTGTTCAGGTAAGCATCGATTGCTTCTGCGCCCTTCTTGCCGGCACCCATGGCCAGAATAACGGTAGCGGCACCGGTAACAGCATCGCCGCCGGCGAACACACCGTCACGGGTGGTCATTTCATTTTCATTGACAATCAGGCAGCCCTTCCGGTTGGTCTCCAAGCCGGGGGTGGTGGAGCGAATCAGGGGGTTGGGACTGGTGCCCAGGGACATAACCACGGTATCCACATCCAGCACAAACTCGCTGTCGGGAATTTCAATGGGGCGGCGGCGACCGGAAGCATCCGGCTCACCCAGCTCCATACGGACACACTTCATACCGCAAACACGACCGTTTTCGTCGCCGATGATTTCCACGGGGTTGCACAGAGTCTTAAACTCAATGCCCTCTTCCTTAGCGTGGTGCTGCTCCTCCAGACGGGCAGGCATTTCAGCCTCGCCACGGCGGTAGACAACATACACATTCTCAGCGCCCAGACGCATTGCGCAGCGAGCAGCGTCCATTGCCACATTACCGCCGCCAACCACAGCCACAGCCTTGGACTTGATCACGGGAGTGTCAGCCTCTTCGGTGTATGCTTTCATCAGGTTGGTACGGGTCAGGTACTCGTTGGCGGACATAACGCCCTTCAGTGCCTCACCGGGAATGTTCATAAACATAGGCAGACCGGCACCGGAGCCTACAAATACAGCCTGATAGCCCATTTCAAACAGCTCGTCAATGGTCAGGACTCTGCCGATCACCATATTGGTCATCACTTCTACGCCCTGAGCCTCCAGCTTTTTCACCTCGTTGGCAACGATTGCCTTAGGCAGACGGAATTCAGGGATACCGTAAACCAGCACGCCACCGGCGGTGTGCAGTGCTTCAAACATTGTCACCTGATAGCCACGCTTTGCCAGGTCAGAAGCGGCGGTCAAACCGGCAGGACCGGAGCCTACAACTGCAACCTTCTTGCCGTTGGAAGCCACTTTCTCAGGCATTGCATTGATATTTTCACGGTACCAGTCGGCAACAAAACGCTCCAAACGGCCAATGGCCACCGGCTCGCCCTTGATGCCACGGACACACTTACACTCGCACTGGGTTTCCTGGGGGCAGACACGGCCGGACAGGGCAGGAAGCGCATTGGTGGAAGTGATAATTTCATAAGCGGCTTTGAAGTCGCCCTCCTGAACCTTCTTAATAAACTCAGGAATTCTTACATTAACGGGACAGCCCTCCACGCACTTGGGGTTCTTACAGCCCAGGCAACGGTTGGCTTCCTCAATGGCCATTTCAGCAGTGTAACCCAGGGTAACCTCCTGGAAATTACGGGCACGAACCAGAGGCTCCTGCTCGGGCATAGGGGTCTTGGTCAAAGTCATATTTGCCATTACAGTTTCCTCCTTACTTAATCAGTTGTTTGCCCATGGCATCCATGCGGCAGGTGTGGGTTTCCTTGACCTCAGCTTCCCGGTCACGGTAGGTGCTGTTACGGCTCATAAGCTCAGCAAAGTCTACCTGATGTCCGTCAAACTCAGGACCGTCCACACAGGCAAACTTGGTTTCGCCGCCTACGGTAACACGGCAACCGCCACACATACCGGTGCCGTCAATCATAATCGGATTCAAAGAAACGCTGGTATGTACGCCAAAGGGTTTGGTGGTCAGGGACACAAATTTCATCATGGGGATCGGTCCAATGGCCAAAACCTCGTCAAACTGCTCACCCTTTTCCAGCATCTCCTGCAAAGGCTGGGTTACCAGGCCGTGACGGCCGTAGCTTCCGTCATCGGTCATCAGAATGAAGTTGTCGGCAACAGCCTTGAACTCCTCTTCCAAAATCACGATGTCCTTACTGCGGAAGCCAACAATCACGGTAACCTCTGCACCGGCCTCCTTAAAAGCAGCTGCAGAAGGCAGAGCAATGGCACAGCCCACGCCGCCGCCAACCACACAGACCTTCTTCTTGCCCTCCACAGGAGTGGGCTTGCCCAAGGGGCCTACAAAGTCCTGAATGTAATCACCCTCGTTCAGGTTGCCCAGAGCAATGGTGGAGAAGCCAACCTTTTGGAAGATAATGGTAACTGTGCCCTTCTCCCGGTCATAGCCGGCGATGGTCAGGGGAACACGCTCACCCTTATCGTCAATGCGGAAAATAATAAACTGGCCGGCCTTTGCTTTTTTGGCAATAAAAGGTGCCTCGATTTCCAGCAGAGTAACCGCCTCGTTCAGCTCCCGCTTGCGTACAATTTTGAACATAAGAATCCTTCTTTCTCGTTTTTTTACAGCCTTTCTATTATAGAGAAATAACGGCAATTTGTCAATTTTTTACCGATAAATTTTTATTTATTTTTCAGCAAATCCCGGATTTCTGCCAGCAAAACCTCTTCGTTGGAGGGTGCAGGAGGTGCTTCAGGCTCTGCAGGGGCTTCCTCTTCCTTCTTCTTGCCGATTTCAGACAGCCGGTTCAGGCCCTTGACCAGGAAGAATACCACCAGTGCCAAAATGAAGAAATTGATAACGGCAGAAATAAAGTTGCCCCAGCTCAGGGTGTTGAGAATTACATTGCCTGCTTCGTCAACAGGTGCTTCACCCCACAGACGGGGAAGTACGATCTTCAGTTCGGAAAAATCAATGCCGCCCAGGAAAATAGATACGATGGGCATAATGATGTCGTCGGTCAGGCTTTTGGTAATGGTGGAGAATGCAGCACCGATGATAGTACCAACGGCCAGCGCCATAGCGTTGCCTTTAATGGCAAATGCCTTGAACTCATCCCACCAGGAGGGCTTTTTCATTTTTTTCATATTCTTATTTCCTTTCTGTTTAGTTTACATAATATTTTAATGGGATTATTTCTTTTCAATAATCTCCAAACCGCCCAAGTACTTGCGCAGGCACTCCGGCACAACCACAGAGCCGTCTGCACGCTGGTTCTGTTCTACCAATGCCGGGAAAATACGGGAGGTTGCCAGGCCGGAGCCGTTGAGGGTGTGCAGGAATTCCGGCTTGCCGGTTTCCTCACGGCGGAAGCGGATATTGCCACGGCGAGCCTGATAATCTCTTGCGTTACTGACAGAAGAAACTTCCTTATAGCCGTCCATAGAGGGAATCAGAATTTCAATATCGTAGGTTCTTGCCATAGAAGCGGAGCAGTCGCCGGCAGCCAGCTTCACAGTACGGAAGTGGAAGCCCAGACCCTCTACCACCTTTTCTGCCTTGGTAACCAGCTCGTCAAATGCTGCATCGGAGTCCTCCGGCTTGCAGAACTGGAACATTTCCACCTTGTTAAACTGGTGGCCACGAACCATACCGCGCTCGTCGGCACGGTGGGAACCGGCCTCTCTGCGGAAGCAGGGTGTGTAGGCAAACAGCTTCTTGGGCAGGTCTGCCTCGGAGAGGATTTCGTCACGGTAAATGCTGGCCAGCGCCGCTTCTGCGGTAGGTAGCATATAGTGGGTACGGTCGTCCGTGGGGTTAGCAATCTTGTAGACCTCGTCGGCAAACTTGGGGAATTGGCCGGCAGTTTCGCCGCACATATACTCCAGCATATGGGGCGGCAGAATAAACTCGTAGCCGTCAGCCGTGTGGGTATCGATAAAGTAGTTCAGAAGCGCCCATTCCAGACGGGCACCCATACCGGTGTACATCCAGTTACCTGCGCCAGCCAGCTTTACACCACGCTCGTAGTCGATAAGCCCCAAATTCTGGCACAAATCCACGTGATGCTTCGGTTCAAAATCAAATGCCGGCTTTTCGCCCACATAGCGCAAGGGCTGATTGTTTTCCTTGCCACCGGGAAGCAAATCCTCGTCGGGAAGATTGGGCAAAGAAAGCATTGCCGTCTTAAATTCCACATTCAGAGCCTTCAGTTCTTCAGCTTCCTGGGCAATGGCCTGGTCCAGCTTTACGCTCTCTGCAGAGTTTGCGGCAATTTGGGCATCCAGTGCGGAAGTATCTTCGCCCTTCTTTTCAGCGCCCTTTTTCTGACCGAACAGCTTGCCGTTTTCCTTAGCCAGCTTGTTTTTCTGGGCAGTCTGGGTTTCTGTGGAGGTTTTCAGACCACGAATTTTTACATCCAGCTCCAAAATTTTGTCCACAACCGCATCGCAGTCTACTTCTTTGGCTTTTAAGCCAGCCTTAACCCCATCGGGATTTTCCTTAATCTTACGAATATCTAACATTAAACATTTTCCTCCACTGTTACAAAATCATCCTCCGGTTCTTCCGGAATCACAAAGGCACAGACAATGTACGCCAGCGCACCGGTACCTGCGCACAGAATGGCCAATGCCCAAATGAGCCGAATGATAGAAGAATCAATTTTAAAAAATTTTGCAATGCCGCCGCAAACACCGGCAATTTGCTTGTCTTTTCTGGAACGGTACAATTTCTTTTCCATAACCTTCGCTCCTTATTTCTTTATCTTCATTAACGCATCCAGAAGGACTTGCAAATCCTCCGGACCGTAAAATTCCAACTCAAAACGACCCTTTCGCTTACCGTTGACGATTTTAACGCCACGGCCCAATTGCTTGGACAGGGATTTTTCACATTCGGCTACATAGTCTACCGCCAATGTAATGGTTTGCTGTTTCAAACTAGGCTCTTTGGCCAGATTTTTACACAGACTTTCTGCCTGACGGACAGACAGCCCCAAATTAACAATCTTTCTTGCGGCTTCCAACTGCTTTTTCTCAGTCTTCACAGACAAAACAGCTCTTGCGTGACCGGCGGTTAGCTGGCCCTGCTGCACCATCTGTAAAACCGTCTCCGGCAAAAGCAGCAAACGCAATGCATTTGCCACAGCAGGCCGGGATTTTCCCACCTGGGTGGAAACCTCCTCCTGGGTCAAGCTGTAATCTTCCATCAAGCTGCGGTAGCCCAAGGCTTCTTCAATGGGATTTAAGTCCTGACGCTGCAGGTTTTCAATCAGCGCCAGCTCCATAACCTTGCGGTCATCCGCTTCAATCACCACAGCCGGAATTTCAGACAAGCCTGCCAGCCTTGCGGCACGCCAACGGCGCTCACCGGCAATAATTTGGAAATAGCCGGGGGAAAGCTCCCGGACTGTCAGGGGCTGCACTACACCGTGCAGCGCAATAGAGTCTGCCAAAGCCTGCAGCTCTTCGTCGTCAAAATTATGTCGGGGTTGTCCCGGATTGGGCTCAACCTTGTGCAGAGGCAAAAGCCGATATGCACTGCTCTCTACCTGAATTTCCTCTTCTATAGGAATGAGCGCTCCCATTCCCTTACCTAAACCTTTTTTCGGAGGCAAAGCTGTCACCCTTTCTTATCTTAATTTTTTTACTACTTCTTCTGCCATGGCTCGGTAGGCATTTGCACCACGGCTGTGTTTGTCATAAACCGTCACCGGCAGACCGTGGCTGGGCGCTTCGGCAAGGCGGACATTTCTGGGAATGACATTGGCAAAAACCTTGCCGGGAAAATGCCGCCGAACTTCCTGGGCAACCTGGGTGGAAAAATTGGTGCGTCCGTCAAACATTGTCAGGGCAACACCGCAGATTTCCAAGCCGGGATTTATCTTCTTTTTAATCAGCCGCAGGGTGGTCATTAAATCTGCCAAACCCTCCAAGGCAAAATATTCGCACTGCACCGGCACCAAAATGCCATCCGCCGCCGCCAGTGCATTCACTGTCAGCATCTCCAAAGAAGGCGGACAGTCAATAAAAATCACATCGTAGCGGTCTTTCACGCTATCCAGCGCAGTTTTCAGCCGAAAATTCGGCTCCGGAACGGTAAGTAGCTCCACCGCCGCGCCAGCTAAATCCGGAGAAGACGGCAGTACATCTCCATAGGGGGTGTGCACAATCACATCCGCAGCAGGTATATCATTGATAATCACATCATAGACAGATGCTTTTAATCGGCGCTTGTCCACACCCAGCCCGGAGGTTCCGTTGGCCTGAGGGTCAAAGTCGCAGAGCAAAACTTTTTTGCCCAAATCTGTTAAGGTAGCAGTCAGGTTCACGGCGGTGGTAGTTTTGCCTACGCCGCCTTTCTGATTGACCACAGCAAGTATTTTACCCATATTGTATTCCTTTCACAATTGTTTCACGTGAAACAATCCGGATGCCCAATGTTTCACGTGAAACATTTAGGGGCGCAGAGCTTGGGAGGTGGTGTAGTTCTTTCCAATTGCCGATTTTGCAGATTGGTCCTGCAACAGCTGCAGCAGCATACCGGCACTGATGCAAAGAAGCAGGGACAGCAGGGCAATGGCGGCGGTGAGCCAGCGTGTCAGCGTTTTTAACTGTGAAAGCTGGTCGTTGGCCTCTTCCTTTTGCCTAACCGGTTTCTTTTCCAAAATCGGGATCTCTCGGTTGGGCAAATGAATAACCGTTCCCGGCTTTACAGGATAGCGCTGCATAACCTCTTGGCAATGCTGGCAAAACACCTGCCCTTCTGCAGTTTCCTTGCCGCATTTCAAACAGTCCATAAGGCCACACCTCCTGATTATACTTATATACATTGTACAACACTTTTTTCCGTTCGTAAAGAGTTAATTCTCGGAAGAACCTTATTTCCGTGGAGGATTTGAGAATTAAACAGTTTGACCAGCCGCAAAAAGGACTTCTAATAAAAACCGGGGCGACTGTCTGCAGTCGCCCCGTTCTAAATGTCAAATTGTAATTTGCCCGATAACTCCCTTCAGCTTGTTGGCACTGGCCTGAAGCTTAGCCGTCTCCTCCTGGGTAAGCCTTGTAAGGATTTTGCCTCGGACACCATGGCGATCCACCAAGCACAAGGTAGAAAGACACACATCCTCTCCCCCGTATTCCCCGTGCATCATCGTAGAGATGGTCAGCGCCGTGCCGGCATCTGCATAAATACACTTACAGATATGGCACACAGACATTGCCACCGCATAGAAGGTTGCGCCCTTGTTTTCAATAATCATACCGCCGGACTTCTTCACCATCTGCTCCACCGCCTCGTAGTCCCGGTTCCAGCGAATCCGGTCCCGGTCGGGAGAGGCATTTTGGTATTCGTCAATATGGTTGTTTGCAATGTGCGCCAAGGACCAGGGCACAAAGGAGCTGTCGCCGTGTTCGCCATAGACATGGGCATGAACATTCTTGGGACTCACAAAGAACCGCTTTGCCAGCTCTGCCTGCAAACGGCTGGTATCCAAAATTGTACCGGAGCCAATCACCTGATTTTCCGGCAGGCCGGACAGTTTGGTGAAAGCATAGGTCAGAATATCCACAGGATTGGATACAATAATATAAATCCCCTTGGGCACCAAAGGCACCACATTTTTAATCACATCTTTTAAGATGTTTACATTGGTCTGCGCCAAATCCAGCCGGGTCATTCCCGGTTTTCTTGCCATACCGCAGGTAATTACCACAATATCCGAGCCCTCAGCATCCTCATAATCTCCGGGACGGACAATAGTGGGGGCATTAAAGGGAGCGCCCTGATACACATCCAACGCTTCGCCCTTGGCTTTTTTCTCATTGATATCAATCAAAACTATTTCCGAGGCGATGCCTTCAATCATCAAATCGTTTGCGATGGTTGCACCTACATTGCCGGCACCGATTACACTGATTTTACCCATAACCAAAGCTCCTTTACATACGATATTTATATTTTATCAATATGATTATATCGATAGATTAGTAGCTTGTCAACAGAAAAATACTGTCAAATTCAATTCTTTATAAACAAAAACGCACAGACTTTCGTCTGTGCGTTTTATAGGTTGATAATTTACAGGAACTTCTTAATTTCCTCGGATGCACCGGCAGGGTCGTCGGAGACAGTGATGGTGATGTTCATCTTATTGTCTTCGGCAAACTTTGCGCACCACAGAATGAATGCTTCGCCCACAGCACGGTCTGTGCCGATAGTCTTATACAGATTGTCGATGTACACGTTGGTAATATCAAAATTACCGGCATGCAGGCCGCTAAGCAGGCCCTTCAGCATATCGGAGTTGCAGATGCCGTACTCCTGAGAATCCACCAAACGGACACGATAGTTTACATCATAGGTCAGTGTGTTGCCGTACTCAATGCAAACTACATCGCCCTGTGCGCTGGCGACAGCGGTGCTGATAGCGTCAATCAGCTTTTTGGTCTTGCCGGAGCCCTTCAGGCCCATAATGATTTGGATCATAGAATTTCCTCCTTTGCTTACAGTATGGTTACTGTACTGTAATTTTATCAGTTTTCAGCTTGTTTTGCAATAGGAAAAACAGCATTCGTCAAAGATTTTTTTGGATTTTAAAGAAATCTTCCAGTTGTTGGCAGGTGGCGGGTACGGTTCCCTGAAAAGCTTCCCGTTTGCCACCGCCTCTGCCGCCCAAAGCGGTAGTGACCGCTATGCCCAGAGCCTTTGCGTCGGCTGTGCGGCTGATGATGCAGATACTGTAGCCGGCTTCGTCGGTGCCGGACAGGGTCACGGCCATAGTCGCATAACCGGCAATGGCATCGCACAGCTCCCGGTTGGCAACGGGGGAAAGACCCTCTTCAAAATGCACCGCCAGAGATTGGTTTACATAACTTTGTGCAATGTAGGCAAACAACCGCTTTTCCAGACCGGCAGCCCGGAATTTTTCTGCGTTTAAGGCCTCGTTCATACGGGCTGCCGCTGCGCCGGTTTCGCCGATTTTGGCGGAAAACGCCTGACTGACCAGCTTGTTCTGCTGATATGCATCGCTCAAAAGTGCCAGCGCTCTGTTGCCGCAGGCCATTTCAATGCGCACGCCCTGGTGGAACTTCACGCAGGAGAAAAGCTTCACCAGACCGATTTCGCCGGTGTGCTTCACCTGGGTGCCGCAGCAGGCGCAGAGGTCTATGGCGGGAAATTCCACGATCCGCACCGGCCAGGGCAGGTCCTTTTTCCGCCCATAGGGAAGGGTGGACAGTTCTTCTTCCGTGGGATAGTAGCATTTTACAGGAAGATTTTGCCAGATAGCGCGGTTCACAGTATCCTCAATTTTCGGCAGATCCTCGGCAGGAATGGGGCCGTCAAAGTCGATAGTCACCAGCTCCGAACCCATATGGAAGCCCACATTGTGCCACCCGTACAGCTTATGCACCACGCCGGACACCATATGCTCACCGGAGTGCTGCTGCATCAAATCGAACCGCCGTTCCCAGTCAATTTGGCCGGTGACGGTGCCGCGCAAGGGTTTGTCGCACAGGTGGATCACCTGCTCGCCCTCTTCCCGGACGGCCAATACATTGCCGTCCCCCAGTTTGCCCAGGTCACAGGCCTGACCGCCCCCCTCGGGGTAAAAGGCGGTGGTATCCAGGGTGATTTCCCAGCCGTTTTTCACTTCCGTGCAGCCGGTCACGGTGGCGGTAAATTCTTGTAAATGAGAATCTTCGTAATATAACTTTCGCATAGCCTCACTCTTTTCCGAAGGTCACAGAATAGATGTTGCCGTCGTGGTCGGCATAGTAGAACTGACCGTTAAAAATCTCCGCAAATTCCGGCTCCACGGTCAAACCGACGGCGGTCAGGTCCAAATGCAATACCTGGGATTGGGTTTTGGTGTCAAAAATACGCAAAGCAGGGGAAGCGTTGCGCTTGTTGGGAACGGTGAAGCCCTCGGTGGAATAGATTACACCGTCACGGCAAATGGCACCCTGCATAAAGTTTACATAACAACTGTCAAACTGCTCTGCAATGTCCGTTTCCGTCAGGGTCACCACCGGCACGCCAAACCGCAAATCCATATTGCCGTCGGTGATTTTCGGCATGGGAAAACGGAAAAATCGGGTGCTGTTGCTTTCGTCACGCATCACATAGGCCCAAAGGCTGTGGCTTGCCTGGTCCATCACGAAATTGCCGTAGGGCCGGATGTCCTCAACATTTTCCGAGCGCCATAGAGGGGTGTCTGTAAAACCAATTTCAATGACTTGCACCAGCCGGGAAATAAAGTGGCAACCCTCCCGGATGATGCGATAGGCGCAGCAGGTACCGGCCAGCTTGCCGGGATAGTTGTTGTAAACATTGGAGTAGAGAATGGGAAAAGCATCTTCAGGGGACACAAATTCAGTGCCGAAGAACACGGCGTTGCTGTGGGGGCAGATCACATCTGCCTTGTCCAAAACAAATTCGTTCACCAACTGCATCGTTTGCAGGTCATATACGCCGCAAACGCCCTTGGCGGTGAACCGAAAAACAAAACCGCCCCAGATGGCGCCGTCCTGTCCCTTGCGCACTTGCCCCAAGGGGGTGAATTTTGCGGTATCTGCGCCGGGAAACCAAAGTTTTTGCTCCATCATACCCACAAATCCTCTCTTTATGTATTTACCTCCATTGTACCACAGGTTACGCCAGTTTACAACGAAAGTTTGTCGATGACTTTTCCGGGAAATGGTCGCCGTTTCGTGGTATTTTGAAACTTTTTTCCGTTAAACTGACATTAGCAACCAAGGAGGACAAAACTATGCAATGCCAGAAATTGAGAACCTATATGGAAACCGGCCGGGTGGTGTTTCTGCCTGCCAAGGCCATCACGCCCAACCCATCCCAGCCGCGCAAACTGTTCCGAGAGGAGGCTATCCGGGAACTGTCCGAGTCCATTCGCCGGCACGGAATTTTGCAACCTCTGTCCGTCCGCCGGGTGGAAACCGGCAATGAACTGATTGCCGGGGAACGCCGCCTACGCGCCGGTATCCAGGCCGGCCTGACGGAAATTCCCTGTATCGTTATGCGAATGACCGACCAGGAATCGGCCATGACCGCCCTGGTGGAAAACTTGCAGCGACAGGATCTTGATTTTATCGAGGAGGCCAAGGGCATCGACACCCTGATCCGCCAGTTCACTATGAGCCAGGAGCAGGTGGCCCACCTGCTGGGCAAAAGTCAGAGCGCCGTGGCCAACAAGCTGCGGCTGCTGCGCCATAGCGAAAAGGTGCTGGACGCTCTGCGGCAAGGGGATTTGTCGGAGCGCCACGCTCGTGCTCTGTTGAAATTGTCCACGGAGTATGAAAAACTCCAGGCCATTGCCACCATCGTCCGGCAGAATATGAGCGTGGCGCGGGCGGAGCAGTACATAGAGGGATTGCTCAATCAGCAAGGCAGCGATGGAAAAAAGGCCAATGTAGGTGCGTTTCTGAACTATCTCAATCAAACCCTGGCGCGGATCCAACTGTCAGGCATTTCCGCCGTATCCGAACGCCGGGAAACCGAAGACCAAATCGTCCTGACCATCACCATACCCAAGTAGGGTGGTGTTGTAGGGCGGGGGTTTACTCCCGCCGTCACGATAACCCATATTCGCGGCGGGACCAAGGCCCAGCCCTACGATATAAAAGAAGGTTTGCCAATAAAAACCACCGTGATATGTATCACGGTGGTTTGTTTTATACTTCGTAGCCGGGCTTACCCAGAAGCCGGAACATATTGCGCTTGTAGAATTCTACGCCAGGCTGGTCAAAGGGATTGACACCCAGCAGATAGGCAGATAATCCGCAGGCCAGTTCAAAGAAGTAGAACATTTCGCCAACCTTGGCAGCATCCAACGGGCCCATATCCATAGTGATTACCGGCACATCGCCGTCCACATGGGCGGCCAGAGTGCCCAGATATGCCTGCTCGTCTACAAAGTCCAGAGTCTTGCCCTCCAGATAGTTCAGGCCGTCCAGATTCTTATAGTCGCCGCCGATGGTCAGCTTCTGAGCAGGGGGAGCGAAGCGGATCATGGTTTCAAACAGGTTCCGCTGACCCTGCTGGATCATCTGGCCGAAGGAATGCAGGTCGGTGGTGAATACGGAGGGGACGGGGAAGATGCCCTTGCCGTCCTTGCCCTCGGATTCGCCGTAGAGCTGCTGCCACCACAGGCCCAGCATCTGGGAACCGGGGTCGAAGGTTTCAAAAATTTCAATGGCCTTGCCCTTGCGATATAGCAGGTTCCGGGCAGCGGCGTAAAGCCAGGCGGGATTTTCAAAGGAGCGAATGCTATAGGCCTCTTTTGCATCCCAGGCACCGGCCATAACATCCATAGGGTCGATACCGGCAACGGCCATAGGCAGTA
>JAZOME010000009.1:0-26328 GCA_045653685.1 Faecousia sp.
TTCATAAAGGTCTCAGCAGCCTTTCTGCCACCAACCAAACCAAAGGAAATCACGCCGCAAGAACCGTTGGGCATATACTTCTGCGCCAAATCGTAATATTTGTCACCCTTCAAACCACAGTACTTGACCCAAGCGACCTTCTTGTTGCTCGCCAGAAACTCTGCAATTGCCTGCGCATTGGCGCAGTGCTGCTTCATACGGAAGGGCAAGCTTTCCAAGCCCAGGTTCAAATAAAACGCACTTTGAGGAGATTGGATAGAACCCAAATCACGCATGAGCTGCGCAGTACACTTGGTAATAAATGCACCGGCAAGGCCAAAGCGCTCCGTATAGGTAACACCGTGGTAGCTCTCATCCGGGGTGCAAAGTCCTGCAAATTTCTCCGGATAAGCAGTCCAGTCAAATTTACCGCTATCCACAATACAGCCGCCCACGGCTACACCGTGACCATCCATATACTTGGTAGTGGAATGGGTAACGATATCCGCGCCCCATTCAATAGGACGGCAATTTACCGGCGTCGGGAAGGTATTGTCAATAATCAGGGGCACACCGTTACGGTGGGCAACCTTGGCAAATTTCTCAATATCCAGCACATTCAGGGCAGGATTTGCGATGGTCTCGCCAAAGAGCACCTTTGTGTTGGGGCGAAATGCCGCTTGCAGCTCCTCCTCCGTGCAATCCGGGTCTACAAAGGTCACATCGATGCCCATCCGCTTCATGGTCACGGAGATCAGATTGAAGGTGCCGCCGTAAATAGCGGTAGAAGATACGATGTGGTCTCCGCAGGAGCAGATATTAAATAGAGCATAAAAGTTTGCCGCCTGACCGGAACCGGTGAGCATTGCTGCTGTGCCACCCTCCAAGGCAGCAATTTTTGCCGCCACCATATCACAGGTGGGGTTTTGCAGACGGGAGTAGAAATAGCCCTCAGCCTCCAAATCAAAGAGCTTGCCCATATCCTCAGAGGTAGCATATTTGAAGGTTGTACTCTGAATAATGGGTATCTGCCGGGGCTCGCCACTGGCAGGGCTGTAGCCAGCCTGAATACATAAGGTTTCGGTATGCAATTTATTATCCATTTTGGTCACCTCAGAAGTTAATCTACGAGTAATTTTAGTTGCTAATCGCTCAATTGTCAATCAGAACATCACGGTAAGCAGCACAGTCATAATCACAATGCTGCATAAAATCGTAATAGAGTTAATGGCACTGGACAGGCCAAAGTCCTCCTTCAGTTCAGCAGTAAAGGGAGGCACTGCCGCACTGACGGGGCTAAAAGCAAGAAGCGTAAGGGTCTGCCGGATTTCCACGGAAAAGGGCAAAACAAAATAAAACAGACCTGCCAATACCGCCGCCACACTGTAGCGCACAAGGATAATACGAATAATCTGCCCAATCTGCTCTTTTCTCGCACTAAGCTTAAAGCCTACGCCAAGCATCAGCATTGCCATGAAGGTATTGGAGCCACGGATAATTTCCGCAAGGTCAACCACCGGGGAAGGTAATTGAATTTTTGTCAGGTTCAGGACAATCATCACAATATAGCACATAAAGGGCACGGAAGTAACCAATGCCTTCCCTATCCGCTTTAGAGAGATACCGCTTCCGTCCTTTACAGAAGATGCAATACTGAACGCACCGCCCAAACAAACAAAGGCGTTGCCGGTATCGAAAATACTGGTGGTTACCACACCAGTGGGGCCTAAAAAGCTTTGCACAAAGGGCATAGCAAACAGGCCAATATTATATCCCGGCAGGTTCAGCATCTCAAAGGCTTTTTGATTGCGGGAGCTACGCAGGTTCATTAGAAATGCGATTCCCAAATACAGAAGACCAACGCCCAAAGCGATTGCCGCAATGCTCAGCATAGAAAAATCTGCAGGCGCTTGGGAAAAGCTATAGATAATGGACGCGGGCAATGTGATTTTCAAGGTGATTTGAGACAAAACCCGGAAATCTCCCTCCTGAAAAAAGCCGATCCGGCGCAGCAGGAAGCCCATAATGATAATGGCTATAAAGCAGCCTGCCCGAACTAGTATCTCTGCCATCGTTTAGGTCACCATACGCATCTCTATGGATACGATAACTCCGTCCTGACCAATTACAAAAAGCTGGGTTTTGCCACGGGTGAAAACCCAGGCTGTGCCGTCTTCTTCATAACTGCCGTAAAGCTCTGCAGCTTTCGTCATTTCATCGCCGTTGGCAAGGCCCTCCGGGGTGGACACATCCGGCTCAATCAAATAAATGGAATACACCGTCTCTCCGTTTGCGTCACCGAATGCGGTAATCTCATAGCTACCGTAGCCATACACATTGTCGGTGCCCTCGAATGCACAACTGGGAACTTGATATACATTTTCAGTGGGCAAGTCCTTCACATCAAAGGGCATACCGGGTGTGACTCTAAGATCTCCTGCCAAGAAATAGAAAGCTTCGCTTTCTCCCACAGCTTCTGTGGTTTCGCCGGCATCGTCATTGCCTACTGTAAAGGCAAAATCCCCATTTGCTTCCTGGGTATTGGAGCAGGCGCACAGCAAAAGCAAGCTCAGCACCAGCAGCATCACTATTACTTTTTTCATACTATCCTCCAATGCTTACGAATTTATCATATTCTGCCAGCTTTTCGTCCAGCTCCGGAGCATTACCCCGGTGGTCTGTCAGATTATGATTGTTCGCTAGAATTTCTGCAAAGTATTTTGACAGCTTGGTCGCACCGGCTAAATTCAGGTGCAGTCCTTCGTCATAGGTGTCCGTTTGATAATCGATGCCGATTTCCTCTACATTCTCCAAAAAGTTATAGTAGGAAAGGCCGTGTTTTTCTGCGTAAGAACGGATTTGCGCATCGTATTCGTCGTACCAAAATGGGTAAACACTGGGCGCCTTCATCAGAATAAGCTCCGTACCGTTTTCCTGGCACAGCAGTCGGATTTTATCCAGGTACTCCCAACAAATATCCCCAAAATCGTAATGATTCAGCGTACGCTTCGCAGGGAGCTTGCCTAAGGCCTTTACGCTGGAATTTACAAGGTGTCCCTGCCAGGTATTCTCCTGCTCCCGGAACAGATATGTAAAATCCTCTGCAGTTAACTGGTAGAACCGGGAATGATACCGCAAAATTGGGAACACATAGGATAAGAAATCCTCTTCCTCCATCATAGACGCACGGATGATTCCCACTTTGTCTTCGGACCAGCGCATTTTATCAATTGCCAGTCGGTTATATGCCTCGCTCACCGGCTTATCATAGCGCATCGCATTGACATTAAACACCACTACCTTGGGTGTTTCATAGCGGAAGGTCTCTTTTAGAATGTAATAAGACTGCCACAAAAGCTGTTGGGAATTTCCCCGGACATAGCCGGAAATACCGTGGGTTCTGTACATTTCCAAGGGCGTGATATTGGCATAGACCTCACAGTCACCCAGGAAAATTACATCGTTTTCTCCTGCGTTGTCATAATAGGCATTGACCATTCCGCCCTCAACCAAGTCTGTCATATACTTCGGTTGCAAAAGCATCGTGACAAGAGAAAGCGCAAGGACGAATGCCACCAGCACCGCTATTACAGAAAGAGATGTTTTAATTCTATTTGTCATATCTTTCTCCTAAAATCTACTGTAAATAAATGCTTCCGCTTCAAATCCGATGCCGTACATTCCGAAAGTCAGCACAACAAGCGCCAACAGGCCAATGAACATCAGTCGCATAGCAGGCTTGCTCTTTAGAAAAAATCCTTGCAGCGTTTCACGCTTCCAATCATAGAAAAATACAATCAGTGCGCTAGCAATCAATACCAGCCACTCTGCAAAGTTCAGCCCCAGTGCACCAATTCCGGTAAATAAATCGCCGTAATTAAATACAGTAAATACAGACAGCAAACTTCTAAGCGCAGTCAAGGTGTCCGGCCAAACGAAAAAGCTCCACAAGAAGGTAATCACCAAGAAAGTACCCAGACGGTTGATCAGTTTGCTTTTCGTCTCCAGCTTCTTCCCTACCAGCACGAAAATGCCGTTTAACAGTCCCCAAAGCAGATAGTGCACACCGTGCCACAGACCGGATACCAAGAAGGTAATCATAGTGTTGACTGCCTTCCAAGCCTTGCCTTTCCGGTTGCCGCCTAAGGGGATATACACATAGTTTCTCAGCCAGGCGCCAAGGGTAATGTGCCATCTTCTCCAAAATTCCTGAACGGACTGAGAAAAATAGGGGCGGTCAAAGTTCTCACTTAAGGACAGACCCAGCATTTGGGAAACGCCAAGCACCACATCCATACCGCCGGAAAAATCCGCATACAGTTGGGCAGAGTATAGCAGCATAGCCAAAAGCGCATAGCCGCCCCGATATGCTTGGGTGTCTCCGGAAATTGCGGAAATCACAAGTCCTGCCCGGGCTGCAATTGTCAGTTTCTTGAATAGACCCCACAGCACTCTTGCCAAGCCGCAACTAATGCCATCCCAACTGAATTTCCGTTGGGACAAGGCAAGCTGCATTTTTTCATAGGGCTCAATAGGGCCTAAGAAAAGATGGGGCAGGTATGTGACATAAAGACAATACTTCACAATGCCGGTTTCCGGCTGAATTTTTCCTTGATAGATATCCACCAAATAGGAAATAATTTGCAAAGAAAAATAGGAAACACCCATAGGAGCCAGCAATGAAAGGCCGGTGATGGGCTGCAGCTTCAAAAGCACCAAGAGGCTCGCCTGAAGTCCAACACCAAGCCACATCAGCCACCTATGTTTTGGGATTACTCTTCCCAGCAGATAGGAAATCAGCGTTGCCGCAAGAAGCCAAGCAAGGCCTACAAGGCCATAGCCTGCATAAATAAGCAAACCGGCAACCAATATCAATATATTTATCATAAATTCTTATGGGCAAGCGGGCCATTTGCTCCGATCCCAATCTCTTCCTTGTAAATTCTTATAGCGCTGCTCATCATTCATAAGATAAGCAGGATGCTTTGTGCCCGGGGTGGGGTCAATATGACGCCAGTTTCCACCAACCTTGACAAGCAACCAATAATGGGATTTATCCGTCACCCAAATCAGCTTACTGGAAATTCCTTTTTCCTTAAAGATTGCCTGCAAGACCATAGCGTGCACATAGCAGTTTCCTTTTTTATTCTTAATGCCGTACCAGACAGGGTCAGAGCCACCCCAATTGTGGTTATATTTAATGGATTTACGAACATACTGGCTCAGTTGCGTGGGGTCAGAGCCCAGCCCGGCGGCAATGCTTTTCACCAGCGCCAGCGTATCCTCCTCGTTGTGCTCCACAACGATTTTCCGCTTGGCGGTTTTCGTATTTCCGGAGGTATCCGAAGATGTGTAGACAGCATAATAAGTGCCAGCCTTATTCAAATCCACCTTATCAGTATTAACGCTTACAGTACAAGCGCCGTCCATCGCATCCTTAGCGGTTACACCCTTCAAATAATTGGGGGTAGTGCCTCTTTTTACACTTAAGGTTTTTAGCCCTGAGATAACAGGAGGAACTTTATCTGTAATGATATGTAATTTGGTAGTTTTTGTTGTCACATTTCCCAGACTATCCACCGCTTCCACGGTAACATCCTGCGTACCTGTCTTGGAAAAATCAAGCGCCTTAACAAGCTTTGTTTTCACCCCTCCGGAAGGGTCCTCGCAAGACTTTATAAACTGCTTTAAGGTGGCTTTCTGTCCGATATATATGGTCAGCTCCTTCAGCTTCAAATCCGGGCCAAGGGTATCTTGCACCGTCACCTCACACTGAAGCTGCTTATCTCCAATGGTACTGCAAACCTGGTAGACGCCGATACCGCCCTTATTGACAGCATTTATCTCTTTATCCGGAATAGACCCACCATTGACCTCTGTGTTATACAGAATATCCTCTTTGGTCAGCTTCTGTCCCAGCTCCATGGTAAACTTATCCAAAAGCCAAACATAATGCAGCGTACAGTCCCCTACCGTCTTATTTCCTCCGGCATCCTCTACGACTACCTGAAAATGGGAATCGGTATAGGTGTCGTTCGGGGTAGGAACAGGGTCAAAATAAGCTTTTGTCTCCGACAAGTCAGATATTTCCTGAATGAAATCCTGGACATTTGGCTCATAGTCCGGAAAAACTGTACGCATTTGTGTAAAAACAACCTTAGGCGCAGTAGTGTCCTGAACCGTCAGGGTCACCTTCTCCTCTTTCCCCCACTGTTGCATAAGGAATTCGGTACTACCCAATTTGCGCAAATCAATATCCGGCGCCTGGCCTACAAAGCCGACTTGATCCGCAATGGCATATTTTGTTAAAAACTGCTGCATGGAAACACTTTCCGTGCCCAATTCCACAGTGATATTTTGAAATTTCGGCATTTGGTAATACCAAAATCCCAATCCTGCAACAACTGCGCACAGAAAAAGCACCGAAGAAACAACTATCAGGATAATTTTTCCTGTGCGAGACCTTAAAAATGTCATTGACTTACCTCTCTATCTTTGCTATGGGAATAACATTAAGGATTTATAACATATCCATCCTCGTCAAAGGAATAAGTAACACCGTCAATTTTTACTTCCTTATTCTTGTAATATTTTCCATCATCCTTCCGATAACGCCAGCCGTTATCGTCAGCCATCCAGCATTTGGCACTGACACCGGACCAAACAGCAACAGCTTTGTAGTCTTCCTTGGATTTCAGGTCATTAAAATGCCACCATTCAGAGACCAGCGTTGTGAAGCCAGCTTTTTTCATAATGGAGCTTAGGGTTTTTGCATTGCTGTTGTTATAATCCAGCGCAGAATAATGGCTCAAATCGTGAATGGCAGTTTGCATTTCCACTTCCTTGCCATTGCTGATTTTTTCCAGAGTCAGATCCAATGCCACACCAAAGTTATGCTTGGAAGGGCCCTTCGACACAAAATAGGTCAGCGAATACGGCGGCACAATCATCACTTCTCGATAAGTCAGAGGAATGGGCACCTCAAGCCCGGTTACAGGGTCGATTTGCGTCTTTTGTTCCGGCAGATTGAGATCTTCAATCAGCACATCTTCCTTGAAGGGCATTTCCGGAATTGGATTATCCAAAATTTTGTTGGTCCGTTCGTAAATTTCCTTCGTAGCTTTTTCCGGGCGGAAGGCATCGTAAATCTTCAGACGATAGCCCTTCTCCTTTGCGATACGGGCCGCATCTGCCAAGCGCTTCGCCGTGGGGTACAAGAGTGGAACCAGGTATTCCCCCTCATCCAGTTGTACCTTTTCATAACCGCCGGTTACTACATTGGTTACCTCCGGAATTTCAAACTCGTGCATCAAATAAATAGACGCATAGCTGTTTGTAATATTATAGCTACACATATCCGCCATATACTCCGGCAGATTGATCAGGCAGCAATTACTGTCAATATAACCCACCTCACCATTATACCGAATGGCAAACATACCCTCTACTTCATCTGTGACACACCAGGTAGAATTGGCTTTGATTTTTCCCAATTCCTCAGTTTTATCGGCATTTTTATACACCGGCAATTCCTTGGTAGCCCAAATGGTACAGAAGATAGGCGACTCCTTTGTAACCTGGTCCATAGGCTGGGACACGGCGGCAAATTCGCTGCCCTCCATAACTTGTCCGCCTACAGCAACCACACGGTAGGTAAATGTCTTATTCACAGCCATATGGCCTGATGTATAGCTGCGCTCACCGTCATAGGGAATTTCCACCAGCGTAATCCACTCATCCGCTTTCGTACCTTTACGCTGCACCTGATAGGTCTCGCCCTTGGTTTCTTCCCAGGTGATTGTGCAAACATTATAGCCCTCATCCTTGAGCTGAGGATTTAATTCACGGCCCAAAAAATCATCACGGGACGCACTAAAACTGGCTGGGCTTTCATTGCAGAATACCAGGTTGCCTTCCTGATGATATGTATAAGCACGGAACTGGAAGATTTCATCCTTCACAGGCACAGGGTACACACCGTAGTTACCGAACTGCACCAGCATCGACTGCTCCTGAGAATCCATTAGCTGCAGCCAAGTCCCATCCTCCTGCAAAATAAACAGCTTGCAACGGTCCTGGGTTGCCTTATGGTAAGACAGCTTTGCTGCCTTGGTATCCGGATTGACCTCCCATTTCACTTCCTCCAAAATGGGGAAGGTCCACTGGGCGGTAGCCGAAAGGGGTTCCTCGCTTAGGCGTTCCTTATCCATCCACAGCATTCGATAAGGCACAGCAGGCGCTACAGATACGGAAATCTCTTTGTTTTCCGAAAGCTCTGGCAATTGGCAAATATTCTCGCTGTAATATTCCTCTAAATATGTTTCACTACCATCTGCAGATGTTACCTTCACCAAATATCTGGAAGCACGCTCCGATACAGGCCAGGACAGCATAACGGTGCCGTCATCCACGGTCTTTACTTCCATCGTGCCCTGCAAGGGCTCTGTCTTGGCCTTGCTGTAGGGAAGCCAAAAGAAAAGCACACCGGATGCAATCAGCAACAATGCAATCACGCCGACAATAATCGAAACTAAAATCTTCTTATTGATGACGAACACTCCCTTTAATTATAATCTATACCATTATATACTAAAAGTGGAAAATTAGCAAGCAAAATCAGCGATTTTTCCAACTAAGATACAAAAATTCAGCCAAAAAAACTCCTCTGATATTTCTGAAATATTCGCCTTAAAAAGCGAAAAAAACACTTGACAATTCAGCATCATACCGCTATAATAAGCATGTTCTGTTTGAGCCGCCGGTATAGCTCAGTTGGTAGAGCAGCTGATTTGTAATCAGCAGGTCGGGGGTTCGAGTCCGTCTACCGGCTCCATTCAGACGAACTAAATAAGGGGGATTTCCCGAGTGGCCAAAGGGGACAGACTGTAAATCTGCTGGCTATGCCTTCGGTGGTTCGAATCCACCATCCCCCACCAGAAAAAAGCACTTGCTATTGCAAGTGCTTTTTTCAGTTATATTCGGCCAATGCCGAGTGATATTGCCATCCGGGTAGTTTTAAAGGCGAATATAATATCACTCCGACGAAGTCGGAATATCACTATAATCTCCGTCAATATAGATTCAAACGACAGAAGTGGCAGTACTTCTTGATTAATCTATAATTTTATGCTATATTCAAATTAAGGCGGTGATCACTTTGACGTTAACCAAAAGAAATATAAATGTGGAGGAAATGCGCAACTATATTTGCGGTTTTCTTAAAGAATACGAATATGATCAGTTGTCTTCCGATTATTTGCTTTCAACTTACGATCAAATTATCGCCAATCCTGAGACCTACAGTTTAATTGGACAGATTTTGCAATTATACAATACCGATTACCGTTGTGAATTTGGTGTTATTTTGGATAATACAGATCAGATTGCACAAAAGATTGAAATACATGAGTTCACCGTGGAGTTGCTTGTGTTTATTTGCCTTTCTAAGCATTTAAAGGAACTTTATTTGGAAAAGGGTATTGCTCTTGAATATTATCGAAAGAGCATGGCAGACCTTAAATACAAGTTGGATGAGTGTATGCTTGTTTACGGTATCGTCGGCTCGTTTGTAGCAAAATGGTGTGTTGGTTTTTTCCGTCTTACCAGATTTGGAATAGGCAGATTACAATTTGAGGTTATTCCGTTTAGAGATAACTATAATAAAAACGGAATTGTGCTTACGCCGGATACAAAAGTGGTCAATGTACACATACCCCGTTCAAAAGAGCCTCTTACGGAAGAGGTTTGTATGGAGTCATATCGAGAGGCAAAAGCATTTTTCAAAACAGAAGTAGAAACCGATCCGTGTCCCTTTGTTTGCGACTCTTATCTGTTATATCCCGAAAACGAAAAGTTTTTGCCCCCAAAAACCAATACCTATCGGTTCTTTAAGAGTTTTGAAATCTTATCTGCACGACCGGATAAAGAACGCCAAAATTTATGGAGAATTTTTGATACCCATGAAAAAAATATAAACCGACTTCCTGCAGACACAACTATGCGCCGCGCTTATATTGAGCACCTAAAAAAAGGCGGAAAACTGGGAGTGGGACGAGGGATTTTATTTATCTAACATCTTATCACCCTATACGGCTTATTGACTTTGCAAAAGACCAACTTTGAGTTGGCATCTAAATAGTTCGTAACAGCAAAAAAAGAAAAGTCGCACTTATGCGGCTTTTCTTTTTTATCCATTATCTTTGTGCTTACATTTCGTTTCAATCTGATATAAAATCTGCCGCTTGACGCAGAAAAAGCCTTGATTACTCAAGGCTTTTTGTCATAGTGTTATTTAGTGGTGATGATGGTGGTGATGGTGATGTCCGGAGGAATGGACATGCTCTACATGACAGTGCTCTTCGCCGCAGTGCTCTCCTTCCGCTTCCAATTCAACTGTAACATGGCAGATGCCGTGTTCTTTTAATTCTTCCCGGATTTTTTGCTTTATCAGCCCGGTATCAGCATTCGTTACAACATGCATTGTGGCATAGTTGCTTTGTCCGTCCATAGTCCAAATATGAATATGGTGCACACCCAATACCCCGTCAAGCTCCATAATATGCTCCCCAATTTCCTTGACTTCTATGCCCTTGGGTGTCTTCACAAGGAATATGTCGATTGCAGATTGCAATGTCTTAAATGCGTTTACCAAAATAAACACCGCCACACCGATAGACAAAAGCGGGTCAATCATAGCAAAATCCGTAAATTTCATAATAATCGCACCAACGAGGACAACGATCCAACCCAATACATCCTCCAGCATATGCAGATTTACGGCTCTCTGGTTCAGCGAATCCCCTTCCCGGGTAAAATATGCGGCAACAAAATTTACAATTGCGCCCACAATGGCAAAAATAAGCATTCCGTCATAATTGATTTCTACAGGATTGAAAATTCTGCCAATGGCATTGTAAATAACCATAACAGAACCGAACAATAGGACAACAGTGGTAATGACACTGCCCATAACCGAGTACCGTGTATATCCATAGGTATAGGCCTCGTCCGGCTGTTTTTTACTTTTCTTTTCAAAAAAATAAGAAAGGCCAATACTGACAGAATCGCCCATATCGTGGACAGCGTCCGAAAGAATAGCCACACTTCCGGTATAAATACCGCCCACAATTACAAAAATGGAAAATGCAAAATTCAAAATAAATGCCACCAAAATATTACGCTCTGACTTCATAGTGCCCTCCTAACGCAATAAACCTTTGTATAGTATAATATACCATAATTACGAAAATAGCAACTAATTGATTTTAGGTGTTCAGGCGCAAAAACAACATCGTATCATTCCCCTTCGCACAAAAAAACCCGGAAGCAAAAGCTTCCGGGCTTGGTTTTTAGATTGGGCGATATTAGTAGCCAACCTTCTCCCAGCACTCGAAGGGAGCAGCCAGTTCTTCGCTGATGTAGACCTGAGTCTTCTTGGTCTGCAGCATAGAGCTGGGCAGGTAGGGGGTGACAGGTCCGTGGGTGCACAGACGGGAAGTCATTCTCTGCCAGGAGGAGAAAGTACCGCAGGTAGCCAGTGCGTGAACCTCGATACGCTCCTTAGCACGCATAACATCCAGAGGTCCAATGGTAGCAGCCATAGGAGGCACATTTGCGATGTCGCCGGACTGACCGAAGGTACCGTTCAGGGAGTTCTGCATAATGGTCATGGGGTGCAGCTTCACGATCTGAGCAGGCTGGTTCAGCCACTCCTCGATGTCGCCACTACCAATGAACTCGGGGATGGGGTCAACGAAAGCCATATGGCCAGCCCATCCGGGAGAGGTGGAAGCGATGTCAGCGCCGCCCTCGGAAATATCGTTGATAATCTTGGAGTAGTCAGCGATGTTCTCGTTGGTGGGGAAGTGAACATTCTCCATAGGCATACGCAGCTTCTCATCAATCTGGTAGTACAGGTACTTGATCATGGAATGAGCAAAGCCTGCCTCGTAAGTAATAGGAGCAATGTTACCCTGGTCGTCAGCCCACTCGTCCTCAGCGAACAGGTGAACCTTGGAGCAGTCAACCTGGAAGTAGTTGATCAGCTGTGCCAGGGGGATGTAGGTATCGGGCTCGGGGTTGCCCAGGATCATAGTGAAGGTCTTACCTGCCTCGGAAGCAGCTCTCAGACGCTCGAACAGAGTAGCAATCAGCACGGGGTGGGGATTCATCATCACCTTAACGGTGAATTCAGGGTGCCACCAAGGCTCACGCTGCTCCAGTTCCTTGCCGCTCATCTTGCGAACACGCTCGCAAACCTCACGGTCCTTGTAGGGCACGAAGTCTGCAGGCTGGAAGCTAAACTTGGTTGCGGGATCGACAATAAAGTCTTTCATTTCTTAAATTCTCCTTTCAGAATTACGGTTTTTATATTCATCTGGTGGTCACAGACTACCAGGTCCGCACGAAGTCCACGGCGAATTTCGCCACGGTCAGCAAAGCCAACGGCCTTGCTGGGGTTGTAGGAAGCGTAACGGAACACGTCCACAATGGAGGCACCGGTGTGCTTCATCATATTCCGGCAAGCTACATTTAAGGTCAGCTTAGAGCCGGCAATCTCCCCTTCCCAATCAAAACAAAGGTCTGTAACACCTTCGTAGCCATCGGGTTGAGGTCCGTCAAAGAAGCAGGCATCGGAAATCAAAATCAGCCTGTCCTCACCCTTGATTTTCCGAATTAAACGCTGCATATAGGGGTCAACATGGATACCACGGCTGTCGCAAATCATCTCTGCGAAGATTTCCCGGTTGTAATTCACCGCTTCATCCACGCAGACACCACGGCACTCAGGATACATCGGACGGTCACCGGTAGCATTGGTATGGTGCGTGCCCAAGCACAAGCCGTAGGGCATCAGCGCCTCAATCTGCTGGGGGCTGGCTTCACTGTGGCCAACTGAGAAACGGACATTGGGATTTGTCTTTTTACAATCCAGGACAAAGTCCAAAATATGCTCACGCTCAGGTGCTAAAACCCACACCCGGACATCCTCGCCGGCAGCTTCCACCACAGGCAGATAATCCTCACGGCATACCGGCTTATTCCAGGGATTATTCTCTCGCTCTGCGCCGAATTTCGGATTCATATAAGGTGCTTCCATATAAAAGCCGCCGATATTTGCACATTCCGGCTTTTTCATAGCATCCTGGATATAACGAATTTGCTCCACCAGCTTATCTGCTGTCTGGTTAAAATACAAGGTGGGCAGAACAGTGGTAGAGCCGTTCTTCAGAGAAAATTCGGCTGCGAAGGGGGCATCGTCATAAAACCACCGGTCACCTGCAGCGTGAATATGTACATCCACCAAACCCGGGCCTACATACAAGCCTTCAGCATCATAAACATCACAGCCTTCAGGGATTGGGGTCGAACGCATTTCTCCAAAATTCAGAATGACGCCGTCTTCCACAAGTAAAACCGCTTCCGGAATCAGGTGGTCCTTCATAACTAAGGTTGCATTTTTAATCGCAAGCATAAAAAACCTCCCATTGGGAAATTCCCATTTCTAGAACATAAATATACAGTTATATCTTATCCTTTTTGGAAGAAAAAGTCAAGGCAATTTGGGAGGATTTGGGATGTTTTCTTTCATAAACCGTAAGACTGCTACAGAAATTTATAGAGAAAGGATTTTTCTATGCACGCAATACAAAGTCCGGCTTGTTGATTTTTAAAAAAAGGTGTGATATACTCATAAAAAATATTTTGGAGGTCGTTATGGATACATATACCATTGTCCGTAAAAATGGTGACTGGAGCAATGTGCCGGTGCTCCACATTGACAAGTGGTACAAAACAGAGCCTATGCCTGTATCTGCAACAGCGCAGGTTTGCTATGATGACACAGCCCTTTATGTGCGGATGTGCGCCGTGGAGGAGGAAAACAAGGCCGATTACACTGGGCTTTTGGACGAAGTCAGCGACGATAGCTGCCTGGAGTTTTTCTTCAGTCCTATGACAGGTGACCAGCGCTATTTTAATATTGAAATCAACTTCAACGGTGCTATGTATTTGGGCTTTGGCCCAAGTATCAGCCATCTGATGCGGTTAATACCTGAAGAGATGAAATTTGAGCCGCAGGTTACAAAAACCCCGGACGGTTGGATGCTGGAATATTCCATTCCTTATGAATTTATCCGGGTATTCTTCCCCGGTTTCTCCCCTGCCCCGGGTTATGAAATGAAAGGCAATTTCTTTAAGGGTACCGGCGCCGGAGACAAGCCCCATTTCCTGTGCTGGCAACAGGTGGTGGCACGGCGGTGCGCCTTCCATAATCCGGATTGCTTTGGTAGATTGGTATTTGAATAAACAGAAAGCCCGGCTAAGCCGGGCTTTTTTCTATCCTTTTTGGTAATTGGGAAAATACTCTGTTACAAAGTCCACTTCCTGAACCTGGAAGGTTTTTCCGTTCAGGTGATTCAGGCTGCCGGCATCGGTGGTAAAACAGAAGGTCAGCTTATAAGAATATAGCGCCTGATAGTTTCTGTCAAAACGCTTATTCAGCTTGCCGTATTTGCCATCACCCAGCAGTGGGTGTCCTGCGTGGGCAAATTGGGCTCGGATTTGGTGGGTTCTTCCGGTAATCAGTTCGCACTCCACTAGGGACAGGCCCTTTTGGCTGGCCAGGGTTTTATAATTCGTTTGACAGGTCTTAGACCCCGGCTGAGGTGTATCGGAGACGAATACACGATTTTTTTTAGCATCCTTAAACAGATAGCCCTTCAGGCATCCCTCTGCCGGCTTCGGCATTCCTTCTACAATCGCCAAATATCGCTTGTCCAGCTCTCTATCCTTAATTTTTTGATTCATAACCCGCAGCGCCTCGGCAGTTTTTGCCGCAATCACAATACCACCGGTATTCCGGTCAATTCGGTTGCACAGCGCAGGGGTAAACGCATTTTCCCCTCTTGGGCTCCACTCGCGCTTTTGATATAGGTATGCCTGAATATGGTCAATGAGGGTTCTGCCATACTCAGCGCCATCGTGGGGATGCACCGCCAAACCCGGGCGCTTGTCCACAAGAAGAATTTGGTCATCTTCATAGACGATATTTAGTTTCGGCGTTGCCACAGTCAAATAGGCATTATCCTCCCGAGGCTTATCGAAAAACTCATCGTTGATATAAAGCTGGAGCACATCTCCCTGATTTAAGCGGGTATCCCGGTCGATCCGGGCTCCGTTGCATTTAATTCGCTTAATGCGAATATATTTTTGGGCTAATGACGCAGGAAGCAAGGGCACTGCCTTTGCCAAAAAACGGTCCAGACGCTGACCTGCATCGTTGGCACCAACGATAAATTCCTTCATAGTTACTCCTGGTTATCCGCAAAATGCTTGTCCATTTGCTGGGTAAATTCCAAAGCCGGGTTGTAGCCCATTTTTCGCTGGCGGTTATTCATAGCCGCCACCTCCAAAATCACAGCCAGGTTACGGCCGGGGGTAATGGGAATGGTGTTCATAGGTATTTGCACACCCAAAATATCCATATACTGCTCCTCCAGGCCCAAACGGTCATAGACCTTTTGTTGGTCCCAGGGCACAATATTTACAACCAGATTGATTTCATTCTCTGCCTTGACAGCACCCATACCAAAAAGCTTCGCCACATTGATAATGCCGATACCACGAAGCTCCACATAGTTACGGATCAACTCCGGAGCCTTACCCACCAGAGCCTTTTCCGAAATCTTGTGAATTTCCACCGCATCATCGGCAATCAGCCGGTGTCCACGCTTCAAAAGCTCAATGGCCGCCTCGCTCTTGCCAATACCGCTTTCACCAAGCAGCAGAAGTCCCTCACCATAAACCTCCATCAACACGCCGTGACGGGTTATACAAGGTGCCAGAGCCGATTTTAAGTAGGCAATAATATCGGAAACAATAGTACTGGTGGCCTGCTTACTGCGAAGCACAGTCACATCGTGCTTCTTCGCCATTTCCAGGCATTGAGGGTCCGGAACAATATCCCGGGCAATCAGCAGTGCCGGAGATTTGTAAGAAAACAAACGGTCAAAGGTCATTGCCCGTTCTGTATCCGTCAGCTTATTCAAATAGCTGGTCTCCACATTGCCCATTACCTGCAGGCGCATAGGCTCAAAGTGGTCATAGTAGCCTGCAAGCTGCAGTCCGGGTCGTGCCACATCTTCTACGGTCAGTCGAATCACATCATAATCTGTAGCCGCAAATAAGACCTCCAAATTAAATTCATCTACCAAGGTTGAAACCAAAACGCTGTGGATGTCGTACATATCCATCATCCTTTCCCCTTATTTTATAATCATTATAGCCACACAAAGCTAGAATGGCAAGAATATTTTGAAAAAACTTAAATTTTTCCAAAAAAACACTTGCTTTTTTCTTCAATCTCTGCTATCATATCTAAGCGCCTGTTTGGGCGTAGCTTTGAGTTTACATTTCGGATTGGAGGTGCAGTGTATGGCGAAGTGTGATTATTGTGGCAAGGGTGTTACCTTTGGTATTAAGGTCTCCCACTCCCACAGACGTTCCAACAGAACCTGGAAGCCCAATGTTAAGCGGGTGAAAGCGATTGTGAACGGTACTCCGTGCCATGTGTACGCTTGTACCAGGTGCCTCCGTTCTAACAAGGTTGAGCGGGCTGTCTGATGTTCCCTGCAAGCAATAACGGCATTGCTTCGGCAGTGCCGTTTTTTGTTTTATAACAAACTCCCTGAAGGAAAAGATTCCTTCAGGGAGTTTTTCTTAGCCAAACAACAGACGGAAGTAGTCGGTATTGAGAACTCCGGAGCTGTACTTCATTTTATTTTTCACAATGGCCTTAATGGAAGCCACATAGCCCTCAGGGATTACCGTATCCTCTGAAGCAGGTACAAACTTACCCTTGGTGGCAAAGTAAGTGCCCAGTTCGGTCTTCCACTCGTAGTTGGCATTCCATACCAAAGGCATTGCATCCGAGAACACATCACGGCCTACCATCAGACGGGAGTCATACTCCAGACCGAACAGGTTGGACAGCGTGGGCAGAATATCACAGCCAAAAGTGGGTGTATCCACCACAATGGGGTCCATCTTCTCCAAACAGCCACTCCAAATAATCAGCCGGGAATGGTCGCGCTGGAAATAGTTGGTTACATCATAGCCGTAAAGCTCAGACAAGTACGGCATATTGCCCAGCTTCGCATCGTTATCCAAGCCATAGGGGAAATGGTCCGTAGAGATGCAGATAACGGTATCATCCGCAATTCCCTTTGCCTCAAGCTCGGAAATCAGATAGGTCATCGCATCTTCAAAATCCAGGTTGGCGGCCAAATAACCCTTAATGGTATCGGAGTAATCCAAATGCGCTACCCGGTCCCAATGGCGCTTGGTCATGGAATTTCCGGACTTGGTGTAGTTGCTATGGCCGCTAACGGTCATATAATACACATTGAAGTGCTCTTTGTCGATATAGGTGGGCAAGGTGCCGGAGAACATCTCATAGTCGCTCTGAGGCCAAGCTTTTTTCACATACTGCTCCATACCGTTGCCGTAGCCCATATAGCCGTCGGAGTAGCCCAGGTTTATATGGGTTTTATTACGGCTGTAGTAGGTATAGGAGTTGTTGTGGAAGGCTTTTCCGTAGTAACCCAAGCGGTCTAGCTGACTGCCCATAGTGAAGTAGTTCAGGTTGTCCGCCGTGTTTTTGAAGGACTTGCCGCCAGAGGTAGGAAGCATCCCGAATACATTTTGGTACTCACCGCCGGTTGTGCCGGCGCTGGCAGGCTGATAATAATCGGTAAACTGAATGCCCTTATTTGCCATGCGGTACAATGTGGGCGTCAGTTCCGGGTTAATTACCTCTGCGGAGAAGGCCTCTGCGGAAATCAAAATCAGGTTTTTCCCCGCAAACAGACCGGTAAAATCATTTTTCTTAGAAGGCGTCTGTGCCGCCACATATTCGTTCAGCTTCTTCTGCTCGGAATTGGCTTTCTTGTTCAGCGCCTCAAAATCCAAATCCAGCATATTGTAGCCGTATTCCTTCACAGTCTCCTGGGTTTCGGCTGTTTCGTTCTCTGTGCCCTGGGTTTCTGCAGGGAGTATGGGTACATCCGGATTTTCAAAGCCGTAATCCTGTCCGAAGATATGACTTTGCACATCCAGGCGCAGTCCGGTAATCAATCCAAATTCCGACACGGCGGTTTGGAAGTTATACTGCTCGTGGTACACACTGCCCAAAGCGGGGTGCGCCATTACAAGAAGCATTGTAAAGAAGAAAATCGCTGCGGAGCAAACTATCGTCTTAATACGCGTGCGAGCAGTGGAAACCAAAGGTATCAGGCCACGCTTCTGACACAGCATATAAAAGGCGAACGGCACAAACATCAATATCATAATGAACAAGCCGCCCTGAACAAAAATCAGGACCATCAGCTCCTTAAAGTAGCTGGTCAGAGCATCTCCGGCACCGCCGGCCATCGTATTGATGTCGTAAAACTGCTTAAATTGCTTGTAAATCAAAAACTGCACCACATAGGCAACGGTGGTACCACCCAAAAGCACACCGGCAATAATCCGATTGATTTTTGTTTTCTTGAACATAGTAGAAAACAGGTAGCCCAAAGAACCGTAGGCTATGCTAAACAAAATCGTGTACACAAGACCCACAGAGAACAGGTGTCCCACCGTAGATGCTCGGAAAACGATTTCCAAAAACAGCACACTTAAGCTGAAATAGATGTTAAATGTGAAATTATCAGATTTAATTCTCTTTCTCTTTGCCATAATCTACTCCAAAATCTATAGCTTACGCTTTGTCTTTCTTGAAAAGGTTTGTCTTTCTCTCCTGGCCTTTTACCAGGCGGATAATGTTCTGCCAATGCATTCCAACAGCAAGCAGGCCCATAAAAAATCCACTGTACATCGTTACAGGCTCACCGCAATGCAGCACAAGAAAACTCACCGAAAAGGCTATCGCCGCCAGCACAGAACCGAAAGAAACATATTGGGTTAACAGATAGGCTACCACAAACACAGCCAAGATAATCAGCGCAATACGCCAATCTGTCACCAGTGCGATAAAAAGACCACTGAGAATGCCCTTGCCGCCTTTGAAGCCTAAAAACACCGGAAAAACGTGACCCAGCATTACACCGGCACCGCCCAGCGCAGAGCCTGCTTGAAGGCCCAGAAAGGACTTTAGCAGCAGTCCGCCCAACACACAGCCGGCAACCGCTTTTCCTGCATCAATGGCAATTACTGCCAGGGAACGGCCGGAGCCGTAGCTGCGGATAAAGTTTGTCAAACCTGCGTTGCCACTGCCGTGGCTACGGACATCATCTCCCAAAAAATGAGAAATCAGAACCGCACCGTTCAGGTTGCCCAAAAGGTATCCTGCCACAATGGTTATCATTATAAACAGCCACACAGCTTATTCCTCCTTATCACCCTTTTGGCGAATGGTAATCCGAACAGGAGTACCCTTCAATCCGAAAACCTCCCGAATTTGGTTTTCCAAATAGCGCTGATAGGAGAAGTGGAACAGCCGGGCATCGTTACAGAAAATCACAAAATGCGGCGGCTTGGTGCTGGCCTGGGTCATATAGTAAATCTTCAGGCGACGACCCTTGTCCGTAGGCGGCTGCACCCGGGCGGTTGCCTCTGCCAAAACGCTATTCAATGCACCGGTAGTAATCCGGCTGGTATTTTGGGTGTGCACCTCCTGGATGGTAGAAAACAGCTTATCCACACGCTGACCGGTCAGCGCAGACAAGAACACCACCGGAGCATAGGTCATATAGCTTAATCCGTCACGAACAGCCGCTTCCTTATCCCGCATTGTGTTGGTTTCCTTGTCCTCCACTGCATCCCATTTGTTCACCACAATGATAGCTGCTTTACCTGCCTCGTGGACAAGGCCGGCAATTTTCGTATCCTGCTCGGTCACGCCCTCGTTGGCATCCACCAAAACAAGACACACATCTGCACGCTCAATGGCGTTGATTGTACGCATATTGGAATAGCGCTCAATCATATCGTCTACCTTGCTCTTGCGACGCATACCGGCTGTGTCAATAAAGCAGTACTTTCCGGTTTCGTTTTCAAACTCAGAGTCGATGGCATCCCGGGTAGTGCCGGCAATGTTGGAGACAATGACTCGCTCCTCCCCCAAAATCCGGTTCAGCAGGCTGGACTTACCTACATTGGGTTTACCCACAATAGCAACCTTAATGATGTCGTCTTCTTCCTCGCTGACCTCTTCTGCCGGAATATTCTCCAAACACCAGTCCAGCAAATCGCCGGTACCATGGCCGTGCACTGCGGAGACCTCAAACAAGTCTCCAATACCAAGGCTGTAAAACTCATACACATCCGGGTTCACAGGACCTACAGAATCGCACTTATTCACCGCCAGTGCCACAGGCTTTCCGGATTTGCGAAGCATTGTAGCAACATCCACATCCGCAGCCGTAACGCCGGTGCGCACATCCGCAACCATCACAATACAATCTGCCAATTCAATGCCGATTTCTGCCTGGCGGCGCATAAACTTCAGCATATCGCTGTCTGTACCCGGTTCAATACCACCAGTATCCACCAAGGAAAACTGCCGGTTGCACCACTCGCAGTCTCCGTAAATACGGTCTCGAGTGACACCGGGCGTATCTTCCACAATTGAGGTGCGCTGGCCTGTGAGCTTATTAAAAAGCATAGACTTACCCACATTGGGTCTGCCAACAATGGCAACCAAAGGCTTTGCCATAACGCTCGCTCCTTTCCAAAAACCTTTCTAATTATTATGCCATAAAAAGGCAAGTAAATCAATGGGAAACCCATTGGAAATGAAAATTTTTTGTAAAATAAATGCAGATAGAAATCTACAAAAAGGAAAAAGAGGAAGGCAGTATGCCTTCCTCTGTGCTTACGCTTTTCCTGCCTTAGTCAGCCTTGGCAGCCAGAACCTGACGACCATTGTAGTTACCACAAGCCTTGCAAGCTCTGTGGGGCATAACGGGCTCACCACACTTGGAACAAACTGTTACATTGGGAGCAGACAGCTTGGAGTTAGCGCTGCGACGAGTGTCGCGACGAGCCTTAGAAACTTTACACTTAGGGACAGCCATGGATGACACCTCCTTGGTCAAACTGCTTTGACAGCATTTCTTTTACTTACTTATCGAGAAGCTGCCGTAAAGCAGCAAAACGGGGGTCTATTTCTTTTTGGCAGACACAAGCCTCTTCATTCAGGTTTTTGCCGCAACCGCAACACAGACCTTTACAATCCGGCTTGCAAAGCATTTTCGGACTCAGGTTCAGCACGAACACCGTCCGCACAATTTCCTCTAAATCCGCAGTGCCTGCCTCCAAGGGAAACACCCATTCATCCTCACTGTCTTCATTGGACAGCTCTTCCACCAATACCACATCCACCGGAATTTCTACATCCTGAGTAAATTCCGCAGTGCAACGGTCACATACGCCGTGCAGGCACGTGGTAATGCAGCCTTTCATAATCAGCACATCGGCGGTGTTTCGCACAGTGCCCTGAATATGAACCGGCTCCGTTACCGGGTAGCTTGTTCCATACTGAAGGTCGCTCAGATCTACGCTATGTTCAAAGGACACAGAAGCACCGGGCTCGTGAATAATTCCTCTCAGCTCCAGTCGCATAGTATCCCCCTCTTCATAGTCGTGCCTAGATATTATAAAGGGTTTTATGTCATTTGTCAAATGTTATTTTGTAAAAAACGAAGGATTTTTCCAAGAAAGTTCTATTCTTTCCTGAGTGGACATACATTGAACCAAACCGCAAAAGGAGGCTGGCTATGGAAAACATTTACGCTGACATCGCCGCACGAACAGGAGGCAATATTTATATTGGAATTGTTCGACCTGTTCGCACCGGAAAGTCCACACTGATTAAACGGATTATGGAGGAATTGGTAATTCCGGGCATTGAAGAGCTATACCGCAGAGAACGGGCAAAGGATGAGCTGCCCCAAAGCGGTTCCGGAAAAACCATTATGACCAGTGAACCCAAATTTGTCCCGGAAGAGGCGGTGGAAATCTCACCGGACGGCACTGCTGAGTTTCGGGTGCGAATGATTGACACTGTGGGATATATGATTGACGGTGCAGTGGGAGCCGATGAGGACGGCGTGCCGCGAATGGTCACAACTCCCTGGTACGATTACCCCATTCCTATGACCGAGGCCGCAGAGCTGGGCACAAAAAAGGTTATGGAGGAGCACTGCTCCGTGGGTTTTGTGGTGACCACCGACGGCACCATTACGGATATCCCCAGAAGGGACTATGTGGATGCAGAGCGTCAGGCTATTTGGGATATGAAGGCCACCGGCAAGCCATTTTTGGTGGTAATCAACAGCCAAAAACCCGGCTCGGAAGGCGCTATTTCTCTAAAGGAACAGTTATCAAAGGAATACGGCGTTCAGGTGGCCATTGCTGACTGTCAGGCACTTACCGCAGAGGATATCTGCGACCTGCTGCAGCAGCTTCTATACGCCTTCCCTATGCGGCAGCTTCAGGTACATTTACCCCGGTGGATGGATGCGTTGGAGCCGGAGCATCCGGTAAAATCCTCATTATATCAGGCACTATTGCAGCGCGCAGAGGAAATCACAACGCTGGCACAGGCTCAGCCCACATTGGCACAACTGACGCAATTAGAGCAGGTGTTGGATTTTTCTCTTAGAAAAATTGATTTGGGCAGTGGCACGGTTATTTGCTCATTAAATTTCCCCGAAAAGCTGTTTTATGAGATATTGAGCAGTCGCACCGGAATGTGCATCGAAAACGATGCCCAGCTACTATCTCTGCTCACCCAGTTATCGGATATCAAAAAAGAATATGATAAGATTTCTGACGCATTGGCATCTGTAAAAGCCACAGGATATGGCATCGTTATGCCCACAGCCGAGGAAATGAAGCTGGAAACCCCAGAAATTTTACGCAAAAACGGAGCTTTCGGAGTGAAGCTAAAAGCCGGTGCTCCCTCTATACATATGATAAAGGTAGATATTGACACAGAAATCAACCCAATGGTAGGCGACGAAAAGCAGTCTCAGGACCTGATTGCATACTTAAGCGGTGAAGAGCCGGAAAAGCTTTGGCAGAGCAATATTTTTGGCAAGTCTGTTTATGCGATGATCCAGGAGGGGCTAACCTCCAAGTTGGTGCGCACGCCGGAGGATGTCCGAGAAAAGTTCCGTGGAAGCCTGACAAAAATTGTCAACGAAGGCGCAACCGGGCTGATTTGCTTAATTCTATAATCCTACGACAAAAAGGTCTGTTGCTATTTGCAGCAGACCTTTTTTACTATTCAAAGTTTTACAGATTTATTCTTTATTTTTTTGTTTTCGTCTTTACCCTTTTAGAAAATTGTGGTACACTATAAGATAGTTGATTTTCAGGAGGATACTATGAAGCTTCCCCAACAAAACAAGATAAAATGGAACTATACCCTGCTGGCTTTTTTAGCGCCAATGATTGGGATGTTCCTGGTTATGATTATTAGAGGTTTTGAGCCATTTGGCAAGGTCTCTATGCTATATTCCGATATGTACCACCAATATTACCCCTTCTTTGTAGCTTTTCGCAGAGCACTGCTCAGTGGAGACAGTCTGCTTTACAGTTGGAATGTGGGCATGGGTATGGATTATCTGGGTCTTATCTCCTACTACCTTGCATCACCTTTGAACTTGCTGAGCATACTGGTGCCGGAGGGTTGGCTTTTGGAGTACTTTTCCCTGCTTATGCCTATTAAATTAGGCTTCGCCGGAATGTTCTTCGCTATTTTCCTAAAGAAAATTTTTAAGAAAAACGATATTTCTATTGTGCTGTTTGGTGCATTCTACGCACTGTGCGCCTGGGCAATGGGCTATCAGTGGAATGTGATGTGGCTGGACACCTTTGCGCTGCTGCCCCTGGTGGCTTTAGGAACTGTGTCACTGCTTCGGGACAAAAAGTTTCTTCTATACACTGTTTCCCTGTTCCTGTCCGTATGGTCCAACTATTATATCGGTCTGTTTACCTGCATTTTTGTGGCGTTAATCTTTTTCTGCTACGAAATCTGCCGTTGGGGCGGTTTCAAAAAATTCTTCTGCGACTTAGGAAGAATTGCGCTATTCTCTGCCATGGCAATCGGCATGACCGCCATATTGGAGCTGCCGGCCTATGCCGCACTGCAGACCACTTATTCCAGCGTAAATAAATTCCCTGTGGGCTTCAAGCTGAATATTGCCGACGAAAACACCTGGAAAGGGCTTTTGGATGCTATGCGTCAGGTAGCCGGCAATATGAACGGTTCCATTGAGCCCAGCTTCAAGGAAGGATTGCCGAACCTTTACTGCGGCGTTATTACTACAATTCTGGCATTTTTATTCCTGACCTGCAAGCAGGTGAGACTTCGGGACAAGCTGTGCAGTGTTTTTCTGCTTCTGTTTTTTATTTTAAGCTTTCTCATTCGTCAATTGGATTATATTTGGCACGGCTTCCACTTTACCAATATGATCCCCTATCGGTTCAGCTTCCTGTTCAGCTTTGTGATGCTGTATATGGCCTATCGGGCATATCTGCTCCGAAATCGTTTCCGGTTGTGGCAAATCATTGTCGCCGGGGTTTTCGCCATTGGCATTGCTTTCTGCTACAGCGATTGGTCTAATGTGGTTTACTGGGCTTATAACGGTGTTTTTCTGTTGCTGTACCTTTCCATTCTCATCTACCCTCACCTTATAAAATACCCTGGCAAGAATGCATCCAAGAGTGAGAAAAAGGAGTTCTTTGAGGAACGAAAGGCGAACAGGAAATTATCCAGTGGGCTTTTGTTGGGCGTTCTGTTTATGGAGCTGGCGCTGAATTTGGTGAATTTTGGTGTATGTTTTACCGGCACAAGCGTTTCCAATTATCCCCGAGGGCTGGTTTATACTGAAAATATCCTGGATTATATGCAGCAGCAGGAGGTGGATACACTGTTCTATCGCACAGAGGTCACCCATTCTCAAACGCTTAATGACGGTGCTTTGAACGGCTACAACGGTATTTCCACCTTTACAAGCTCTGCAAATGTTAGTACCACTAAATTCCTGAAAGCGCTGGGCTATGGCGCCAAAGAGTCCTATAATCGGTACTGCTTCGAGGAAAGCTCCCCTGTTTCCAATTTGTTCCTAAACTTAAAATATATGCTGGAGCGTCAGGGTAAAGTAGAAGAAAATGCCTGTTTTGAGGAAGTCCAACACTTTGGCGATGTGTATTTACTAAAAAACAAGGCATATCTACCCCTGGGTTTCCTCGCTGAAAATCAGTTAATTGATGTGGATTTCAGCATACCCGGAGATACCCTAAAGTTCCAGAACGAGCTATTTTCTGCCGCAACCGGTATCCAAGAGGATGTTTGGAGCTTTATCGAAGGAAAAGATCTTTCCATCTCCGGCACCTCGGTTTCTATCACCACACAAAACAAACGAGGCTATTGCGCCTATTATACAGAGAAAGCCTCTGGTGGCACTATTATTTATAAGTATATTGCAAATCAGGAAGGTCTTGTCTGCATTGACCTGGACTTGTCCAAGAAGAATAAATTTTCCTTCTGGAAAAACGGAACGGAACTATACAACGAAACCTATAGCGTGCCGCAATCTCTGTCTGTGTGCCAGGTTGTGCCGGGTGATATCATTGAGGTTCATCTAACCTGCAAGGCTGACGAACGGGGCACACTCCGGCTTCAGTGCGGTGTGCTGAACCAGGAAACCTTTTGGAAAGGTTATGATGTTTTAAACGCATCCACCTTAACACTCACTGAGTTTTCAAATACGAAGGTTCAGAGCAATATCACCTGCAACAGAAACGGTGTCCTATATACTTCTATCCCTCAAAACGGAAATTGGAAGGCATATGTAGACGGAAACGAGGCTCAGATTGTTGAAATCGGAGACGCTATGGTAGGCCTACTGCTATCCAAGGGGCAGCATAACATTCGTTTTGAATACCATAACCCAGCGTTTTCCTTGGGATGGAAAATCAGCTTAGCCTGCCTGGTGGTGTTCACAGGACTAGCCTGGAGCATCTGTAAACCCAGAAAAAAATCAGGCAAATACGAACAATGATAAAACGCCACCGATTATAAATCGGTGGCGCTCTTTTATAGTCTGTTGGTTTCCGTATAAGAAAAGCTCCATCTTCTCAGATGGAGCTTTTTATGTACGCTTTACCAATCTTCCCGGGGGAGCGATGGGAGCGCTTGTTCCATCCTGTCAGATATTTACAAATTAAAAAACCTCCACCGGATGGTGGAGGCTATAATAATGTTGGCATTACCTATCTTCCCGGGCAGTCGCCCGCCAAGTATTGTCGGCGCAGATGTGCTTAACTTCTGTGTTC
>JAZOME010000010.1:0-1967 GCA_045653685.1 Faecousia sp.
GGGGATTTTTGGAGTATTTCCGTAATTTTTCCCAAGGCCCAGGTTTTCTGGGCCTTTTCAATTTTTACACGAAGGCGCTCACCGTAAATGGCATTGGGGATAAAAACGGCACAGCCTTCAATTTTGGCAATGCCCTGCCCCTGGGCGGTATAGTCGGTGACGGTGGCTTCGTAGATTTGATTTTTAATCAGCATATCGTAACCTCGGTGGCAGTAAGGATTTGACAACTATTATAGCAGAGTTGGGGGAAAAAGGGAAGACGATACCGTAATTTTGCATTTTTATGGGTTTGCATATTTTGAAAATGCCGGGAGATACTGGCTTTAGAGGTGGTTTTTTGGAGCGATTTACGGTAAGGACACAGATTGTGTCCGGGGCGGACAGCCTTTCTTATTTGGGGGAAATGGGAATCAGAAGGTTACTGCTGGTGGCAGACCCCTATTTTGTGCAGAACGGGTGGACAGACCTGGTTCTGCAGGCAGCAAAGAATCCGGAAAGCCGGGTGTTTGACAAGGTGTTTCCTGACCCTACGGTGGAGCTGGCGGCGGAGGGAACGAAGCTTTTGCAGGAGTTTGACCCGGATACGGTGGTGGCGCTGGGAGGAGGGTCAGCCATAGACCTTGCCAAGGCTATGGTGCATTTTTCCGGGAAAAGACCCTCTCTGGTGGCGCTTCCCACCACCTCCGGGTCCGGCTCGGAGGTGACAAATTTTGCGGTGCTCACCCACCAAGGGGTGAAGCATCCGGTGGTGTCGGAAAAGCTGTATCCCGATGTGGCGATTTTGGAGGAGGCACTGCTGGAGAATTTGCCAAAGGGGCTGATTGCGGATACTGGCTTTGATGTGCTGGCCCACGCTTTGGAAAGCTATGTGGCAAGGGGGGCGAGCTTGGTGTCTCAGGCGATGTCTAGGGAGGCCTTTTCTCTGGCCTATGCCCATTTGCCTGCCAGCTTTTCCGGGGATAAGACAGTGCGCAGAGATTTGCATATGGCCTCCTGTATGGCAGGCATTGCCTTTTCTCAGGCTGGACTGGGGCTGTGTCACGCTATGGCCCATGTGCTGGGGGGAGAATTTCATCTGTCCCACGGGCGGCTTTGTGCGATACTGCTGCCCTGGGTGGTGGAGTGTAACGCCAATTTCTGTCCGGAGAGGTACGGGCAGCTTGCCCGTAGCGCCGGATTTTTTGGAACGGCGGATACGGTGGCGGTGCGGAATTTGAAAAACGGACTGATCCGGCTGCGGAAGCAGTTGGCGCTGCCGGGAACGCTGCAGGAGGCTGGGATTGACCCACGGCTGGTGCAATACAAGCAGCAGGAGCTTGCCCAGAAAATTCTGGAGGACCCCTGCTGTAAGGACAATCCGGCAGAGGTGGCAGACTTTATGGTGAAACGAATTTTGGAAGGAGTGGCAAGGTGAAATTAAAAACCACACTTTTGGGAAAGACCTATATTTTCAAGGATTTGAAGCAGGTCTTGGCGAAGGCCAATGAGGAAAAAACTGGGGATAAGCTGGCATTTTTGGCGGCAGAATCCGCACAGGAACGGGTGGCGGCCAAGGTGGTTCTGGCTGGGATTACTTTGCAGGATTTGTATGAAAACCCGGTTGTGCCCTATGAGCAGGACGAGGTGACCCGGCTGATTATTGACGATGTGAACCGCCGGGAATATGAGAAAATCAAGGGCTGGACCGTGGCACAGCTCAGAGAGTATCTGCTGGCGGAGACTACCACATTGCCCGACATTCAGCGTCTGCGCCGGGGGCTGACCTCGGAGATGGTGGCGGCTGTTTGCAAGCTGATGAGCAATCTGGACCTGATTTACGCCGGGGCGAAAATGCCGGTGACTGCCCACTGTAACACCACCATCGGCTTGCCGGGGACGCTGTCCTGCCGGCTGCAGCCCAACCACACCACCGACAACATTGAGGGCATTACCGCCTCGGTGCTGGAGGGGTTGAGCTTTGGCGCTGG
>JAZOME010000011.1:0-2878 GCA_045653685.1 Faecousia sp.
TATGGCCCATTGCAATACGGTTATGACGGTCAAATTTCATAGTTCGTACGGGACAATTGTTCTTGACCATCTGGCCGCCGACGGAGCCGGCCTCACGGGTAGTCAGGTGACCGTTGTAGCCGTTGGTCAGGTTCACACCGACCTCCTGGGCAGCCTGCATCTTAAAACGGTCCATAGCCTCCCGAGCCTGGGGGATGTTGATCTGGTTGTTATTCTTGTTGCTCATTTTCGTTCTCTCCTTTTTGCTTTCTTCGGAAAGGCAAACACTTTCCGGAGAAAGCATTTTCTTTCCGCAACCATAGCTTTGCCACATTTGGACGAAATATAAATGTTTGTTTTCGGCAACCCTTCCATTTTCTTGTAACAAACGCAAAAACGGCGAGAGCTTCCTCTCGCCGCTTTTTTAAGGATATTACAAGGACTGGGCCGCAGGTGCTGCTTCTTTTCGTTTGTCCACCAGAAAGCGGACTCCATAGAACCCGGAAAGATAGACAATAAACAGCGCCACCACGCCCACGGGGTACAGCACAGGATGACCGCCTACCAGATTGTACAGGATATCATAGGGTGTTCCGTCACCCTGCATCAGGAACATATAATTGTAGTCGATCAGCACATTTGCAATGTACGCCATAACGCAGAATGCCAGAAGGATCGCCACGGTGGGCAGGACATTCTTTCTCTTCAGGCTGGACATACCGGAGATCATAATATAAAGAGATGCAAAGCCTGACAGGGAGTGGGTAATACCGGAAACCACATTTTCAAAGGCAAGGACAGGATAGGCGTTATAATTCTGACCGGCGCCGTACACCCCAAGAACCGCTCCTGCAATTCCAAAGATGCACACAAAATCCAGCGCCGCCTCCTTCACCTGTCCCCGGGAGAATGCCGCCAGCGGAATGGCCAGAAGCTGAATGCTGCACAAAAACAGGGGCAGGTTGTGAAGCCAGGGGCTGAAGCTTTGCTGCTTATAGCAAAGCATGAAGATTTTAAACAGCTCAAATCCGTCAATGAGGATGGCCGTCCATATTAAGACCCGGTTTTTTATTTTAGTGTTTGCGTCCTTATTCTGCTTGCCCAGCCACACAGCGCAGCCTACCATAAGTGCCATCAGGACGGTGGCAAACAGCAGATGCTGCCACGACAAAAAGCCCTCCACCGGCCGGGTGTATCCGCCAATGCCGAAAAATTCTTTCATGTGAGACCTCGAATCCTCGTATTGAGCGATCTCGCTCTTCCGGCATTATAACACAGCATTTTCCATTTGTCGTATTTTGTCGAAAATCCTAATAAAAATTTAAGATTTCCATGATCTTCCACCCCGGGCATAGTTACATTTCGTTCATTCCTGACCCGTCAGTTCTTTGATCCGCTCCATCATCACTGCCGCATAGTGGATACCGTGTGTGTAGGCTTTTGTGTAAAGCTCATATGCCTTGTCGATATTCGGCTCACAGCCACGGCCAAAGAACAACAGATTTGCCAAAATGAATTCGCCCTCTGCAAGGCCGTGCTCTGCCGCAACCTTTGCACACTCGTAGGCTCGCTGATAATTTTGCACCTCAGGCTGTTGATAAAGCGAGGCCAACTCCATGGCAGAAAAAGAGTGTCCCTGCGCTTTCGCTCTTTCCAGATACTCCACTGCCTTGCCAAGATCTTTTGTTACATGACCGGACTTATACATAAAGCCCAAAACGTACTGTGCTTCCGCCATGCCGCCATCTGCTGCCTGGGTCAAATACTTTTGTGCATTGCGGAAATCTTTGCGAAACCTTCCGGTAGGGCGGAAGCAAAGCATTCCGTATTCATAGGCGGCCATGATATGATTCTCATCTGCCGCATTGCGTAAATAATAGGCAGCCTGCATATAATCGGGCTTCGGGGGATCAGACAGCACGCCGTCGCGGTAGAGCAGTCCGATTCGGTAGCTGATCTCCGGGGTCAGGTTGTCCATAGAGTCATAGACCTCCATGGCTTCGGAATACCTTCCATACTTGATATAGAAATCTGCAAGCCCCATTGCCATCATAACATCGCCGTTGCCGAGCCCGTCCTTAAAAAAGTCCAGGGTCTTCTGAAAGTCGAATTCGCAGCCAAGGCCGATCCGTAAATGATATGCCTTTTGTGCCTTGGCATAACCGTTGTGTTCTGCTGCACGCTCTATGTATTCCAATGCTTTTTCATAAGATTGAGGCTCTCTGGGAACCGTTCCGTTGTAATACATACGGGCGAGAATATTATCTGCGTGATAACGCAGTGGGTGATCTGCCTCCGACACCTTCCGCAGCCAATAGACTGCCTGTTCAAAATCCCATTTCGACTGTCCCTGCGCAGAGGTAACGCCGTAATAGTACATCATGCCCAGCTCATACATTGCCTCTACAGCGCCTGTGTTGGCCCTGCACAAAAGCTCATCGAATACATCGTTAACGCGGTAATTAGGGTTGCTGTTAAAGGCGTCCTTATAGCTGTCAAGACCATCCTGCTTGGAAAGAAGCCCTCCCAGCAGAGAGGAAAAGGGGGAGCTTTTATACTCGTCCGGCAGCTTGACGGCATCTACATAGGGAAGGAACCGCAGCTTCTCCGGCATTTCTTCAGGTCCGGCCGGCATTTTCGCACCGTCTACCAAAACCGGAATGATATTTTTTCCGTTTTCCCGTGCGGTCAGCAGCTCTTCCCGTACCCAATCTACTTCGTCATCCCGCTGCAGCCGTTCCATGCAGTGAGGGGACAGTACCAAAATAAAGTCCTTGCAGGTGCGTACAGCGTTTTTTAGTCGGTCGGGGAAGCTGTCGCTTCGCTCCTCGTTGGGATTAAAGTAGACGCTGTAGCCCAAGTCTGTAAGATCGCTTGCCAGACGATGGGCAAACTGATT
>JAZOME010000012.1:0-36467 GCA_045653685.1 Faecousia sp.
CCGGCCTGCAAGCTCCAAACGCATGGCCGTGAGCAGACCGAAGTTCTCTGCTGCCTGGTCAGTGGTGGTGTTGCCGTTGTAGTAGAAATAGTAAGTAGAGAAGTAGCCCTTACCGCCGATTTTCAAGGTGGCGGCATTGACTAAGGACACAAATGCCAGCAGGCACACGATGATAATCCACCAAACATAGTTTAGCGGCGCAAACCAACGGGAGAAAAACCGCCGGATTACAATTAGCAGCAGCGCCGGCAAAAACAGCAGAAGCAGCTGAGGCAGGTGATCCACCATTGTCTGCAGGGTCTCTTTCCAGAAGGAGGTGATGGCAGCGCCGCCCTCTCCGGCTAAGGACAAAGAATACAGACTGCCGAACACATAATGGTACACCAACTGGCTGCCGTAGAGAATGGCCAGGGCGATGGTCAGACCGAAGGCTGTCCAATAAGCACCCTTTCTGGGAATGAAGGACAGCACAAAGGTCAAAAGCAACGCAATGGGGATGGAGAAGCCCACCACATAGAAATACTTTACGGTCATCGTGGAGAAGGCCGAAAGGTGCAGATGGGTTTCAAAAAACAGAATGGTCAAAAACCAGTATAAAAACCAGGTCAGACACCGGACCGGCAGGTTTCGTTTGCCTCCGGTAAAGGGATTAGAATTCACGGGAATACCTCCGACAATTTTTTTCGCATACAGTAGATTATAGCACATAGGGCATAAAAAGGAAAGAGGAAAGTTTGTAAATTTTCAAGAAACAGGGAAAAACCCCGGCTAAGCCGGGGTTTTGTCTTGCAGGGTGTCTTCCTGGCCTCGGTAGACCACGAATTTACAGAACAGAAATTCCAAAACGAAGTTAGAAAGCATTGTGACGATTAAAATAATAAAATCATTGACGCCCTTGCCCTCTGCCACACTGCCAAGCCAGGTGGACACCGGGGTGAACACCAGATAAAAGGCAAATACCTTTGCCATTGCCACCGGCACATTGGCCGCCGACTGGAAGGTGTATCTGCGGTTTAGGGTGAAGTTCCAAAGGATAGAAAGAATCAGCGATACCAGATAGGCAATCCAATAGTCCTGAATGAAAATTTCCAGCAGGGCAAAGGAGCCGATTTGAATGATGCCGGCAGAAATGGAAAACAGGGTGAATTTTACTGCCTGCCATAATTGCTTTTTCTTCATAGGTTACCTCCACGATTTGTTTTTTGGGTACGGATGGTATGAGATTAGCATATTACCCGGAAAATTGCAAGAAAAAGCGGTATAACTTCTTTGATTTTGCGAATAATAAGCCTATGGAAAAATCTATTTGGAACAGCAAGACAAGCTTGCCCTGCTTCGATTCTTTGAAGGGCGATAGAAAAACCGATGTGCTGATTATCGGTGGCGGCATATGCGGTCTGCTTTGCGGATATTATTTGCATCAGGCGGGGATTGACTGCATTGTTGCAGAAAGCAACAAAATCGCCTCCGGCACAACCGGAAGCACCACTGCCAAAATCACCGCGTTACACGGCGCAATCTATGGGGACTTTATTGAAAAGTCAGGGTTAGAGGTGGCACAAAAATATTTTGACGCCAATCAAAAAGCCATAAAAGAGTATGAAAAAATTGCAAAAGCGGCAGATTGCGATTTCACAAAAGCCACCGCCTACACCTATTCCCGAAGCGATAAGGCAAAAATAGAAAGGGAATACAATGCGCTAAAAAAGCTGGGAGCAGATGCAGAATTTGAAACGCACTCTAATCTGCCCTTTCCGGTTGCGGCGTTGGTGGGTCTTCGTGACCAGGCGGAGTTTCATCCCTTGAAATTCATAAAGCATATCGTAAAGGATTTGGACATTTATGAAAACACAAGGATTTTAGAAGTTGAGGGCAACACCGCTTACTATGACGGCGGCAGGATAACCGCAGAAAAAATCATTGTGGCAACCCATTTCCCCTTTATCAATAAGCACGGCTTTTATTTTCTGAAGCTTTATCAATACCGCAGTTATGTGATTGCCCTGGAAAATGCCCAAAATGTGGGCGGTATGTATGTTGACGAGGCAGAGGGCGGCTTGTCCTTTCGCAATTACGGCGATCTGCTGCTACTGGGCGGTGGCGGCGGCAGAACCGGAAAGCCCTGTGGGAACTGGGAGGAACTGATACGGTTTCAGGAAAAATATTATCCCAACAGTAAAATAAAATACAAATGGGCAACCCAGGACTGTATGAGCCTGGATAACATTCCTCTCATCGGCCAATATTCCAAGAACACCCCGGGCTTGCTGGTTGCCTCCGGCTTTCACAAATGGGGAATGACTTCGGCTATGGTGGCGTCTATGGTTTTAACCGATATGGTGAAGGGCAGAGAAAACGACTATGCCCACATTTTTGACCCCTCAAGAAATATCTTAAAGCCACAGCTTGCCGTAAACTGCCTGGAAACCCTTTCAAATTTTATCATTCCCACAGCAAAACGCTGTCCCCATTTGGGTTGTGCGCTGAAATGGAATAAATATGAGCATAGCTGGGATTGCTCTTGCCACGGCTCCAGATTTGACGAAAAGGGCAAGCTGCTCAATAACCCTGCCAACAGGGATATCAAGGACTAAGATGAAAAACGCTCCTCTAACGAGGAGCGTTTTTTTACGGGGGTGCACTGCCGATGAGGTGGGTGTTATGGGGTTTACTGCCCTTCGTGACAACGCGTCTTTACTTTTCCGGGATAGCGTGTTATGATGAATGGAGAATTGTCGAAATTCATAGGGTTGCTTTGCCCTGTATCAATCAGAGAAACAAAATCATACAACCTAACTCTGTCCCGGAGGACGAAAATGAGTCATTTTTTACACTTTGCAGACATACCGATCCTGGCGATTTTACACTTCATCCCTGTAATTGCCACATTCCTGATTGCCTGGTCGGATAAATATGTTTTCTCCACGAAACAACTGCGCATTGGAACAAAGCTTCTCATCGCAGGCATCACCGCAGCGATCCATATTGCCGCCTATATGATCCTCCACAAATACTTCTGGGGGCGCTGGAATTTTTTATCTACCGTAAAGCGCATTTGGGAATTGGATCTGAGCTACCAGCATATAGATTATTTTCCCATTTCTTTTATAGTAAGGCTGGCAATAGGGCTTATTACAGGCTGGGTAATCCGCCTTGCTCTGCTGAAAAGCTTAAACAAAAATACTGGATATTTGCCCTTATCAAAGAGAAAAATTTCTATTCTTTTTCTTTTGTTCAGCGTCCTTTGCGCAGCAAGCATCGGCATCCTTTATTACGGACTTTCCGGAACAAGAAATATTCGAATTAACGAGATTGGTTCTTCCAACCAAGAGATAACACCTGCAGGCGATTATATTGAGCTTTACAATACCGGAGCATTAGAATGCTCTGTTTACCGCCTTTATTTAAGTGATGATGATAACTTAAAAAAATATGAAATTCCTGCCACCACCATACCGGCAGGAGGCTTTTTGCTGATACCGCTGGGCGGCAATACATTCAACATAAGCAAAAACGGCGGCGAAACCATTACTCTGTCGGATTCCCAAGGGCATAGGATTGATAGCGTTACCACCGATTCTCTGAAACCGGATTATTCCTACTGCAGGCACAGCGACGGCGGTAAAAACTGGGTCCGAGGCACGGAAACTGCGGGGCATTCAAACGACGATGGGATATATTTATGGGAGGAAACACCTGCCTTTTCCCATCCCAGTGGCTTTTACGACACAGAATTTGAACTGCAAATCCAAACAAATGGCAATGCAACCGTTTATTACACCCTGGACGGCAGTACGCCCACCGCAGATTCGAACAGATACACCCAACCAATTCGTGTATATGACCGCAGTTCCGAACCCAATCAATGGAAGAATTGCAGGCAGGTAGTAACCGACTGGGAAGCTTACACCCCGGACGAAACGCCGGTGGATAAAGCTTTTATTGTCCGGGCCGTTGCCATAACGCCGGACGGCCTTAGCAGTACGATTGTTACGGCTACCTACTTTGTTGATTTGCCCCAGTATGCGGAAGGCGCAGTGGTTTCCCTGGTTGCCGACCCGGAAGACCTTTGGGGCGAAAAAGGCATCTATGTGACCGGAAAAGAATATGATGAATGGTATTTGGGAGATCGGGTTGACCCTGCTCCTACCACAAATTTTGCACAAAGTGGACGCTTGTGGGAAAAAGAAGCGGAGTTGGCCTATTTTTCCGATGCGCTCACATTCAGTCAGCCCATAGGACTGCGTGTTACCGGTGGATCTTCCCGAAACCGGGCGCTGAAGAGTTTTTCTCTCTATGCCCGAAAAGAATATGCCGGCAGTGATGTGTTTGATGAAAACATCTTCCCCAATTTAGAAAGCAGTCGTTTGGCGCTTCGGGGTGGCTATGCCAATTCTATTTGCCAGATGCTGGTGCCGGATCGAAGCATCAGTACCCAAAACAATCAAAGGGTTGCCGTTTTTCTCAATGGCGAATTTTGGTATAATGCCAATATCTTAGAAAAATATGACGATCAATACTTTTATGCCCACTACGGTGTAAATCCGGGAAATCTTGTTGTGATAAAAGCAGGACAACTGGAAGAAGGCAAAAGCGGCGATGAGGAACTTCGCCTGGAGCTCTACGATTATATCGACGACAATGATTTCACAGACGACGATGCCTTTGCTGCCTTTTGTGAAAAAGTAGATATCCAAAGCTATATGGATTATATGTGCTTTAATATCTACATCGATAACCTGGATTTTACCGAGACCAAAAACGCTGTTTGGTGGCGCTCCCGCACAAAGACAAACCGCCCTTACGAAGATGGCAAATGGCGTTTTTGCTTATACGATCTGGACGCAATGGAATGGGGCGATGCCTCTATGTGGGGCTACCAAAAACAGGCAGAGAAAAACAGCTTTTCCACCATGCCCCGATATACGGGTAATTTGCCCATTAATCGGCAAAGGATATATGTTGCATTAAAGAAAAATCCCCAATTCCAAAAGCAATTCGTACTGACCTTTATGGATATGGTCAATACCAATTTCCGCCCGGAAAATGTGCTGGCAGCCATCAGCGCTTACGGGGAAGATACAAAAGACTATCTGCCCGGCAACGGCGGAACCCGCAACATCGATTATTACAAAACATTTTTCAACGAACGGGCCAGCTACATTGTTCCGTATCTTGCTGAGGAATTTGGGTTGACCGGTACACTGGAGACGGTTACCCTGAGCCAAAATGTTTCACAAGGTGGTACGGTGTATCTAAACACCACCCAACCGGATCTGACAAAGGGACAATGGTCCGGCCAGTATTACACCGATTACCCCATTACAATCAAAGCGGTTGCTTCTGAGGGGTATCGCTTTGTAGGTTGGGAAGGCTCTGTAAACAGTGTCAGCCCGGAGATCCAAATAACCCTTTCGGAAGGAGGTGCCTGTGTAAATGCAGTTTTTGAAAAAAATATTACATCAGAATAAAATCCTGCTCTGCATAAGTGGCATGGTTTTAACCCTGATTATTCTTGTCTGTTGCAACACAGACGCACCGTCATCTGCTACGAATACCAGCGTATCTTATACTCCACAGATAGCCATTACAACATTAGATACCGTCGTAGCCGAACAATCCTCTGTAATGATGGATTTGAAGCAAGTAGATTCTATCTGCAAAATTACCGAGGCAGGAAGCTATGTGTTGTCCGGAGCTCTTGATGGCAGAATTGAAATTGATGCCCAGGACCAATTGGTACATTTGATTCTTTCCAATGTAGACATTCGTTCTACTTCCGGACCTGCGCTGCAGGTTCTTTCCGCAGGAAAGGTAATCATTTCCTTGCAGGAAGGAACAACAAACGCCTTTACGGATAACCCTTTTTATTCCAATGACAGCACGGCGGATGCCTGTATTTACAGTGAATGTGATCTGACAATCAACGGCTCCGGCGCTTTGAACATAATCGGGTATTATCAAGACGGGGTTCACACCAAGGATGTTCTCAAAATCTTAGGGGGAAATGTTTTTGTCCAAGCCAAGCAAGACGGTTTGCAGGGCAATGACGGAATTGTGGTAACCTGCGATTCCTTGCAGGTGCAAAGTGAACGCCACGGTCTATATACCAGCAAATCCGGAAAAGTATCAAAGGGGAACATCGAAATCTATGACGGCAACCACTCTGTTGTTGCCGGTGGGTACGCATTCTCCTGCGCGGCTGAGTTGTATATCGACAAATGCCAAATGTACGGAAAAGGCGTGTTAGGCACCTACAAGGTTGCGGGCAATGCGCATATTGCGGAGGTAGTGGGTGAATAGGTACAGACACGAATATAAATATCTGATTAATACCCAGCAGGAGCAAATCCTGATGATCCGCGCTGCCGGCGTTATGCAAAGGGATATTCACGCAGGGGAAAACGGCACCTATTTCATTCGCAGCCTTTACTTTGATGACGATTGGGATACCTGCCTTGAGGAAAATATTTCCGGTACAGATCCCCGGTCTAAATTCCGCATTCGGTATTATAACAATGATACAGACCTGCTGCGGTTAGAGAAAAAAAGCAAAACACGCTCGATGACGCTGAAGGAATCCTGTGTCATAACGGAATGCGAATGCCGGTGCTTTATGTCTGGTGAAATTCCGGAGATTAGGGAGGATATGCCCCAAGTTAAAAAACGGCTTTTTTTAGAAATGCAATTGAGAAATCTAAAGCCGAAAGTCATTGTGACATACGAACGGGTTCCTTTCATATATGCCGGCGGCAATGTCCGTGTTACATTTGACCAAAAAATTACATCCTCGTCTAAGATAGAGGCATTTTTAACGGGAGATTATCCGGTGCGCCCCATCCTGCCTGTGGGATATTCTGTATTGGAAGTGAAATGGGACGAACTTCTTCCTATGCATATTAAAGAAATTCTCAATATGGACACAATGCAATGGTCCGCTTTTTCCAAATACAGCTTGTGTCGCAAGCTGCACCTATGATGATAAATAAGGAGAGGCTTTCTTATGAAACTAATAGAAATAATGAAAAAAGCTTTTTTAGATGGTTATGCCACCAGTGATATTAATGTTCTGACAATTTTTATCTGCATTATTTGCACTATGCTCATTTCGGCATATATATTCTTGATCTACAAACAAATTAACAAAAATGCCTTTTATAACAGAGGCTTTAACTTGTCCCTTGTGGGCATTTCTGTCATTACTGCCGCCGTTATCTTAACAATTCAATCCAACATCGTTGTGTCCTTAGGTATGGTTGGCGCTTTGTCTATTGTGCGTTTTCGTACTGCCATTAAGGACCCTATGGATTTGGTATTCCTCTTCTGGGCAATCAGTGTGGGTATTATTTGCGGCGCCGGTTTTGCTTTGATTGCGGTGGTTGCCTCACTTGGAATGACCGGTGTTATTCTGTTTTTCAACATGCTGCCGTCCAGTGGCGGAAATTTGGTTCTTGTTGTAAATGCCAATTCCTATCTGTGCGAAAATCAGATTATGGATATCGTAAATGCCTCCTGTAAATATGCTAAGGTCAGAGCCAGAAATTTATCTAAGACCAGCTTAAATCTTGCTGTGGAAGTCACAGTAGAGGATCAAGCAACACTGGTTCAAAAAATATTGGAAATTGAAAATGTAACAACCGCTTCTCTGGTTGCTCACGACGGAGAAGTGACGGTATAGTTTTCTTACAAATCTTATATGTGCACAAAACCTCCGGCTGCCCTTGGGCAACCGGAGGTTTGTCTTTACAATTACGCCGCAGACGGTGGCGGTTTATATCAATTTCTGCTCCAGCCATTTGCCACGGGTAAAATGGATGGAGTTTAGGATTGTCCGGCAGAGCCAGTCTGTGGCCATACCAATCCACACACTCATCAGTCCCAGGTGGAAAACATAGCACAGCAAATAGCTCAGGCCTACCCGGAAAATAAACATTGTGGATGTTGTTACAATCACAGGGTAGCGGATATCACCGGCGGATCGGAACGCACCCATGGGCACAAAGCACATGGAATAGCCGGTGCAAATCGTCAATATCGCAGCAAAGCGGGTATGATATGCCGCCACAGCCAGTTCTTCAGGCGTCAGGTTATAGAGGCTGACCAGTTGATTGCTGAAAATGGCGATCAGCGAAAAACATACCACCGTGGTTACTGTGGCTGCGAAAAGCAGTTTCTTGGCATTTTGCTTTGCCTGCTCTTTTTTTCCTGCGCCCACGCACTGCCCCACAACAGTCATAGATGTCAACGTAAATGCGCTCACCATGGTCCAGCCGAAATTGTTCAAATTGCTTGCCAGCGAATAAGCGGCGATGTAAACCGTTCCCAAAGAGGCGATCAAAGAAGATACCAAAAGCCGGCCAACATAAAACAGCGCATTTTCAAAGCCGTTTGTGGTACCCACCCGGAGCACCCGTTTCATAATATCCCAATCCAAACGAAGGGGGAGGATTTTGCCCACCTGTATGGGTAGTTTTTTGCTCTGTATGGCAAAAATTCCCCATACGCACCAGACTACCCGGGACAAAGTAGTGGCAATCGCTGCACCGGCCACGCCCATGTGGAAGCCGTAAATCAAAATGGCATTGCCAATCACATTCAAAATATTTGCGGTTATGGTAATGGTAACAGCCTGCCGGTTTTTTGCCATAGCCCGCAGGGTCGCTGTGGATGTACAGCCGATGACCAAAAACGGAAAACCAATCAGCGTAAGGGTGAAATAGGTAACCGCATTGTCAAAGACATCCTGCTCAATGGTGCCGTAGATCAGGTTCAGCATCTGCTTGCGGAAACACAACAAAAGCGCCATACAGATAACTGCAATGGCAAAGCCGGAGTAAAGGATCTGCCGCACGCTTGCTTTTGCCTTCTCATACTGCCTGGCGCCGATGTACTGGGAAGTAACCACAGAGCCGCCGATGGGAATGGCATCAAAGGCGGTGGTGAACACATTGTTGATGGCATCCACAAGGGAAACGGCGCTGACTGCAGCCGCACCGGCGGAGGACACCATAACGGAATCGGCCATGCCCATTAAGATGGCCATAAGGGAATTCAATGCAATCGGAATTGTTAAATTGACCAATGCACGATTGGAAAATAGCGGCGTACTGGGCTTCACAGTTTCCATATTTTTCACCTGACATTCACTATTTTTGGGGCAGAGCCCCCCTCTGCGCATATTATACTCAAGATGCTCCCCCTTGTCAAAAATTTTTGGCGTTGCCAGTTTCTTTCCAAAACAGGGCGGCAGGAGGAAGGGAGGGGAGCACAACAGAAGAGCCGGACACGGGTGTGTCAAGGATAGGACAAAAGTCTGCACCAATTTATTTCAATACACACAAAGCCCCCGGATGACCGGAGGCTTTGTGTCAACGCTATTGGATTAGGTAACTATTCCAATTCGGTGCCCTTGTTCAAAATCGCAAGATACTTGTCAAAGGCATATATTTTATTTCTCATTTTCTTTGGATCTCGGTCTACCAGAATACCCATTCGACAGAAAGCATCAATCAGGTTGCCGGCTGTCGGATTGGAAACACCCAACAGTTCTGATACATCAGTCCTTTTTATAAAGGGCTGCTCAAACAGTATATCTAGCAACTGCGGATAATAACTGTTGATTCCATCTCTTTGGTAAAGTAGCTTGGTGTAGTCTTCTTTTAACTTGATAATCGCACTAGCAGAGTTGGTTGCTTCGTCAGCCACTTCGGCAATGCCTTTCAAGAAGAACTTGATCCAACTTTCCCAGTCTCCTTTTTTGCGAACATCCATAAGACGGTCATAATATTCACTTCTGTTCTTTTTGAAGTAATAGCTTAGATAAAGAAGTGGCTTGGTTAGTATTTCTTGTTGACAAAGCCAGAAAGTAATTAGAAGTCTACCCATTCTTCCATTGCCGTCAAGGAATGGGTGAATGGTTTCAAATTGTGCGTGAATTAGTCCGATTTTTATGAGAGCGGGAGTAAAATCGTCCTCATAAAAATATTTTTCTAGTTCGCCTAAAGCTGTTTCCATATCCGGAACTGTCGGAGGGATAAATGTTGCCGTACTCAAAGTGCATCCGGCAGGCCCAATCCAGTTCTGAGATTTTCTAAACTCTCCTGGATTTCTGTGTGAACCTCTGGTGTTTTGAATGAGTTTAGCATGAATATTTCTAATTAGGCGTAGGCTAAGTGGAAATTGTTCTAATTGGGAAAGACCCCAATTCATCGCATTTACATAATTTACAACTTCGCTGATATCATCTCTGCGTTGATCGTCTGCTTGGTTGAATTCAGCACCCAGAACATCCACAAAGGAAGCTTGCGTGCCTTCAATTTGTGAACTAAGAACGGCTTCCTTTTTGACATACATAGCAACAAACAGTTCCGGATTAGGCAAAATCTGTGTGATGCCATCAAGCCTTCCTAGCTTTCGATCAGCTAACGATAATAGGGTTTGCATTTCGGCATCGTATTGAATTGGCGGTTCCGGCGGCAATTTAGCAGGAACAAAGGATTTATAGCCAGTAGTTGAATTCATAAAATAACCCGCCCTGTTTTGGAACTCCATTTGTCTCTCTCCTATTCTATGTAATATTCCTAATTAAAATGCGATTTAATTAACATAACATTGTGGATTCGTAATTAAAGTGAGTTTACATTAGCGGATCCTTCAATTGAAATAATTAAAATAATTATACCATCTTTTTAATTACAGTCAAGATATTTTGCCTGAGAATCGCGATTAAAGAGAATTATGCAAAACGGAAGCTGCCGTTCGCAGCTTCCGTTAAACATTATATTTGATAATGTCAGTGATTTCGCAATCCAAGATATAGCAAAAACGGGCAAGAACATCGGAATCGATGCGTTCGACTGTACCGGAGCACCATTTTTCCACCACCTCAAAACGGGTGTCTGCCAACTTGGCAAGGCGGTAGCGGGTAATGCCTTTTTCTTCAATTAGCTCCTTCAGGTGAATGGATACATTCCCATAGGAACTTAAGTTTACAACACTGCGCAGTTCTTTCATAATCATCACCAAGAATATTGTAACCAAGGAATTACATCTTGACAATTACGCCGAAAATAGATACTATACATACAGTAATAGCGATGAGATTTTTATTGCGGCGCAAGAATATTTGTGCTATACTAATAAAAAATGCATAGGAGACGGTATTATGAAAAAGGTTTTCGCGATTGTTTTATCCATCCTGGTGGCAGTTGCTTTATGCAGCTGCGCAAACAAAACGGATACGCCCAAAAGCACAGATGCCGTTTCCGGTCAGCCCACGACCACGTTTCCCTCCGAGCAGTCAGAAACCACAGCGCCTACGGAGGCTGTGAATGACTGCGTCCATGTATGGAAGCAGTGGGAAGAAAAAACAAAGCCCACCTGTCAGAATTCCGGCAGCAGGGAGCGGGTCTGCCTCAACTGTAACGCCACCGAAAGCGAGAAAATCGAGCAAACCGGTCACAAAGAAAGTGACTGGAAGACAGAAAAGGTTGCCAAGGTGGGGGAGGATGGTCTGAAGTATACAAAGTGCGTTTCCTGCGGCAAGCGGATGCAGGAGGAGAAGCTCCCCGCCATCAAGGAAGATCACCGGCACGCAGTCGCCCAATGGGTGGTCACAAAGGCCTCGGACTGTACAAATGGGGGCGCGCAAAACGGCATTTGCTCCTGCGGTGAGAAGCTGGAAACCAAAGCGCTTGCCAAGCTGGGTCACACCCCGGTGACGGACAAGGGCGTTGCTGCTACCTGTACCGCAAACGGCTTAACCGAGGGCAAGCATTGTTCTGTCTGCAACACCGTGCTCACTGCGCAAACGGTTATCACAGCCAAAGGCCATAAAATGTCCTCTCGAACGGTTGCTGCCACCGCAACCAAGGGGGCTTACAAGCTTTATTTCTGCGAAAACTGTACTTATTCTTATGAAGAAGCCATAGATTTTGCAGCGCTGCTCAAATTTGAAAGCAGGAATGACGGCACCTGCAAGGTTACGGGTCTAAAAGATAAAACCGTCACAGACCTTGTGATCCCGGCAAAGAGTCCTGCCGGCGATACGGTTGTTATCATCGGAGCCGAAGCATTTAAGGACTGCGATAACATCGAATCTTTGGTGCTGCCGGATACTGTCACAAGAATTATGTACGATGCATTTTACAGCTGCAGCAATCTGAAGACCGTAGAGTTTCCGCAAAACGGAACAAAGGATCTGGAATTGGACTACCAAAGCTTTGCGTTTTGCGGTATTGAGAAGCTTGATCTGACCAAAACCACCATAGAAACCATTGGCATTCACGCCTTTTACGGCTGCAAGAGCTTAAAGTCCGTGAAGCTGGGTGCTGTTACGACCATCGATAACTTTGCCTTCGCTAATTGCACCAAGCTAACATCTCTCATCCACGGGGGCAACCTGGTCAAGATTGGAGAATGCTCCTTTGAGGGTTGTAAGAAATTGACAGAACTGCGAGCAAAGAATTCACAGCACAATCTTGACACAGTAGAGCAGTTTTCTAATCATTCCTTCTACGGCTCCGGCATTCGGGATATTGTTTTCAGCAAGAATCTCAAAGCCACAAACAAAGCCTTTGAGGGTTGCAGAAATTTAGGAACTGTCGACTTTTCCAAGACCAGCGGCAAATTTGCATCCTTTGTCGGGTCTAAGATCGAGAAGATTATCTTCCCCTCTTCTCTATCTCGAATCCCCAATAATTGTTTCTTCGGTGCGACCATAGGCACTATCGAGCTGCCCAATTCTGTTACTGAAATCGGCCCCAGCGCTTTTTCCGGGGCGACGATCAGCAAGATCACCTTTGGCTCAGGTTTAGCTCACATTGGGGCCTGCGCCTTTAAGGACGCTAAGGCAACATATAACTTTTCCAAAGTACGCGCAAATCTGACCATCGAGTATGAAGCCTTTGCCAATAACAGTTTTACCTCCTTTGCCTTCCCTGAATCTACGGTTTCCATCGGAGAAGGCGCGCTGATGGGCTGCAACAAGCTGAAGACCCTGTCCATTCCATTCATTGGAAAAGATGCAAACAGCAGTAATTCTTCCACCCAATGCTTCGCGTGGCTTTTCGGCAAGGATGTAGACTGCTGGGAGCAGACCTCGGCGGTGCCGTCTTCTTTGAAGACTGTGATCCTTCATGGAGAAAATCCCGGTACCAGAGCTTTCCTTGGCGTGAAAATAACCAGCCTTGTGGTGGGCAGCGATATTACGGCCATCGGTAACGAGAATTTCGGTTCCGACAGCGCCTTGACCCGTGTGTACTACGAGGGTACGCAACAGGAATGGGAGGCAGACAGTCTGGGCGCTTCCAATAACCAAAAGCTTGCGTCGGCGGAAACGTATTTCTATTCGGAAACAGAGCCGGCAACCGACGGTAAATTCTGGCATTACGATGGCGGAGTTGCCGTTTGGTAACGGGTATCACCAACAAAAGAACGGGCGGTCGTGATTGACCGCCCGTTCTTTATTCTGCGCTGCCGTTGGCGAGATTCGCTACAAGGTCGTGCATTTCACGTTCTGAGCGAGCGTTGTGGGCTTTGTTTAGGATTGCTTGTTTTTGCTTTTCTGTCATTTTGGAATAGGCGTTCATGGCAGGTTCGTTTACGGCAAGGGCCATGCCGAAGCCGATTGGGAGCGATGCGAGCGCTGCCGGTGGCAGATGAAGCGAGCTGAGCGAGTGGCCCCGGGCGGCAGATGACGACGGCGCTTGACGCCGAGGAAGCTGCCGGGCACCGCAACAGGAGACTTTGTAGAAATCCATAGTCATTCCTCCTTATGCTGCAGCGTCTAACATATTTTCGATGAAGATTCCGTAGCCGGTGGTGGGGTCGTTGACCAGGACATGGGTGACGGCGCCGATGAGGTGACCGTTTTGGATGATGGGGCTGCCGGACATTCCCTGGACGATTCCGCCGGTGGCGGTGAGGAGGCGCTGGTCGGTGATTTTCAGGAGCATATTCCGGGCGCTTTCCCCTTTGGGATAGATTTTCAATAACTCCACAGAATATTCCTGTAGGCCGTCAGCGCCCACGGTGGCGTAGATGGTGGCTTTTCCCGGCTGGACACTGTCTTTTGTACCCACCGGCAAGGGCTCTGCGCAGATGGGCGCTATTTTTCCAAATATGCCCAATTGGGAATTTTTCTGCAAAGTGCCGATGGGGGTTTGGTTGGAAAGACTGCCCATAAGCTGGCCGGGCGCACCGGCTTTTCCGCATTTTACGGAAAAAATTTCCGCAGGGTAGACCTGACCCTGGCTCATAGGGGTGAGTGTGCCGTCTGACTTGCAGACACCGTGACCTAAAGCGCCGAAAGTGCCGTTTTCCGGGTTATAATAGGTGACGGTGCCAAGGCCGGAGGTGCCTTCCCGAAGGTACACACCCAGCTTTTCCCCCTGCACCTGCAAGCGCAAGGTTTTCCCTGCCCGGCTGACAGACAGGGTTTGGGGGGCGTTTTTCAGGTTGTCTTTCACATCGGACACCTGACGGATAGCAATACTGTCAAGGCTTAACAGCTTGTCGCCGGGTTTTAGGGGGGAATTTTCATTTTCCACACGGACGACCGTTACTGTGCCGTCGGCAAGGTTCAGGCCGATGACCTGACCGCCGGGGATTAAGGTGGTGACTGCGCCCACCAAAGGGGAACACATTATAATAAGACAAAATAAAAGCGATAAATTCGTCAAAAATCGTTTCATTTTCAAAAACCTCCTCGCCCTTTTAATATGGCTTTTGCGGCGGTTTGTAACCGATGAAAAAGACGATAAATTTGGAAAAATTTACCTGCCTATTGACATAGTAGGGAAATAGTGGTATATTACCTAGGCGATTGGTAGGTAAAAGAGAATTGACAGTTGACAATTGACAATTGATGTGTGCCTGCGGCACGATTACAATAAATCGGCGGAGCCGGCATCGTGTCATTTCCAGTGAAGCGAAAGGACAGCAAAGGAGAGAAGAATATGTTAGTTTATGCAGATAATGCGGCCACCACGAAAATGAGCAAGACGGCTGTGGCGGCAATGACGCAGTATTTTGAAAATAATTTTGCAAACCCCTCATCCTTGCACACCTTAGGTCAAGAGGCTAAGGAGGCATTGGAGGAGGCACGGCAGCAGGTGGCAAGCTGTTTGGGCGCAGAACCCCGGGAGATTTATTTCACCTCCGGCGGCAGTGAGGCGGACAATCAGGCGATTTTGTCAGGAGCCCGTCTGGGAGAAATGAAGGGCAAAAAGCATATCATTTCCACTGCCTTTGAGCATCACGCTGTGCTGCACACCTTGGAAAAGCTGCAGCGTCAGGGCTTTGAGATTACCCTTTTGGATGTAAAACAGGGGCATAATATTACGGCGGAGCAGGTGAAAGATGCCATCCGGGAGGATACCTGTCTTGTGACCTGTATGTATGCCAACAACGAGATTGGCTCGGTGCTGCCCATTGGGGAGATTGGCGCTGTTTGCAAGGAAAAGGGCGTATTGTTCCACACCGATGCTGTCCAGGCGGTAGGCCATTTGCCTATCAATGTGAAGGCAGAAAATATCGATATGCTGTCCTTCTCCGGTCATAAGTTCCACGGCCCGAAGGGCGTGGGCGGCTTGTATGTTCGCCGGGGTGTGATGCTCAGCAATTTGATTGAGGGCGGCGCTCAGGAGCGTGGCAAGCGTGCCGGTACAGAGAATATTGCCGGTATTCGTGGTATGGCGGCGGCGCTGCAGGAAGCTTGCCAGAATTTGGAAAAGAACACCGCTTATGTCACGGCACTGCGGGACAAGCTGATTGCCGGACTGTCTCAAATTCCCCACTGCAGCTTAAACGGCGACCCGGTGAACCGGCTGCCCGGTAATGTGAGCTTCTGCTTTGAGGGCATTGAGGGTGAGAGCCTGCTTCTGATGCTGGATGCTCTGGGCATTTGCGCATCCTCCGGTTCTGCCTGCACCTCCGGCTCACTTGACCCCAGCCATGTGCTGCTGGCCATCGGCCGGGTGCACGATGTGGCCCACGGCTCTTTGCGGCTTTCTTTGTGCCACTACAACACGGTCGAAGAAATTGAGCATATTTTGCAGGCTGTGCCCAAGGTGGTGCAGAACCTTAGGAATATGAGCCCGGTGTGGAGAGATTTGCAAGAGGGAAAGAGAGAGTATATTCTCTAATGGACAGTTGACAGTTGACAATTGCGGTGTCGGCAAAGCCGACTGAATTAAAATAGTCGCCGAAGGCGACACAATAATTGTCCATTGTCAATTGTCAATTCAAAAGATTTATCATATAAGGAGAAAGATTATGGCACTTTATAGCGAAGTGGTGATGGACCATTTTATGAACCCCCGGAATGTGGGCGTGATTGAAAATGCCGACGGTGTGGGTGAGGTCGGCAACGCCAAGTGCGGCGACATTATGAAAATTTATTTGAAAATTGACGGCGATATTATCACCGATGTGAAGTTTGAGACCTTCGGCTGTGGCAGCGCCATTGCCTCCTCTTCTATGGCTACGGAGATGATTAAGGGTAAGTCCATTCAAAATGCCATGGAGCTGACCAACAAGGCGGTGGCCGAGGCCTTGTCCGGTCTGCCTGCCCACAAAATGCACTGCTCTGTGCTGGCAGAGGAGGCCATTAAGTCCGCTTTGAAGAATTATTACGACAAAAACGGCATCGCCTACGACCCCAAGCTGTTCCCGGATTGCGCCAACTGCGCACATTGTCACGAATGATTGTCTCTACGAAAGGGCGGTATGCCCTGCGGGTGATGGTGTACTTCGTGCTCAACGGCTCCCAGGAGTACATCCCCCTGAAGCAGATTGCCGAGGCCGAGGGGATTTCCCAGAAGTATTTGGAGAGCATTATGGCGGTGCTTAGTAAGGCTGGGTTTGTGGACGCTATCCACGGCAAGGGTGGCGGCTATCGGCTGAACCGGCCTGCCCAGTGCTACACGGTGGGCAGTATTCTCAAGCTCACCGAGGGGAGCTTAAATACCGTGTCCTGTACCACGGAGGGGGCAAGTGCCTGTAACCGGGCGACCTGCTGTAAAACACTGCCGATGTGGGAAAAGCTGGACAGTATGGTAGAGGACTTTTTTGAAGGAATTACATTGGCAGACTTATTAAAAGAAGCCTGATAAGTGCCGTGTCTGAAAGGACACGGCACAGCGATATAAATCCCTGACGGGATTTGCGATATACGCAGATGCGTGCGATATATCTTCGATACGATATGCCCTGCGGGGCGTAGGGGAGCGATGGGAGCGCTGCCGGTGGCAGATGAAGCGACCTGAGCGAGTGGCAGCGGTCGGCAAGAAGCGAGCCTGCTTTGTCAGGCGAAGGTTCTGCCGGGTACCGCAACAGGAATTGATATCATATCGCAACCGAGCAAAGCGAGGTTATATCGCATTGGAACGCAAGTGAAAATATATCGTGTTTGCGATAGCAAACATATCGCCAAGATAAAAAGTGTTTGTGGGCATAGAAGCAAAGTTTGGCAAACAAAGAGGACAGAGAATTTTTATATAAGTGCCGTGTCTGAAAGGACACGGCACAGCGATATAAATCCGCTTGCGCGGATTTGCGATATACGCAGATGCGTGCGATATATCTTCGATACGATATGCCCTGCGGGGCGTGGGGGAGCGATGGGAGCGCTGCCGGTGGCAGATGAAGCGACCTGAGCGAGTGGCAGCGGTCGGCAAGAAGCGAGCCTGCTTTGTCAGGCGAAGGTTCTGCCGGGTACCGCAACAGGAATTGATATCATAAAAATAAAAGGACGAGAAGTTACGAAAACTTCTCGTCTTTTTTTATGCAGTTTCTTGGCTGTAGAACAGCGCCACGGAGGTTTGCACCAAGGGGTTTGCCAGGGACAAAACGGCGAAATTGCCCAACTGACCGATTACGGTGCACAGCCAAAATGCCACATCTTCGTTTATGCCGATGAAAGGCAGCAGCACATCCAAGTAGCTCACCGTCACGCACAGACCCAAGGCTAAGTAGTACCACCAAAAACGAAGGTCCAGGCGGATAAGCTGTTTCCAGCGTTTTTTGGTGCAACGGAAGGACGCGCCCAGGGAGGCAAAGGGCTTTTGCCCGTCCATCAGGGCAAAATCTGCCAGCCGGAACCGGTAGAAAAGCCAAAGCAGCGCCCCTACCACCAGCACCACATAAAGCACATACACCGGGGTCAGCATATGCTGCAGAGGGTCCAGATACTCCGGCGTCAGCATGGGAAGCTCCGACAGCGCCTGCAACAGGGGCGTGGCAAAGGGGCTGAGCATATACAGCACAAAGGTAATCTGAATACAAAGGTACATCACGCCAAACACCGCCACCAGGCGAACGGTCATCAGCCCAAGAGCCGGCCAAAACCTATGGAAGCCCTGAAGCAAATCCCCGGGCCGGGGAGTTTGATTTTGGCTGTAGAGCAGGGCGGCTCGGGCATAGCCCAGCTCCCAAAAGGGTATGGCCACAGACAAAAAGAACATCAGCACCGTCTGGATAAAGCGCAGGGTTGTCCGGGTGTCCAGCCCCGAAAGACCTACGGCGGCATCCATAGAGCCGGACAGCAGGTATGTCACAAGGCCAAAGGCCAAGGTCACACCGGCGGTGACGCCGGCGTGGAGGGTGGATAATTTCCGGGGGGAATAGGTGGCCGCTTTCAGACAGGCGGTTGCTGTGTCGATGATATTTTTACTTGTCATAAGTACTCCTTTGAGAATTGTCAATTGACAGTTGACAGTTGACAATTATGGTGTCCGCAAAGCCGACGATCTCAATAACACCTCATCCGTCACGGCTGGCGCCGTGCCACCTTCTCCTCAAGGAGAAGGCTTATTGAAATGGTAATTGTCCATTGTCCATTGTCAATTGTCAATTAGATTAAAGTCGATGTTTCGGGCGGTTGTCCAGTAAGTCAGGGCTTTTTGGATGTCCGCTTCCGGCAGGTCAAAGTAGTCTGCCAGCTCCCAGAGCTGGGTGAAGCCCAAACGAAAGGCTTTCTTCAGCTCCTTGACGGACAGGTACTGCTGGGCGAAGTGCCGGTTGGCACGGTATTCACTGCGCTGGGCTAAGTCATAGGGACTGCAGGGGCGGTGCAGCGCTCCCGTGGAAAGGTGGCTCAGCTCGTGGGCGCAGACGCCTCGCAGAAGCCGTGTAGTTCGTATCTGGGAAAAGTCCAGAAATACGGCGGTGTGGCTGCCGTCCCGCAGGGTTGCACCCGGCTGGGGCATGCCGATGTAGGGGATGATATCTACTTTATTTTCCCGGCAATAACCATAAAATTCCGATAATTCAAACACTGTTCATTCCTTCTTTTGCCTTTGACGCATCAGCCGCACCATATCCCGGACGGTCTCCTGCTGCTGGGGCGTCAGTTCCTTAAATTCTCCGTAAAAGGCCATGTCCACCTCATCCAAAATGTCGCTGTGCAGCGCCTCCTGTCCCAAAAGTTGCGCCACCGTCACCTGAAAATAGGTGGCGATTTTTTGGGCGGTCTCGGCAGAAACGCTTTTCTTTCTGCCCATTTTCAGGTCTGTAATCAGGCTGCGGCTTAAGCCCAGCTCCGAACAAAGACGGCCCGGGCGGATGCCCTTGCCTGCGCACAGGGTTTCTATGTTTTTGTACAAAGTGTCCATATTTTTCCCTCCGTACTTGTGCAAGTACACAAATACTGTTTTTTCTCTGTTTATACCCTTGACAAGTACTTGAGCAAGTACTAAAATACAGGGGAAGCGTACTTGAAAGGGTACTTATAGTGCTATTTTAGTACGCAAATGCGTACTTGTCAAGAACAAATTTTGAGAAATGGACAATTGACAATGGATAAATCATCGGTGAAGCCTATACCACAACTGTCAACTGATTTGGAGGTGTTGGAGATAGATTATCGGAATTTGGGTACGAAAAAACGGACGATTTTACGGTTCCGGGGGGTATTCCTGCGAGATGTGCAGGCGTTGCCGCCCTGGGGCTGGTGCGAAAGCTGTGGGAAGGAGGTGTATGGGAAAGGTCAGTGTATGTGTAAGAAGTGCAAAGGCAATACGACAATGGACAATTGACAATGGACAATTGACAATTGTGGTGTCGCCGTTGGCGACAATTAAAATAAGTCCGCTTTGCGGACACAATAATTGACAACTGACAACTGTCAACTGTCAATGAAAGAAAGGAGGTAGGCAGTGGCGGAAAGAAGAATGTTTCATAGGCTTGTTGTTGAAAGTGACAGGTTTTTGGATTTGCCGGTGGGGGCGCAGGCGCTGTATTTTCATTTGGGTATGCAAGCCGATGATGATGGGTTCGTAGGCGGCCCAAGGCTCATTGCCCGGCAACTCAGGCGCCCATACAAGGAGCTGCAGGCGCTGATTGACGCAGGGTTTTTGTTGGAGTTTGACGGCATCGTGATTTTGACCCACTGGAGAATGGCAAACAGTTTGCAAAATGACCGATTGCATTTACCACGGCACACAGAAATTGCGAAAGTATTATTTCTTAATGAGCAAAAACTCTACACAAAATGCAGGGCAAAGGGATGCAAAAGTCTTTACAGCTACAAGAAGAATTTGATACGCAAGTTTGGAATCCCTGTGGATTCCCAGAAGAAAGGAAAGGAACTGAAAGGAAAAGAAGAGAAAGGAAAAGAAAAGAACCGAATGGAAAAGAGCAGAGCAGAAGCCGGCGCTCAGGAGGCCGGCTTGGCGGCTCACTCGGCGCACAGAGATAGCGCAATGGAAATTATGAATGGAAAGCTGGGCAAGGGGGTTCTGCTGATGAGTCAGGACCAGCACGCAGACCTGTTAAATAAAATGGGTTTGGATGCCTATGATTATTATTTGGAACGGCTTTCCAATTATATTGTGGAAAATAATGCGAAGGTTAAAAACCACTATGAGACGGTGCTCAAATGGTGGAATGAAGATAGGAGTGTGAAGGTATGAAAAGTCCTTGTTTGCATTGTACCCGGGTGGCAAACCCCCGGAATTGTGAGGATAAGAACTGTCAGGTTTGGCGGCAGTGGTTTATTAAGACTTGGGATGAACGGCGGCTGCAGACACGGCTTTGCCGGGAGCGTTTGGAATTGGAAAGAGAGGGGGTGAGCATTGGCGGTGTGCGGTATGCGCTGCCCCATCGGGTACATAGTTATCTGGACACAGACCCTTGTGAAAAATGCTTGTGTCCCAAGGATTTATGCCGGCTGCCCTGCAAGGTGAAGCGGAATTGGAAACAGACAAGGGAAGATGTGATGTTGAGGAATTGACAGTTGACAGTTGTCAGTTGACAATTATGGTATCGGCTTCGCCGATGATTAAAATATGTGCCGAAGGCACACCTTAATTGTCAATTGTCCATTGTCAATTGTCAATTAAAAGAAGGAGGAGAAAAAATGGGAAGATGGCAGAATGAGGCGGAGCAGAGGCTTCGGAATTTGGAAGGCTTGCGGCAGGCAGAGCGCTCTTTGGAGCAGGAAATAGAGGGCTTGCCCGGCAGAGGAAAACGGCTGCAGCGTCAGCTGCGGCAGGTGCAGAGTCAGGTGGAAATGCTGGAGCAGGCATTGCAGACATTGACACCGGAGGAACGGCTGGTGGCGGAATATTTACTCATCTCCCCACAAAGGGGGAATGTGCAGCAGCTTTGCGCTGTTTTGGGGCTGGAGCGTGCCAGCATTTACAGGAGAAAGGATCGGGTGGTGCGGAAGATTTCTTTGGCGCTGTTCGGACAATAAGACAATGGACAGTTGACAGTTGTCAGTTGACAATTATTGTGTCGCCTTTGGCGACGATTCAAATTGTGCCGAAGGCACACATCAATTGTCCATTGTCAATTGTCAACTGTCAATTAAAAAAGCTGGGGGAACCTGGCTTTTTTTTGCTTTTTTGGGTTGAAATTTGCCTTTGTTTGTGGTAAACTATACAAGCATATCTATGGGCGGAGTATGCCCATTCTACTTTGAAAGGAGAATTATCCAAATGAATGCAGCAGAAATTATGGAAAATCGCAACGCATTTTCCTTCGAGGTTTTCCCTCCCAAGACAGATGTGGGTATGGAAAAGCTCTGCGGCAAGGGCGGTGTGCTGGAGCAGCTTTACACCCTGAACCCTGACTACATTTCCTGTACTTACGGCGCCGGCGGTACCAATGTGGGCAAGAACCTGGAGGTTCTGGACAAGATTGTGGCTGACGGCAAGTGCAAGGGCGTGACGCACTTTACCTGCATTGGCAACACCAAGGAAGGTATCAAGGAGCAGTTGCAGACCTACTTAGACCACGGCATCGACCACATGCTGGCGCTCCGGGGCGACCTGCCCTTCGGCTGGACCGGTACCGGCGGTGATCTGCACTACGCTACCGAGCTTGTGAAGTTTGTCCGTCAGGAGTTTGGCGACAAGTTCTGTATCGCAGTTGCCGGCTCTCCCGAGGGCCACATTCAGTGCCGCAGCCTGGAGGCGGACATCGCTTTCCTGAAGCAGAAGCAGGACAACGGCGCTGACTACATTATGACCCAGCTTTGCTGGGATATGGATGCTTTCCGCTACTGGCTGGACGCTATCCGTGCCGCCGGTATCTGGATGCCTGTGGATGTGGGTATTATGCCTATCCTGGATCAGGCTGCTACCATCAATATGGCGCTGAGCCGGAACGCTTGCGTGATGCCCAGAGAGCTGTCTGAGATCATCTCCAAGCACTGGATCTTCCCCAACCCCTTCGACAAGGAGCCCTTCGACGCTCAGGCTGAGCAGAAGAAGGCTGACTTCAAGAAGGCCGGTATGGAGTACACCATCCGTCAGATTGATGAGTACCGTGCTTGCGGTATCAACGGTATCCACCTGTACGCACTGAATAAGTTTGACGATGTTGCGTATATTGCTAAGGAAGCAGGTCTGTTGGATTTGATTTGATTAAATCAAATCCAAAATGGACAATGGACAATTGACAGTTATTCTCTCCCTCCGTCAAAAATCAAAGATTTTTGCCACCTCCCTCATCAGAGGGAGGCTTTAGGGGGCGAATAAATGAAAACATTGCCGAAGGCAATACCTTAATTGTCAACTGTCAACTGTCAATTAAAAACGACAAAGGAGTTTTTGAAGTGCCACATACCATTGCGGTTGCCGGTAAGGGCGGTGTGGGTAAGACCACCACCTGCGGTATGATTATTGATTATCTTTGTAAAAAATACCCCGACCCGGTTTTGGTTGTGGACGCAGATGCCAACTCCAACCTTAATGAGGTGCTGGGGGTTTCCGGGGATGTGACTCTGGGGCAAATCCGGGAGGATATGGCTCAGGCGGAGCTCAAGGGCGCTGTGCCCACCGGGATGACCAAGGCGGATTACGCAGAATTTAAGTTCAATTCCGCCCTCATTGAAGAAGACGATTTCGATATGCTCATTATGGGCAGAACCCAAGGCAAGGGCTGCTACTGCTATGTCAACGGTGTATTAAAAACGCTGGTGGACAAGTATGCCAAAAATTACAGCCACATTGTGGTGGATAATGAGGCAGGGCTGGAGCACATTGCCCGGGGTACGCTCCCAAAGGTGGACACGCTGTTTCTCATTTCCGATTGCTCCCGTCGCGGCATTCAGGCGGCGGCAAGAGTTGCCGAAATGGTGGAGGAAATGGACCTGAAGCCCGGTAGAATGGGGCTGATTGTCAACCGTGCTCCCGAGGGCGTGCTGAGCCCGGGTGTTCTGGAGGAAATCGAAAAGCAGGGGCTGACCTTACTGGGCGTGCTTCCTCAGGACCAGGGGGTTTACGAAAGCGACTGCGACGGAAAGCCCTCTGCGAAATTGCCGGAAAGCAATCCGGTAAAAGTCGCACTGAAGGAAATTCTCAATAAAATGGGAATTTGATAATAATTGACAATTGACAATGGACAATTGACAATTAAGAACGACTACCCCTCCGTCACCTGCGGTGACACCTCCCCTGACAAGGGGAGGCCTTGGTGCGGAGCACTCTAAGTACATTTATAATTAAATTTATAATACAAAAAACTATATTGGAGGAAAAATGTTATGTCTTTTACACCTAAGACACAGCCCTTTAGCGGTAAGATCAATGCCGTGACTTTGGGCGTGGGCGAGAAGGCTATCGTATTGGGTGGCCAGAATGTTTTGCCCTTCTACACCTTCGACGGCGCAAACGAAAATGCTCCGAAGATCGGTGTGGAAATTTCCGACGCTGCTGACAGCTGGGATGTGCCCGGTATCGTAGATTTCTACGCCGGCTGCACCACCATGGCTGACCGGGCAAAGAAGGCTGAGACTTTGGAAGATGCTGATTTCATCTGCCTGAACTTCGAGTCTGCTGACCCCAACGGCGCTGACCGTTCCGTGGAGGATTGCGTTGCTGACGCCAAGGCAGTTGCTGAGGTTGTGGCAAAGCCCATCGTGATTATGGGCTGCAAGAATATGGAGAAGGACGGCAAGCTGTTCCCCGCGATTGCGGAGGCTCTGGCCGGCAAGAACATCCTGGTGATGTCTGCCAAGAACGAGGACTACAAGACTGTGGGCGCTTCCGTTGCCCTGGCCAACGGCCAGAAGGTGGGCGCTGAGACTGCTGACGACATCAACCTGGCAAAGCAGCTCAACTTTTTGCTCAAGGGCCTGAATGTGCCTGCTGACAGCATTTGCATGAACATCGGTACTGCCGCCGTGGGCTACGGCTACGAGTATGTGGCTTCCACGCTGGACCGTATTCGTGACGCTGCCCTGAAGCAGAGCGACGCTGACCTGCAGATGCCCATTGTGGCTCCTGTGTCCACCGACACCTGGGGCGTGAAGGAATCCTCTGCTTCCGAAGAAGATGAGCCCACTTGGGGCAACCGTGAGGAGCGTGGTATTGGTATGGAAATCGCCACTGCTGCTGCCAACCTCACCGGCGGTGCTGACGCTGTGATTATGCGCCATCCTGCCGCCATCGCAACCGTTAAGAAGTTCATTTCTGAACTGGTATAAGGAGGGTACATACTATGGCTTTGAAAGGTTTAGATATTTTTAAGCTGTCTCCCAAGACCAACTGTAAGGAGTGCGGCAGCCCCACCTGTATGGCTTTCTGTATGAAGGTGGCTCAGGGCGCAGTGTCCATTGACAAGTGCCCCCATTTCTCCGATGACGCAAAGGCTATGCTCAACGAGCAGACTGCTCCGGCTATGAAGACCATCACTGTGGGCGAGCACAAGCTGGGCGGCGAGACCGTTTTGTTCCGTCACGAGAAGACTTTGGTGAACAAGAACCTGTACGCTGTTTCCGTGTGCACCTGCATGGACGAGGCTACTGTGGATGCAAAGCTGGCAGACCTGCAGAAGGTGGACTACGAGCGTATCGGCGAGAGAATGTATGTGGAATTCATCCAGGTTGCCAACAACCAGGCTGACCCTGCTGTGTATGCAGCTCTTGTTAAGAAGGCTGCTGCTGTGGGTCGTCCCCTGGTGCTGGAGTGCTGGGATGTGGAGTGCGCTAAGGCTGCGCTGGAAGTTTGCGGCAAGGATGTCATCCTGGACGGCGCTACCCCCGAAAACTACGAGGCTATGAACGAGCTGGCTACCGCCAAGGGCGTGGTGCTGGGCGTTTGGGCTGAGAACATCTCCGACCTGTATGACACCGTGAAGGCTCTGGAAGCTAAGGGCAACAAGAACCTGGTTCTGGATGTCACCGGCAAGACTGCTAAGGAGACCCTGGCCAACGCTGTTTTGGTGCGCCGTACCGCTATCAAGGATGGCGACCGCACTATGGGCTATCCCTCCATTGTGAACCTGGCCAAGATCGCCAAGGGCGACGAGCGTTTGCAGACTGCTTACGCCGCTATGTTCACCGAGAAGTACGCTTCTATCATTGTGATGAGTGGCATGAACTATGCACAGGCTCTGCCTCTGTACGGTCTGCGTCAGAACATCTACACGGACCCCCAGAAGCCCATGAAGGTGGAAGCTAAGATTTATCCTCTCAACGGCGCTGACGAGAACTCTCCCTGCGCTCTGACTGTGGACTTCGCTCTGACCTACTTCCTGGTGTCCGGCGAAATGGAGCGTTCCAACGCCCCCGTGAACCTGATTATCACCGACGCTTCCGGTATGTCTGTTCTGACTGCCTGGGCTGCCGGTAAGTTCTCCTCCTCCACTGTGAAGAAGACCTTCGAGGAGCTGGATATTGCGGGCAAGATTAAGAACCGTACCCTGATCATCCCCGGCAAGGTTGCCGTGATGAAGGGCGAAATTCAGGAAAAGCTGCCTGACTGGAATGTGGTTGTTGGTCCTCTGGAAGCTGTGCAGCTGCCCAAGTACCTGAAGGACAAGGAGTACGAGGCTGCCGCTAAGGCTGCTGCTGCGGAGAATGCTTCCAAGGCCGCCAATGTGGTGGTGGAGAAGGAGCTGACCTTCGACGAGTTGCTGGCTACCAAGGTGCCTGCTATCGAGGTCAAGACCTGGGATACCCAGTACAAGGGTCACAACCCCGAGGCTCAGACCTTCGTTACCATCGGCGAGCGTATCCACTGTATCGCTCCTTCCATCCGCAAGGCTATGGACGAGCGTGACCCCGAGCCCATTCTGCAGCGTGCTTACGAGCAGATTAAGGCCGGCGCTACTTATCTGGATGTGAACATCGGACCTGCTGAGAAGGACGGTCCGGAGCGTATGATGTGGGCAGTCAAGCTGCTGCAGGAGAACTTCAACAATGTGCCTCTGGCTCTGGATACTGCCAATATGAAGGCTATCGAGGCCGGTATCAAGGTGTACAACCGTACCAACGGTAAGCCCATTGTTAACTCCGCTGACGCCGGCTCCCGTATCGGCTACATCGACCTGGCTGCTGCCAACGATGCAATCTGTATCGCTCTGTGTTCTGCTGACGGTATCGCCAAGGACAACGAGGAGCGTATGATGCACTGCGACAATATGCTGGAGCGTGGTATGAGCCTGGGTATGAGCTCTGACGACCTGTGGTTCGACCCCCTGTTCCTGGTTGTTAAGGGTATGCAGGACAAGCAGATGGAAGTGCTGGAAGCTATCAAGATGTTCGCCGACAAGGGCCTGAAGTCCACCGGCGGTCTGTCCAATAACAGTAACGGCGCGCCCAAGGATGTTCGTCCCATTATGGATAGCGCTCTGGTTGCTATGTGTATGATGCAGGGTCTGACCTCCGCTATCGTTAACCCCAACGACCGCAGACTGATGGAGACCATCAAGTCCTGTGATATCTTCAAGAACCACGTGCTGTACTCTGACAGCTACCTGGATCTGTAAGCGGCGAGTCGCCGCAGACATTACGCACTTGGTGCTATGGGTGTCGTCAGTTCCCTGACCCGCCCGGTATCGTAGGGTGTGTAGTGTCTGAAAGATTTGTTCCCCGCAATTAAGGCAGGGAGAGGGAATCTCCTCTTCCTGCCTTTTTAATTGACAATGGACAATTGACAATGGACAATTAAGGTGTGCCTGCGGCACATATCAAAATCATCGGCGAAGCCGATACTATAATTGTCAACTGTCAATTGTCAACTGACAATTACGAATGCGTAAGCAGAAATGTATAAAGGATAATTTCGGATGAAGGTTATTTTTGAAATTGAGGGCGGAAGCCCGGTTGAATTGGAATGTAACGCCGGTGATAATTTGCTGGAGCTGGCGCGTCGGGGAAATGTGGCCATAGACGCCCCTTGCTCCGGCAACGGCTCTTGCGGCAAATGCCGGGTGAAAATATTGGAAGGCACAGTGGAGAGTATTCCCTCCCGGCATATTTCTCAGGAAGAATATGAAGAAGGGTGGCGGCTTAGCTGTAACTGCAAGGTGGTAGAGCCTTGTAGGGTGTTTGTGCCGGATATTGCCTCTGCCTATCAGTCTCGGATGAAGACCGCAGACCTGAGCTCCTCTGAGGAAGTGGCGATTTTTAAGCGTGCCCAGGGGGATATGCTGGAGGCAGGGCTGAGTATCGGCACGGATTTGGTGGCGGTGGAACTTACTATGGAAGAACCCACCGGTGAGGACACCATGCCGGATTTGGAACGGTTGCAGTGGGCCATTCAGGCTGCGCTGGAGGTAGAGCAGGTGGAAGTGCCCTTCCCGGTGATGGTGAGCCTTGCCGCATTTTTGCGGGAGCAAAACTGGAATATTGTGGTAAAAGGCAGGAAAAAGGGAACTACTTTTACTTGTATGAAGTTATGTAAACCGGGCGATTTGCGTCTGGTGGGCTGTGCCGTGGACATTGGCACCACTACGGTGTCCGGTGTGCTGACGGATTTGGAAACGGGAGAAATTCTTGCCAAGGGTTCTTCCGGCAACGGTCAGATTCGCTACGGCGCAGATGTGATTAACCGGATTATTCAGCAGTCGAAAGCCGGCGGCAAAAAGGCCCTCCGGGATGCCATTGTGAAAGAGACCTTGGTGCCACTGCTTGCCAAGCTCTGTCAGACCGCCGGGGTGGATGCCAAGGATATTTTGCGGCTGTGCATTGGCGCAAATACGACGATGAACCATTTATTGGTGGGTGTGGATGCAGACCCGGTGCGTATGGACCCCTACATTCCCAGCTTCTTCGGCTGGGAGGATTTGAAGGCTTCCGACATTGGCTTGCCGGCAAACCCCCTGGCGAAAGTGGTGATTGCCCCCAACATCGGTTCTTATGTGGGCGGCGACATTACCGCCGGTACGCTGGCTGCCGGAATTTGGAACAAAGAGGAGATGAGCCTGTTCATCGACCTGGGCACAAATGGCGAAATTGTGTTTGGAAATCAGGACTTTTTAATGAGCTGTGCCTGCTCTGCCGGCCCGGCCTTTGAAGGCGGCGACATCTCCTGCGGTATGCGTGCCACCGACGGCGCTGTGGAAGCGGTGACCATTGATGCGGAAAGTATGGAGCCTACTTTGACCATAGTAGGCGAGCCGGGGCAAAGGGCTGTGGGCATTTGCGGAAGCGGTATTATTGACATTATTGCGGAGCTGTTCCGGTGCAAGATTATCAATGCAAGAGGCTTGTTCTCCCGGGAGGGCAAACGGGTTGCAAGAGATGCCCACGGAATGGGCCGGTATATTCTGGCAACGGCTGACGAAAGTGAGACCGGCCGGGAAATTTCCATTAACGAAGTGGATATCGACAACTTTATCCGCGCCAAGGGTGCGATTTTCTCCGCCATTGATACGCTGCTGCAGTCGGTGGATATGGACATTTCCTGCATTGACAAGGTGTATGTGGCCGGCGGTATCGGCTCCGGCATCAATATGAAAAATGCGGTGCATATCGGTATGCTGCCGGATGTGGAGCTGGAGAAGTTCCAATATATCGGAAACTCCTCTTTGGCAGGCAGCTATGCCATGGTGATTAGCACCCTGGCAGAGGAAAAATGCGCCCAAGTGGGGGCGAATATGACCTATCTGGAGCTGTCTACCTATCCCGGGTATATGGATAGCTTCGTGGCGGCTTGCTTCCTGCCTCATACCAATAAGAGTTTGTTTCCGAGTGTAGGCTAAGCTTTGCTTAGCCTAGCGATATAAATCCCTGCGGGATTTGCGATATGGGCTTCGCCCTCGATATGTGCTACGCACGCGATATGCCTACGGGCGTGGGAAGGGATTTATATCATATCGCAACGCGTAAGCGTTATATCGCATTTTTTCGAAAATATATCGCTTTTGCGAAGCAAAAATATCGCAACAAAACGGAGTTTTTACTATGCAAATTGAAAATAATAAGGAGCAGGTGCCTTTTGAACATTATCAGAGGGCCTTTGCCAAGACGGAAATAGAAGAAATCTGCGGTCGTCTGCCGGATGTGCAGGTGGAGGAAAGCGTGTTTACCCTGAATTTGTTGGGCACAAAGTATCAGGTGAAGCATCCGGAGGGAATTGTGACCCCTCAGGCGCAAATACCGGTGCAGACCTTTTTGCTCCGGTATTTGCTGGAGAGCAGGAAGACAGAATTCTCCGGGGAGTTTAAGACTTTCCGGGAGATGAGCTGGGGAGAGCTGTATATCAAGCCCTACACCGGGCGTGTGCTGACAAGAGCAGCTTTTACGCTGGGTACTCGGCTGGAGGCGTTTCGCTGTGCCGGTGAGAAAATGGGGGGCGTGGCTTTGCCCCACGGAGATGTGGGCTTCCAGTTTGATTTTTTGGAAAATTACAAGGTGCAGATTATGGTATGGGCCGGGGATGAGGAGTTCCCGCCTAACGCACAGGTTCTGTATTCCTCCAATTTTGAGGAGGGCTTTGCCCCGGAGGACCGGGTGGTGGCCGGAGATATTTTGGTGTCGGTCATCAAGGCGAATATGTGATAAAAAAGGACAGAGAATTCTCTGTCCTTTTTTAATGGACAATTGACAATGGACAATTGACAATTTATGTGTGCCTACGGCACGATTAGAATAAGTCGGCGAAGCCGACACTACAATTGTCAACTGACAACTGTCAACTGTCAATTTGTTGAAACGGCACGGGGCGATGTGTGCAATCCACCCCTACAGATGGCGGTGGTGGTTGGTAGTTATTTCCGCCAATTTTTTCTTGATTTTGTTGTCAACATATGATAAAATTTTACACTGGAAGATTGTTAAATTAAATTAGGAGTTGAATTTTTGTGAGAATTTCGGAACTTTTTGATTTGGAACATACTTTGGCCAAGGATTACTTATCTCAATTTGAATATCCCTGGCAGGCGCTCTCCGGAATTGGGGACTTTTTGCAAGGGTTAACAGCGCAGGATTTGCCCGGGTATCGAGAGATTTTGCCGGGAGTTTGGGCTCACGAAAGTGCGAAAATTGCTCCCACTGCCTCCATTACCGGCCCGTGCGTCATTGGTCCGGAGGCGGAAATTCGTCACTGCGCCTTTATCCGGGGCAACGCCCTCATTGGAGAAAAGGCTGTGGTGGGTAACTCCGTGGAAATTAAAAATGCAATCTTATTTGACGGCGTACAAGTGCCCCATTTTAATTACATCGGCGACAGCATTTTAGGCTTCAAGGCCCATTTCGGCGCCGGGTCATTGACCAGCAATGTGCGAGGCGACAAGGCCTTGGTGAAAATTGGGGGTATGGAGACCGGCCGGAAAAAGGTGGGCGCTTTTGTGGGCGATTTCGGTGAGATTGGGTGCAATGCGGTGCTGAACCCCGGCACGGTGATTGGCAGAAACACTCAGGTGTATCCCACCGCCTGCGTCCGGGGCGTGGTACCGGAGGGCAGTATGTATAAAAATGACGGAAGTATTATCAAGAAAAATTGACAATTGACAATGGACAATTGACAATGAATGTGTGCCTACGGCACGAATAAAAAAGTCCACCGCAGTTGTCATTTCGAGCTTGTCGAGAAATCTACGCAGTTTGATACTGCCAAGACCCCTCGGCTACGCTCGGGGTGACTGAGAGGGTGGAAATTATAAATTATCGGCAAAGCCGATACCATAATTGACAATTGTCAACTGTCAACTGTCAATTAAAATTGGAGGTTTTATTTATGGGTAAATATTTTGGCACAGACGGATTTCGTGGCGAGGCAGGTGTGGTACTTACTGCCGACCACGCTTATAAGGTAGGCCGGTTTTTGGGCTGGTACTATAAAAAGCAAAAGCCGGAGGGCGGCGCACGGATTGTCATTGGTAAGGACACCCGTCGTTCCAGCTATATGTTTGAGTATGCGCTGGCGGCAGGCATTACCGCTTCCGGCTCTGACGCATATCTATTGCATGTCACCACCACCCCTTCTGTGGCCTATGTGGTGCGCAACGAGGATTTTGACTGCGGCGTGATGATTTCTGCATCTCACAACGCTTTTTATGACAACGGCATTAAGCTGCTCAACTGCCACGGTGAGAAGATGGAGGAGAGCGTGCTGGATTTGGTGGAGGCCTATTTGGACGGCCAGGGCGAGGATGTGCCCTTTGCCACCGGCAGTGAGATTGGCCGGACGGTGGACTATGCCGCCGGACGAAACCGCTATATTGCTTACTTAATTTCTTTGGGTCTTTTCTCCTTTAAGGGTATGCGTGTGGGTCTGGACTGCGCCAACGGCGCTGCCTGGAGCATTGCTCCGGCGGTATTTCAGGCTTTGGGCGCAAAAACCTATATCATCAGCAACGACCCTGACGGCACCAATATTAACAAGGGCTGCGGCTCTACCCATATAGAGGCGTTGCAGGAATTGGTGAAAAAGGAAAAGCTGGATGTGGGCTTTGCCTTTGACGGCGATGCGGACCGGTGCCTGGCTGTGGACGAAAACGGCGAGGTGTTCAACGGCGACCATATTCTTTTCGCTTTGGGCAAGTATATGAAGGCTGACCCGGTGGTCACCACGGTGATGAGCAATCTGGGTCTTTACAAGGCGCTGGACAAGTTGGGGCTTTCCTACGCAAAGACCGCAGTGGGCGACAAGTATGTGTATGAGTATATGTCCCAAAACGGGTGCTTGCTGGGTGGCGAGCAGTCCGGACATATTATTATCTCCAAGTACGCCACCACCGGCGACGGTATTCTCACCAGCCTGAAGCTGATGGAATGTATGCTGGAACAGAAGAAAAAGCTGTCGGAGCTGAAGCAGGGAATGAAGATGTTCCCTCAGGCACTGGAGAGCGTGCGGGTGGCGGACAAGGCAAAGGCGCTGGACAGCGTAAAGGCCATTGTGGAGGAAGTGGAAGCAGAATTGGGCGATAATGGCCGGATTTTGGTGCGCGCTTCCGGAACTGAGCCTGTTATTCGGGTGATGGTGGAGGCAGAGACCGAAGAAAAGTGCTGGGACTGCGTCAAGCGTGTTACTAAGGAAATGAAGATTTAAGACCGGTTTGGCTTTAGTTTGGCGGAAAGGAGGGTGTGGCCTTGAGACGGTTTTTTACATTTGTGCTTTGTTTGGCGCTGGTGTTTGGGGTTTTGCCTAAGGCAGAGGCGCAGGAAAAAATGCTGACGGATATGGAAATGACAACTCTGGCGGAGACCACCTTCTCTCAGTGTCTGCTCTCCTCCGGACGGACTACCTTTGACGGCTATTGCGGCGCATATGTGTCCCACCAGCTTTATAATTTGGGCATCAATCGCTGGCTGTCCTCCCGTGACGGCCGGGACCAATATGACTACTATGCCGGTATCCGGAAAACCTCCGGCGGCTACTACACCCGACCCTACAGCGTGGCAGAATTCGGTATGCTGGACGCTTTGAAGCACATTACGGAAAATGGCAGGAAAGATGTGTATAACATTTTGGTGGGCTTTCAGTGGACAAACACGGAGGCCGGCGGCAAGTACGGCCATGTGGTGCTGATTTACGGCATTGTGGACGGTGTGGTGTATTTTTCCGAGAGCTACCCCATTTACATAGACGGCCCTCATTTGGAGGGTCAATTGGTGAAGTGCTCTATGGAACGGTTTGCCAAGTATTACGGAAGCTGGACAGAGTATGAGGGACTTGTGGTGTTCGGCAACCGGGAGTATCTGGATAGCTGTGAAATCACCGGCACGAATTTGGTGGTGCAGGCCCGGTTTGAAAGCTACATTCGCTCCCAGCCCTGTCTGGTGGGGGAGAATAAGTGCGTGAGAGTGCGCACGGTAATGCCCGGGGAACGGTTGCATGTTACCGGTATTTACAAGAACCAGCAGGGTCAGCAGTTCTACGGCTTGTTCGGCGGCGGCTATATTGCGGCGTCGGCGGTAGGTGAGGTTCGGGCCAACCCGGAGGAGCTGGCGCTGGAAAATTTTGACATCCCACGGCAGTTGGAGCTGGGAGCAAGCGGTCAGATTGCAGGCTTCGTGCAGGCGGACTTTGCCCAGGTGGGCGTGGTGGAGCTTCGTATCAGCGATTTGCAGGGCAATATGGTGATGATGGAGCAGATGTTCTGCCAGGGAAGAACCGGAGATTTGGCGGAACTGAATCAAAACCTGCGGCTAAGCAGTCTGCAGGAGGGTATTTATTCGGTGCAGATTTTTGTGGATGCGGCTTGTCCCACCGCCCGGGGCGCTACGGTGTATGGCCGGACCTGCTTAGGCGGCGGATATATACAGGTTGGTGCGGCAGAGCTTCCGGAGGAGCTGCCGGAGCTGAAGTCCTATACGGTGCATAACGGTCAGGGCTGGACTTACGAGGGCGGCTGGCGAATGTATCAAAATGGTCAGCCGGTCACCGGCTGGGTGGACGATTGCGGCGCCCGGTACTATCTGGATGAGAATGGCAGAACCGTGGAGGGCTGGAAGGCTGTGGACGGAGGGCTGTATTATTTCTCCGACACCGGCGCTTTGGTGAAAAACAGCCAGGTGAGCCTGGAGGGCGTGATCTATGAAATTGATGCACAGGGTAATGCGCAGATTGTAAAAAAATAAGCGGAGTCGAAAGACTCCGCTTATTTTTTTGGAATGGAGAATGGAGAATGGAGAATAAATGTGTCGGCTTTGCCGACGATTTGAAATAAGTCCGCTTTGCGGACACCATAATTCTCAATTCTCAATTAAGGAAAGTGTGAAAAGGGAGCAGTTGGGTTCGTTTTTGGGGGAGAAGAAATGGGGAGCAAAGGAAAAACCTCTTGCAGTGCAAGGGGTTTTTTATGTTATATCGTGAGAATAAGGTGAGACAAAAATGAGACCATAGCCTATTTTGAGGGGCGTATAATGAAGGCAAAGAAAGAGGTAACGCCACAAAAAGGAGAGGCAGACGAATGCGGATGACCAAGAAAAATATTCTGGGGCAGCTCTGGGCTGTGGCTACGGCGGATGTGGCCTCGGTGGTGTCGCTGCAGGACGGAGCGATGGTGCTTGCCGACACAAAGGATTGGCCGGAGGATGTGCGTTTGGCAGTGGCCGGAATGGAGAAAACCGGGGGGAATATCAAAATCAAGTTTTACGACAAGCTGAAGGCGCTGGAGCTTTTGGGAAAGCATTTGGGGCTGTTTGAAAAAGCGGCGGAGACAGACGACAAGGCGGAGAGCTTATTGGAGCAATTGCTGGAAACAATTGCAAATGGAGAATGGAGAATGGAGAATGGAGAATAGTCTCTCCCCCAGTCACCGCTTTGCGGTGACTGCCCCCTCGTCAGAGGGGGCCTTGGTGCGGAGGAAGATTGGAAATTGAGAATTATGGTGTCCGCGAAGCGATTTCAAATAGTCGGCAAAGCCGACACATTTATTCTCCATTCTCCATTCTCAATTCTCAATTAAAATGGGGTGTTTATGAAGTTTAGTCAGAAACAACTTAAGGCGATGACCTGGTGGCAGGGGGATTACGACGGCGTGATTTGCGACGGGGCTATTCGTGCCGGCAAAACCTACGCCATGTGCTGTGGCTTTTTCCTTTGGAGTATGAGCCAATTTGAAAATCAGGTGTTTGGGCTGTGCGGAAAAACCGTGGGTGCGCTGAGAAGAAATATTGTCATTCAGCTTCCCAAGTGGCTGGGTAGAGACTTCCGGGTGGTGGAGCATCGGGGGGACAACAAGCTGACGGTGCGCCTGGGTAGTCGGGTGAATACCTACTATCTTTTTGGCGGTCAGGACGAAAGCGCATACAGCTTCATTCAGGGCATTACTTTGGCAGGGGTACTGCTGGACGAGGTGGCGCTGATGCCCCGTTCCTTTGTGGAGCAGGCCTGCGCCCGATGCTCCGTGGCAGGCAGCCGGCTGTGGTTCAACTGCAATCCCGCAGGGCCGGAGCACTGGTTTTACGAGACGTGGATTCTGGAAGCGCAGCAGCGAAATTGCCTGCGTCTGCCCTTTACAATGGAGGACAACCCTTCCCTAACCCCGGCCATCCGGCAGCGATACCAACGGCAGTACAGCGGCGTCTTTTATCAGCGCTACATTTTGGGACAATGGGTGCAGGCAGAGGGACGGGTGTACGATTTCTTCCATGCAGATATGGTACAGCCGCCACCCGAGGAGCCGATGGAAGAATACTGTATTTCCTGTGATTACGGCACAGTCAATCCCACTTCCATGGGTTTATGGGGGCGCAAAGGTGCGGTGTGGTATCGGATTCGGGAATTTTATTTCGATTCCCGGCGGCAGCAGCGGCAAATGACCGATGAGGAGTATGCCCGGGCGTTGGAAGAACTGGCAGGTGGGCGGAAGATCCGGGCGGTAGTGATCGACCCGTCAGCGGCCAGCTTTATGGAGGTGCTGCGCCGCAGGGGCTGGCCGGTGAAAAAGGCCAACAACGATGTGCTGGCCGGGATCCGGGCAACGGCAGATGCCCTGAAAAACGGCAGGATTGTCCTGTGTCAGGATTGCGAGGATTGTCTGCGGGAGATCGAATGCTATGTGTGGGATCTCGGCGCAGACAGCAAAGAACGGGTCAAAAAGGAAAATGACCACGCCATGGACGATATGCGTTATTTTGTGCCTACCCTCTTGGGGGAGCAAAGGGGCGGATTTGGGGTGGGCAGCGTGGCCAGAAAGGGAAGGTAAATTGTTGTTTAGCGCTGCAAATGGAGCGCCCAGCCCGAGCCTCCCTTGCCTAAAGGGAGGTGGACAAAATCTTTGATTTTGGACGGAGGGATACATCGCCCGCAGGGCAATATGCCGCTTTTGCGGCATCAATATCC
>JAZOME010000013.1:0-96374 GCA_045653685.1 Faecousia sp.
GAAGGTCGCTTGGGTCAAGTACTGTGGTTTGAAGGGTGACAAATATTACGATTTGGCGCAGAAGTATATGCCCAACGGTTCTTGCGGCGTGATTTCCTTTGGTTTGGTTGGTGGCAGAAAGGCTGCTGAGACCTTTATGAAGCATCTGCAATTGGGCTCGATTGAAACCCATGTCGCCGACTCTCGCACCTGCTGCTTGCACCCTGCCAGCGCTACCCACCGGCAGATGACTGACGAGCAGTTGGATGCCGCCGGTGTGGGCGCAGACCTGATTCGTCTGTCCTGCGGCTTGGAAAATGCCCAGGATTTGATTGCAGATATTGCACAGGCCATTGATAAAGTTTAATAAAAAATCGCACAACCGATTGGTTGTGCGATTTTTGCATTGGTGGGTAGAGGAAACCTCCGGCTAAGCCGGAGGTTTTGGTTAGATTTCAAATTCCATTGTGCTGATAACCTTAGCGCAACGGGGGCACAGGCCCTCTGCGTTGGCTTTTTCGGAGTGCATCCAGCAACGGGGACACTTCTCACCACGGGCCTCTGTAACGCCCACAGTGAGCTGAGGCAGATTGCTGCCAATACCGGTGGTTGCACCTTCTGCAACAGCTTCCCAATCACAGGAGGAAACAATGCAGATTTCAGCCAGGTTCAGACCTTCGCAAGCCTTCTTCAACGCTTCGTCCTCTGTCTGCAAGCTGACATGGGCTTCCAAGGCTTTACCGATACGCTTTTCAGCACGGGCAATTTCCAAAACACCGTTAACATCCTGACGGAGCTTCATAACTGTTGCCCACTTCACCATAGTAGCTTCATCCAGCACATAGGCATCGTAGTTATCGGGCATCTGGTTTAGCAGAATATTCCGGCTGTCGTCACCGTCCCGGTGGGGCATTGCCTGCCAGATTTCGTCACAGGTAAAGGCAAGGATAGGAGCAAACAGCTTTGCCAAGGCATCCACAATCAGGTAGATAGCGGTTTGTGCACTGCGGCGGCGCAAGCCGTCCTTTTCTTCACAGTACAGTCGATCCTTGATGATGTCCAGATAGAAGGAGGACAGCTCCACCACGCAGAAGTCATTGATTGCGTGGGATACCATGTGGAATTCATAATTGTTATAGGCCTTCTTGCAGGTGGCAATCAAGCTGTTCAGCATTGTCAGCGCCCACTTGTCCAGCTCCTCCAAATTATCGGCATCCACCAAATTGTTGGGGTCGAAGTCGTTGAGGTTACCCAAGCAGTAACGGGCAGTGTTCCGGAACTTCAGATAGTTCTGAGCAATCTGCTTGAAAATTTCCTTAGAGCAGCGCACATCTGCGTGGTAATCGGAGGAAGCAGCCCACAGACGGACAATATCCGCACCGAAGTCTTTAATCAGTTCAGCAGGGTCAACACCATTGCCCAAGCTCTTGTGCATTGCACGGCCCTGACCGTCAACCGTCCAGCCGTGGGTCAGCACCTGCTTGAAGGGAGCACCCTTGTCCAGCGCACCTACAGAGGTCAGCAGAGAGGATTGGAACCAGCCACGGTATTGGTCTGCGCCTTCCAAATAAACATCTGCAGGCCATAGCTCGGGCGTGTCACGCATCAAAGAAGCATAGTGGGTAGAGCCGGAGTCAAACCAGCAGTCCAGTGTGTCTGTTTCCTTCTCAAAGGTAACGCCGCCACAGTGGGGGCAGGTGAAGCCTTCAGGAACCAGCTCCATAGCCTCTCTTTCAAACCAAACATTAGAGCCGAACTGGTCGAACAGACCGGAAATCTTCTCAATAGAAGCGGGGGTAGAAACGGGCTTACCGCAGTCCTTGCAGTAGAATACAGGGATGGGAAGACCCCAACGGCGCTGACGGGAAATACACCAGTCGGCACGCTCTTTAATCATACTGACCATTCTCTCGCCGCCCCAGGCAGGGAACCACTGCACGTTCTCAATGGCGGTAATTGCCTGCTCCTTAAAGGACTCTACAGAGCAGAACCACTGGGGAGTGGCACGGAAAATGACAGGCTTTTTACACCGGTCGTGGTGGGGATAGGAGTGGATAATCTCCTCGGCTGCAAACAAAGCGCCGCTTTGCTTCATATCCTCCAAAATAATGGGGTTGGACTCCTCAGTTTTCAGACCTGCATATTTGCCGGCGTAGTCGGTGTGGCGGCCATAATCGTCAACGGGTACCACAAGCTCCATACCGTAACGCATACAGGTTTGATAGTCGTCTGCGCCAAAGCCGGGAGCTGTGTGCACACAGCCGGTACCGGAATCCATTGTGACATACTCAGCCCAAACCAAACGGGAGGTTTTGTCCAGGAAGGGGTGCTGTGCCAGCATATTTTCAAAGAAGCTGCCGGGGTAGGTAGCCAGAACCTCATAGTTTTCGAAGCCACCTTGCTTCATTGTCTTTTCCATTAAGGCTTCTGCCATAATATAGGTCTCGCCGTTTTCGGCCTTCACCAAAGCGTAGCTGTCTCTGGGGTGCAGGCAGATTGCCATATTACCGGGCAGGGTCCAGATGGTGGTAGTCCAAATGACGAAGTAGGTGCTATTCAGGTCAATGCCTTCCAGCTTACCTAAATCGTCCTTCACACGGAACTTTACATACACAGAGGTACAGGGGTCGTCCTTGTACTCGATGTCAGCCTCAGCAACTGCAGTGGCGCAGGCAGGACACCAGGTAACCGGCTTCAAACCCTTGTAGATAAAGCCTTTGTCAAACATCCGGCCGAAGACCTTGACTTCCTGAGCCTCAAAGTGCTTATCCATGGTGCGATAGGGGTTTTCCCAATCACCCACAACACCCAGCCGGCGGAAGCCTTCTCTTTGTTTGTTGATAAAGTCCTGCGCAAATTCCTCGCAAGCCTTCCGGAATTCCGGAACAGACATATCCCGGTTCAGCTTTTTCTTGGATGTTTCAATGGCACGTTCAATAGGCAGACCGTGGTTATCCCAACCGGGCACATAAGGGGTATAGTAACCCATCATAGCGTGACTGCGCACAATAAAGTCCTTCAGGGTCTTATTCAGAGCGTGTCCCATATGAATATAGCCGTTGGAGAAGGGAGGGCCATCGTGCAGCACGAAAGAAGGCTTACCGGCATTCTTTTCCAGCATCAGTCCATACAGGTTCTGCTCGTTCCAGCGCTCCAGCATACCCGGCTCCCGGGCAGGAAGACCGGCCTTCATAGGAAAGTCTGTCTTCGGTGTAATAATGGTATTTTTATAATCCACTGGTTTATACCTCCAAAAATAATCATAAAAAGAAACGCCTTTGTCCCTTAGATAAGAGACAAAGGCGTAATTTACCTCTGCGGTACCACTCTTGTTCCGGTTTCCCGGCACTCAAATAGCGCAATATCGGGCGCACCCGGTGTAGCCTACATAACTTTCGGTACACAGCTCCAAGGGGATACCGGTCATCCTTTGCCTACTGCCTTTCACCAAACGGCAGCTCTCTAAAAAGCTTAGAAATGGCGGACTGTCCTTTTCATAGCCAAATATTTACTTATTGGGGTGAGTGGGGTCGTAATTTCTGCCAAACTGCAAATTCGTGAATTTGCTGGAGGTTGTTTCAGAATGGGGGTGCATTGGCTCTGCCTTGGGGGCAGTGTCCTCGGTCGTACCCACCAGAGCTTCCACACTGGCAGAAATTTCGTCCGCTACGGCGTCCTGCTTCTTCTCGTTGCGCTCATAATCGAAAACAGCGTGCTCAGCAGGGGAGGGACGATTGTTCTCTTTGATTTGTTCCAAAGATTGAATGCAGGCCTTGATTTGTTCCTGAATGTCCGCAATCTTACGGGAGGCAACCTGACGGGCCTCCTCCACACGGGCATTTTCAGCAGCAATCAAAGCATCGGCATTCTTGGCATTTTCCATAGCTGCGGCATTGGCATCAGTGAGCATCTGCTTACATTTCGCTTCTGCTTCCTTAACCATCATATCACAGGTTTTCTGTGCATTGACAATGGCATCTTTCATGCTGGCTTCATTTTTACGATATTCCTCCAGCTTGCTGACCAAGACCTTCATCTTGCTTTTGAGCAAGGCGTTTTCTTTGTAAAGCGTCACATAGTCTTCGGTCAAAGGCTCCAGGAATTCGTCGACCGCCTGCATATCATAACCACCAAAAGCGACACGGCTAAAGGAAATCTGGTCGATTTGTTGCGGTGTAAACATAAAATATCCTCTTTCTTAATTACAGATAGCTTTCGATATCGATGGGAGCAGCCTCCAGGTCGCCTACAATATCCATATTGTGGGGGCAGAACAGGTAAGTAGACTGAGCAATCTTCTTAACACTGCCATCCAGAGCATAAACACTGCCGGAGAGGAAGTCCACAACACGACGGGTCAAAGCCTTGTCTACATTTTCCATATTGAGAATAACTGCTTTCTTTCTGCGCAGTTCGTCAGCAGCCTTTGCAGCATCGTCAAAGGTCTTGGCATGGAACAGCACAACCTCCTGCTTGCCGGAGCCCATATTCAGGACCTGACCGGAGAAAACGGAAGAAGAAGTATTATTGGAAGAAGCACCGAGGCCGGAAGCGGCATTTTCGGAAGCGAAGGGAGAGGTGCGGCGGCTACGGGGAGCAGGCTGTGCCTCTTCTTCGATTTCATCCAATTCCTCGTCCTCGTAATCATCGTACTCGTCATCGGAATAGGGCTGGGCAAATTTCTTAACATTGTCCCAAAAACTCATTTATCTATATCCTCCTATATCTATATGTGATCATCCATAGTTACGCTGACCGAAGATGGCGGTACCCACCCGCACCATAGTGCTGCCGCAGGCGATGGCATCGACATAATCGTCAGACATACCCATAGACAATATGTCTACCCGTATATTATCGTATTTTTTTGCCGTTATGTCAACAGCAAGGTTGCAAATTTTTTGAAAAAATTTGCGATTTTCTCCGGGAAAATGTGAAATTGGCGGAATTGCCATAAGACCAACTACCCGAATATTGGAAAAAATAGAAATTTTTTCGCAAATTTCCGGCAGCTCCTCCGCCCGAAATCCGGACTTACTCTCTTCCTCGCCGATATTGATTTCCAGCAAAATGTCCTGAATAAGATTTTGTTTGGCGGCTTCCTTGTCAATCGCCTGCAATAGGTGGAGGCTGTCTACACTTTGTATGAGATCCACCTTTCCCACAACCTGACGCACCTTGTTTGTTTGCAGATGTCCGATAAAATGCACCGGCACACCTGCGTAAGCATTGTCCGCCAGCTTTTGCGTCAGTTCCTGCACCCGGTTTTCTCCACAGCAATCAACGCCTGCGGCAATGGCCTGACGAACCCGGTCGCTGTCATTCATTTTAGTAGCGGCGCAGAGCAAAATTTCCTTAGGGTCTCTTCCGCAGGATAGTGCCGCTTTTGCAATTTCCTCTTTTATTTTTTTTACATTTTCTTCTATGGACATGGTATCCTCCCAGGCCTGAGCCATATAAAAAGCGACGAAGCAGTTTGCTCCGTCGCTTTTTCTTACTGTGCTGCCTTCAGCGTGCGAATGGGGGCTAAGGTAGAGATGGCGTGCTTGTAAATCATTTGCTGCTTGCCATCGGTGACCAGTACTACCACAAAATTGTCGTATCCTGTGATAATGCCCCGGAGCTGGAAGCCATTCATCAAGAAAAGTGTTACCGGCACCTTCTCCCGGCGCACCTCATCTAAAATGGCATCCTGTAAATTGATTGGTTCGGACATATGTATTCCCTCTTTCTTTGATTTTCCCGGTGGGATACATAAATCTTACCATTATTCAGTTGTCGAAAGCTGTCAAAAACGGTAGGGCTTTTTGAAGAATTTCCTGCGTGCCTTCTCCGGGTTTTCTGACAAGCCAGTGGATATCTTTATTTCTTCGGAACCAAGTAAGCTGGCGCTTGGCATAATGCCGGGATGACTGCCGAACCAGCGCTGCAGCTTCTTCTACGGAGCATCTGCCGGATAAGGCATCCACAAATTCTTTGTAGCCAATGGCTTGCATAGCTGTGGATTTTTCCGGTATTCCCATATGGAGAAGATTTTGTATTTCGTCCAGCAGACCCTCTTCCAGCATTTTATCAACACGGCGGTCAATTCGTGCATATAAATCTACCCGATTTTCATCCTCTAAGGCAAACCAAACCGGCTCGTATTTTGGAGGGATTTGCTGAGTTTTTTTGTTGTGGGCTGTGATGGTTTCTCCGGTTTCGTAGTAAACCTCCAAAGCTCTTATAATTCGCTTCCGGTCTGCCAAATGCAATTTGCTTGCGGCCTCCGGATCAATGGAATGCAGTAGAGAAAGCATAGCCTCCATACCTTCTGCGTCCGCCTGCGACTCTAATCTTTCCCGCATTCCGGTGGAAGGGCAGGGGGCGAAAGCGTTTCCTTTTATCAGGGCATCCATATAAAGTCCGGTTCCCCCTGCAATAATGGCGAATTTTCCTCTTGCTGAAATATCCTGCAAAATGGGGTCTGCCATTTCGCAGTAACGACTGACGGAAAAGTCCTCATCAGGCGCAGCAACATCCAGCATATGGTGGGGGATGTTTTGCATTTCTTCGCTATTCGGTTTCGCGGTGCCGATATCCATACCTTTGTATATTTGCATAGAATCGCAGGAGATAACCTCGCCGCCAATGGCTTGCGCCAAGGCAACCGCCAAGGCTGTTTTACCGGAGGCGGTGGGTCCGGCAACACAAATGATTTTATCCAAATCTTAACTCCTTTTGAATTGCTTTTCCAGTTGCTTTTTGCTTAAGGAAATGCAAATCGGTCTTCCGTGGGGACAGTATTTCAAATCCTCTCGCTCCATAACCTGCTTTGCCAGCACCTTCAGCTCTTTTTCGTCGGTGATCCAGCCGGCCTTGATAGCGGCCTTACAGGCAACGGTATGTAGCATTTCGTCCCGAACCTCAGTGTTTTTCTCCCGACGGCCGTTTTGCAGATTATCAGCCAATAAATCAAGAGAATCCTGCACATCCTCCACAGCCAAATCCATAGGAATCTGCCGCACGAGCAGAGTGTTTCCGCCAAATTCTTCAATCTGGAAACCAAGCTGTTCCAGCATTTGCTGATTGGCAAGGAGCAGAGAAACCGCCTCAGGACTCAGTCGGCAGGGCAGGGGGGACAGCAGTGCCTGACTGCTGATAGCTTCCGGATTTTCTTTTAGCCTTTCAAAGAGAATACGCTCGTGGGCGGCGTGCTTGTCAATCAGGAAGGCGTCCTCACCTTGCTCTGCCAGAATATAGGTATTATAAAGCTCTCCTACATAGCGCCAAGGCTGGACGGAGGGCATAGAAAACGCTTCCTGTACGGGCTCTGCTTTTGGCTCCTCTGTGATTACAGGGGTGGGAAGCTCCACTTTTGTTTCCGGTTTGGTGCTGGGAAGAATGACATTCTCCCTTAGAACAGGTGCTTTTGCTTCTTCTACCAGCTTTGCGGCAGCTACAGCAGCTTCCGGTTTTGGCTGGGGAGCTTGTGATATAACTGTAGTCAAATTTTTATATTCCTGCGCCGTCATCGTCCGGAAGAAATTCTCCTGCCTGGGAGCTGGCTTGTGCGGCTCAGCAGAAGTCTTTGCAGAGGGGATAGGCTCAGTATTTTTAGGCTTAAACTGCATTTGCGGTCTGTCGGGCGTTTTATTCAGCGCTCCCAACACACCGTAATGGATGCAGTCAAATACAGCTTTTTCGTTCAGGAATTTAACCTCCGTTTTGGCTGGGTGCACATTGACATCAACAGCATTGGCCGGCAGATTTAAGTGCAGCACGCAGGCAGGGAATTTGCCAACCATCAGTTGATTTCGATAGGCTTCCTCAAAGGCGGCAATTAGAATCCGAGATTTCACCGGCCTGCCGTTTACAAAAAATGTCTGCAAATTTCGGCTGGGTCTTGCATCTGTGGGCTTGGAAACAAACCCTGTCAATGTGTAGCTGTCCCAGTGACTGTCCAGCTTTACCATTTTTCCGCCGTCACGGCCGTAAACGCAGTAAACAGCGTCCTCCAATCCACCGGTACCCGGTGTGGAAAGCACCTCTTTTCCGTCCTTCAGGAAACGAAAAGCAACCTCCGGATGTGCCAAGGCTTGTAACTGCACAGCACCGGTTATCCGTCCGCCTTCCACAGTGTCGGATTTCATAAACTTCATTCTGGCAGGGGTATTAAAGAATAAATCCCGGACAATAATCGTGGTGCCGTCAGGACAGCCCGCTTCTGTTTCTTCTGTGATTTCTCCGGCCTCCAACTGCAAGCTGACACCGGTCAAGCTGTCAGCAGTTTTGGTCATCAGGTCGATACGGCTGACAGAGGCAATGGCCGCCAGAGCTTCTCCCCGGAAACCCATTGTGGAAATCGATGCCAAGTCCTCCGCAACCCGAAGCTTGGAGGTGGCGTGACGGAAGAAGGCGGTGCGTGCATCCTCCGGAGCCATACCGCAGCCGTTGTCTGTAACACGGATAAAGGTCATACCGCCATCCCGGATCTCCACAGTTACCTGAGTAGCACCGGCATCCACGGCATTTTCCAGCAATTCCTTCACAACACTGGCAGGACGCTCCACCACCTCACCGGCGGCAATCAAATTGGCGATATGGGGGGATAATTGAATGATTTTTGCCATAATGTTACCTCATAGATAAATTGCTTGCCTGGTTGACGGCAATATGAATGAGAATAGGCGCCCAAATACAGTCGGCCTTTGTGTAGGACCAGGCGAGGATAAGCCCGGCGGGAATGTACTGCACAGTACAAAGCAAAAGCTGCAACGGCTCAAATGTGCCTACATATCCTAAAATGTGTATGACGCTGAAAAGAAGTGTAGAAACGCAAAGGGCAAGAACCGGCTTTTTTTGGTACAGTGAGCTGAAAATCACACCTCGGTAAAGTGTCTCTTCTGCTACCGGAACTAATAGCACGGTACCCACGCCCATCAGCACATAGTTTTCCTGGGTCATTTCTGCGATAGATTGGTCGTTTACATTAAAGAATTCCGGGGAAATTAGCAAAATGACGAAATTGACCAGGAAACTTGTTACCCAGTATAAAACCAGTCCTGCTCCGGCATAACGAAGAACACGCCAGGGATTTTGCAGGAGAATTTTGAAATTCTGAATAAGAAAATCCCGGAAAGCAACCGTTATGACAATGAAATTCAAAACAAAAAATATAAAATTCAATTCCGAGATAGAGAAAGGATTTCCCAAAATCCAGTTACCCCGGGTCAGCGCTTGGGGCAAGGCAATAATTTGCACAGCCCAATAGATAAGGCCAAAGGTAATGGCTTTTTTTGAAAGGGTAACAGAAAGATTTTTCATATCAGTTCAACATCTTCTTTAACTTATAAAGTTCGTTCATAGCTTCAATGGGGGTCAGGGTCTCCACACTGATAGACTGCAGTGCATCACAAACCTGCTGGGCATTCAAATCCAGCATACTGATCTGATCGTCCGTCTCCTGCTTTATGACCTTGACAGGGGCAATACCCTCGTCCTCCAGCTCCTGCAATATTTCTCTTGCACGCTGCACCACACTATTGGGAAGACCGGCAAGCTTGGCAACCTCGATGCCGTAGCTATCGTCTGTAGCACCGGGGACGATTTTGCGCAGGAAAATCATCTTGTCTCCACGCTTTTTCACAGCGATATTGTAGTTTTTTACATTGGGAAGCTGGTCTTCAATGGTTGACAGCTCGTGGTAGTGGGTGGCAAACAGCGTTTTTGCTCCCAGATGCCGGGGACTAGCCGCATATTCCAGCACCGCCCGGGCGATGGACATACCGTCGTAAGTAGAAGTACCTCTGCCGATTTCGTCTAAAATCAGAAGACTCTTGGCGGTTGCATATTTCAAAATGGAGGCAACCTCAGCCATTTCCACCATAAAGGTAGACTGACCGGAAGCCAAATCATCGCTGGCACCGATTCTTGTGAACACCCGGTCTACCAGACCGATTTTAGCGCTTTTTGCAGGTACAAAAGAACCCATCTGTGCCATTAGCACAATCAGCGCAACCTGACGCATATAGGTGGATTTACCGGCCATATTCGGACCGGTGATGATAGCCACCTGATTGTCCTTTGCTCCGATAGCGGTGTCGTTGGGAACAAACAAGGAGTCGGAAAGCATTTGCTCTACAACAGGGTGACGGCCGTCGGTGATCTGAATTTCGTCGCCTAAAGTAATTTCCGGACGGCAATAGCCCCATTTAACAGCCACAGTGGCTAGGGAGCAAAGCACATCAGCCTGGGCTACAGCAGCGGCAGACAACTGAATTCGGGTGGCCTGCAAAGCCAAATCCTCCCGGAGCTGCGTAAAAATCTGATATTCCAGCGCCGTCAACCGGTCCTTGGCTGTGAGCACCTGATCTTCCAGCTCTTTTAATTCCTGCGTAATATATCGCTCACAGTTGGTCAGGGTTTGTTTGCGAATATAATGTGCCGGAACTTGCTCTATAAAGGACTTGGAAACTTCAATATAATAACCGAATACCCGGTTGTAGCCAACCTTCAATGTGCGGATATTGGTCTTTTCCCGTTCCGAAGCTTCGATAGCGGCAATGGTACCGGCACCGCCGTTCATAATATCCCGAAGCATATCTGCGTCGGCGTTGGCACCGGGACGAATCATACCGCCCTCCCGGACAGTCAGAGGCGGCTCATCCACAAAGGTGTTCTCAATTCGTTCTGCCCAGTCCTGTAGAGGGTCAATGGCCTGCTCTAAGCGTTGCAGCAGGGAACATTCCATACCCTGCAGGCGCTGCTTTATCGTAGGCAGTGCCCGTAAGCCACGGGCAAGACCTAAAAGGTCACGGCAGTTTACAGTTCCGGTGACAACCCGGGCAGTAATGCGCTCCAAATCGGACACATCAGACAGCGCTTCTGTCAATTCGCCCCGAACAATCGTGCTGTTTACCAATTCCTCCACAGCGCTGTGGCGACGGCCGATTTCTGCGGCATCCAAAAGTGGCTTTTCCAGCCAACTGCGGAGCATTCTGCCACCCATAGCGGTTTTGGTCTTATCCAGTGCCCACAACAGTGTGCCCTTTTTCTCCTTAGAGCGCATGGTCTCTGTCAGCTCTAAATTTCTCCGGGCGTCCAAATCCAGTTCCATAAACACACCGGTGGTGTAATACTGCAGATGGCGAATATGCTTTAAATCATTTTTCTGCACAAATTGCAGGTGGCGTAAAAGCGTACCGGCAGCAATGGCGGCGCATTGTAATCCTGTCAGCCCTAACTGTGCTAAGGGGAGACCAAAATGTGCTTCCAGCAGGCTTTGGGATGCGGTGAAATCAAAGTCCTCAGGCTTGCCCTCATCTACGCAGCAGTTCAGGCGGTTAAAAAGCGTATCTTGCAAGACGATATCTGTCACATCCTGACCGCCTCGGATTACCTCGCTGGGTGCAAATCTTCCCAGCTCGGAAGCGGCAGAGGCAGTATCCTGACAGACAGTTACAAAGAAAGCGCCAGTGGAAACATCACAAAAGGCGAGACCAAATCTACCGTCTTCTCCGTAAAGACAGCCCATATAGTTATTTTTGCTTTCGTCCAGCATACAGCTTTCTGTTACCGTACCGGGGGTTACAATCCGGCTGATATCACGCTGAACAATGCCCTTTGCCTGGGAGGGGTCTTCTGTCTGCTCACAGATAGCAACCTTATATCCCTTGGCAACCAAACGGGCGATATAGGCATCCACAGAGTGGTAGGGGACACCGCACATAGGGGTCTGCTCTTCCTTAGGCTTGTTTCGATCACGGGTTGTAAGCGTTAAGTCCAGCTCGCTGGCAGCCAGCTTGGCATCCTCGTCGAACATCTCATAGAAGTCACCTAACCGGAAAAACAGAATACAGTCCTTGTGGTTTTCTTTGATCGCATTATATTGCTTTTTCATCGGAGTAGGCTCGTTTATTTTTTCTGCCATAACCGTTTATTCCTTTCCAGTCAGTTCTCCTGTAAGACTCCAGGTGGTAGCGCCGGTGATTTTCACCGTTGCAAAGCTGCCAATCAGCGTTTCACAACCGGATAAACGCACCAAGCGTCCACCCTCTGTTCGGGCAGTCAGGCAGTCACCGTCTTTGCCGTCAATGAGACAGCGCAGGGTTTTGCCCAAATATTCATTATGGATTTCTTCAGAAATTCCGTTTTGCACTTGGCAAAGCTTATCAAAGCGTCTGTTTTTCTCTTCTTTCGGCGTAGGGTCTTCCATTTGTGCGGCAGGCGTGCCGCCTCTGGGAGAGAAAATAAAGGTAAACAGAGCGTCATAACGAACCTGTTCAATCAGGGAAATGGTCTGCTCGAACTCCTCCTCTGTTTCGCCGGGGAAGCCCACAATCACATCAGAAGTCAACACCAGCTCCGGCATTACAGATTTGGCATACCGGACAAGCTCCAAATACTGTTCTCTGTCATAATGCCGGTTCATAGCCTTCAGCACCCGGCTGGAGCCGGACTGGAAGGGCAGATGAAGCTGTTTTGCGATTTTGGGATTTGCTGCCATGGTGTCAAAAAGCTTTTTGCCGGCATCCCGGGGGTGGCTGGTCATAAATCGAATGAGAAAATCTCCGGGAATGTTCGCAATTTTTTGCAAAAGGTCGGAAAAATCAATGTCCTCTTCCAAATCCTTGCCGTAGGAGTTGACATTTTGACCCAAAAGCGTGATTTCCTTTGCGCCACCGTCAATCACATCCCGGCACTCCTGCAAAATATCCTCCCATTTCCGGCTTCGCTCCCGGCCACGGACATAGGGCACGATGCAGTATGTGCAGAAATTATTACAGCCGTACATAATGGACACCCAAGCCTTCAGCTTGTTGTCCCGAACCTGGGGAAGACCCTCGGCAATAGAGCCGGCCTCGTCCTCTACAAAATAGCTGCGTTTTTGCTTTGTCAGCACCCGGTGCAGTAGCTCCGGGAATTGCCACAGGTGGTGGGTATTAAAAACACCGTCCACATGGGGAAAGCTTTTTTTGATGCGCTCTACAACCGCTTCCTGGCCAGCCATACAGCCACACAGAAAAATCTTCTGCCGTGGATGACGGCGCTTGGTATGGGTCAACGCGCCTAAATTGCCGAATACGCGCTGCTCTGCGTGTTCCCGGATGGCACAGGTATTCATAACCACCACATCCGAACCCTCAGCAGTGTCGGTGATTGCGTAGCCGCTTTGCACCAATATGCCACGAATACGCTCTGAATCAGCCTCGTTTTGCTGACAGCCGTAGGTTTCCACATAAGCGGTGGGAACGCAGTCCCGATCCTTCCAGTAAAGGGCAATTTTGTCGCAATATTCAAGTTGTATATCCAAATCTCCTTGGGAGATGACTCTGGTTTTGCTCATAGCAGAAAAGCTCCTGAATAAATAATTTTCCAATTATAAATTCTAACATTTTTTCTGCACTTTTGCAAGGAAATTTGCTGAAAAATACGTTTCAGAATTTTTTATATCTAAAAATCTTGCAATTACTTCTTGCCCGTGGTAAACTAAATACATTATGTTCCCAAAGTTGGGAAGAAAGAGGAAATATATGAATTGTAAATTTTGTAATGCAGAAATCCAGGATGAGCTGGAGATTTGTCCTGTTTGCGGCAAGAGCCTGACGGAAGAGGAGCTTCCGGCAGAGAATGCTGTTGAGGAAATAGTTGAGGAGGAAACTTCTGTAGAAGAGCTTGCTCAGGAAGTTGTTTCAGAAGCCGAAATGCCGGAACAACCTGCCAAGAAGAAGGTTTGGCCCTTGGTGCTGGCGATTGTAGGCGCTGTTGCGGCGCTGGGCATTTTGGCGGTAGTGCTGCTGACTGCGTTGGGTGTAGACCTGAAGCCTAAGGCAAACGACATCCATATAAAAGAAAACTACACTGTTACGGATGAAGATGCGGCTAAAACGGCTGATACGGTGGTTGCTACTACCGTCGGCAAGAAGCTGACCAACAAGCTCCTTCAGATTTACTACCGTATGCAGGTTATTGATTTTCTGAATTATTATGGGGAGTATATCTCCTATTTGGGTCTGGATTACACAAAGCCCTTAAGTGAGCAGACCTGCACTTATGATGAAACCATGACTTGGGAGCAATATTTCCTGGATATCGCAATCAGCACCTGGCAGAATTATGAAACATTGTGTGCTCTTGCGGAAAAGGATGGCTTTACCTTAGATCAGGAGACTCAGGAAGTTTTGGACAATTTGCCCACTGAGCTGCAGACACAGGCGGAAGCGGGTGAGTACGAATCCGTGGAGGCAATGCTTGCGGATATTGTGGGACCTGGTTGCACTTTGGATGCCTATACGGATTATGTGAAAATCGTTCTCCTCAGCACCAGCTACTACGACTCACAGTATGAAAAACTGATGCCCTCCGATGAGGACGCAGAAAAGTACTTTACAGAGCATACAGAAGATTTTGCCAAAAACGGTATTACCAAGGAAAGCGGATTGATTTCCAGTGTCCGTCATATTTTGGTCTGCCCGGAAGGCGGCACTACGGATGAGGAAACCGGCGTGACCACCTACTCAGAGGACGAATGGGCAGCTTGCTTGAAGGAAGCAGAGGCAATTGTCAAGGAGTGGAAAGACGGCGGCGCAACAGAGGAAGGCTTTATCGAGCAAGTAAGTGCGCATTCTGAAGACAGTGGCTCCGTCACAACTGGCGGCCTTTACGAAGGTATTTTTAAGGGTTCCGGAATGGTAGAGCCCTTTGAAACCTGGGCTATTGACACTCAGCGTAAGCCCGGTGATGTGGGCATCGTGAAAGCAGACGAGTCCCATTACAAGGGTTACCATATTATGTACTTTGTAGGCGGTGAAGCTTATTGGCTCACTGCATCCAGAGATGCCTTGCTCACAGAGCTTACCACGGCTATGATTGACGAAGCTAAGTCCACGATGAAAGTGAACTATAAGAAAATTGCGCTGGTAGATTTGGCGCTGGCCGGGTAATTTAAGGCGAGTCCAAAGACTGTCGATAAGCGATTGGAGGATTGGAATATGGCAAAGAAAGACGGCGTTTTGAAAATTCTGACGGTTGGTAACAGTCACGGCTTGGATGCTACCAGAATGCTCTATGATGTATTCAAGGAGCAGGCACCTGACCAGAAAATTATTCTTGGTAATCTGTATTACTCCGGCTGCAGGGTAGGCCAGCACGCTGAATTTATGACCGGTAAACTGGCAAAATACGACTACCATAAGAACGCTGACGGAAATTGGGTAGTTAACTTAGGCTGCGGCTCCGGCAGAGATGGCGCAAGTCCGGAAAAACGGGTAATTGCCGATGTGGCTATCGAGGACGAGCAGTGGGACATCGTGGTTATGCAGCAGATGAACTACTGGGCCGGTGTGGAAGGCCTGTATGACAAAGGCCATTTCACCACCGTGCTGGATTACATTAAGCAGCGCCAAAAGACTACCCCCGAGTTTAGATGGCATATGGTTTGGCCAAACCCTGAGAATGTGTTTCCCTCTGGAAGTGCGGATTGGAAAATGTATCACGAGAAGTATTTTGGTGATAACGAGGGTGTGTACAAAAGCATTAACCTGTATAATAAAGTTACCCAACTGACGCAGAAGTACATTACGGACAGCACCGAATTTTTAGGAGAAAAGGTGTTTACTGACGTAATCCCCACAGCAACCGCCATTGAGTATGCCATAGAGGTCTGTGGCAGACCTGAGTCTCAGTTCTACAGAGACTATACCCACCTGACCGGCTATGCCCGTCTGATTTGTTCCTATCTTTGGTATGCAAAGCTTATGGGTGTGGATGAAATTACCTATGTGGGTCACGACACAATCAAAGCAGAGCACTTGAATAAGGGAAAATATTGTTATCCTGAAGAGGTTGACGGTGTTTATCCGGTGGATGCGCAGATGAAAGCTGATCTGTTGGCTGCTGTCAACTGGGCGCTGAAGCATCCCTATGAACTGCCGCAAGCAGAATGATTTAAATGAAGTAACTCCCCGTTTTGGTAGGATTGTCTACCAAAACGGGGAGTAATTTTATTCTGGATTATTTTTGAAAGGGTAATGTATGGAAAATTTCCCGGGTAATATGCTTGTATTCGGATAAATCGGTAGTTTTCCGAAGCCTTTTTCCTAATTTTTCGCTGCCGCAGAAGTTTGGCAATAAATAAAACCAATGCTCCTTTAATCGGAACATAGCGTTCCGGGAACCGTCAAAGGCCACAAGGTATTCCTCCAGCAATTCATCAAAAAATTGTTCCAATACTTTTATGTCCGTGCCACAGGAAGACAGCATTCCCGGGTCGCCAATCAGACCTCTGCCCAGCATCACGGCTTGCAAATCAGGGAATCTGTCAGAGATTTTCTGAATGTCCTCTTTTGTGTTCAGGTCTCCGTTGTAACAAACCGGTGCCTTGCTGTTTTCTGTGGCGTATGCAAACCAATCCAATGAAACATCGCCTTTATAAAATTGATTGCGCACCCTGGGGTGAACCGTGAGCTCGCAAAGAGGATAGCGGTTGAACACCTCCAAAATTTCCGGAAACTCCTCCGGATTTTCAAAACCAATCCTTGTTTTTACAGAGATTTTTACTGAGGTTTTCGTAAAAATTTCATCCAAAAAACGGGATAACTGATCCAAATCCTTCAGCATACCGGAGCCTTTGCCTTTGGCAGTAACTGTTCCGGAGGGACAGCCGGTATTCAGGTTAATTTCCTCATAGCCCAACTCTAAAAACTTTTGGCTCATCCATAGAAAGTCTTCAGAATTCTTAGTCAGAATTTGCGGAACAACCGGAACGTTAAAGCTGTCGGTAGTCGGTAGCTCCCGGGCCTCCCTGGGGGTTAATTTGCGTGCGCAGGTAGGGGAGAAGAAGGGAGTGTAATACCGATGAACACTGGGGAAGTATTTGTGATGTAGTCTGCGAAAAATGCTGTCTGTCAACCCCTCTAAGGGCGCAAAATAAATATTCATAGTACCTCAAAACAGGGTGTGCGAAAGCACACCCTGTATCCCGTTAAATTTCCATAATAACAGGCAAAATCATAGGATTTCGCTTGGTGGTCTTAAATAGATACCCACTTAAATCGTTTTTAATAGCAGTCTTAATGGCAGTCCAGTCACGGACACGCTTGCGGCCGCACCGTTCAATGACTTCCATTGCCACTTTGCGCAGTTCTTCCATCAGCTCCTCGGATACTTTAACATAGATGAAGCCTCTGGTAATAATGTCCGGTCCGGTAATCACAGCGCCGTCCTGTGCGGAAATGTTGACGCACACTACAATCATACCGTCCTGCGCCAAATGCTTTCTGTCCCGAAGCACTACACTGCCTACATCGCCAACACCGGTTCCGTCCACAAATACCTTTCCGGCAGAAACGGTGCCGTTAATTTTGCAGGATTTTCTGGTTAGCTCCAGCACATTGCCGATTTCGGCAATACATACGTGCTTGGGAGAAACACCCATTTGTACCGCCAGCTTGCCGTGAATTTGCAGGTGACGCTGTTCGCCGTGAACCGGGATAAAAAATCTGGGCTTACACAGAGCGTGAATGATTTTCAGTTCTTCCTGGCAGGCGTGTCCTGAGACGTGCAGGCCTTCGCTCTTTTCATATACAACCTCTGCACCCTTGCGGTATAGCTCGTTAATAATCCGGGAAACGGCCTTTTCATTGCCGGGAATAGCAGAGGCAGAAATAATAATCCGGTCTCCTGCTTGAATATCTACCTGCTTATGGGAGGAAAATGCCATCCGGTAAAGTGCAGACATATTCTCGCCTTGCGAGCCAGTAGATACGATGACAACCTTGTTTTTCGGAAGACTTTTTATAGAAGCGAGGTCCACAATCATTCCACTGGGCACCTTCAGATAGCCCAATTCCTGGGCAACCTTCAGCATATTCTCCATACTCCGTCCGGAAACAGCAACCTTCCGTCCGTAACGGTGTGCCGTGTTAAGGACAGATTGAATTCGGTGCATATTAGAGGCGAAGGTGGTGACGATAATACGCTGGTCGCAGCTTTTAAACTGCCTGTCCAAACTTTCTGCCACAATGTTTTCGCTGGGTGTATAGCCCTGACGGTCCACATTGGTAGAATCGCACAATAGAGCTAAAACGCCTTTGTTGCCCAGTTCACCAAACCGAGCCAGGTCAATCATTCCATCCTTGGCGGTGGGGTCGATTTTGAAGTCGCCGGTCATTACCACAGTGCCAACCGGAGTGTGAATAGCCAATGCAACGGCATCAGCAATCGAGTGGTTTACATGGATAAATTCTACAGTAAAACAGCCGGCCTTTACCGTATCGCCGGGCTTGTGGGTAGTAAGCTTTACCTTATCGGCAATATGATGCTCCTCCAGCTTCAGCTTAATGAGCCCGTTGGTCATAGCGGTGCCGTGTATGGGGCAAACCACCTGCTGCATACAGTAGGGGATAGAACCGATATGGTCCTCGTGCCCGTGGGTAATAAACATACCACGCAGCTTCTTTGCATTTTGCACCAGATAAGAAAAATCGGGGATTACCAAGTCAACACCGTACATATCCTCATCCGGAAATCCTACACCGCAGTCCACAACAATCATATCCTTGCCATATTCCAGCACGGTAATATTCTTGCCAATTTCGTCCAGTCCGCCAAGGGGGATAATTTTCAGTTTTTCAGCCAAGTAAAATCAATACTCCTTTCAAAAATAGACACACAAAGCAGGCGACCGTCTGCTACCCCGTTAGCCCTGTATCGCCTCGGTAATTGCAAATACGCCCGCAGATTTATGTTATATAAGATGCTCAAGTCAGTCAGCCTGAGACTTTATGTTAACATTATACCACATTTTTCGGTAATTGTACACATTTATTTTTCCTGGCACAATGACAAAAAGCATAAAACAGAACGAAAATAAGTAAAAATCCAGTTGCAGGAAAGCGTCAGTTTTGATATAATGAGTAAAATAGCGGTTAGTATAGTTTTTCTGGGGGTGTGCAAATTGAAAAAAAAGCTTCAGTGGCTGTTAAATCCCAGTATGGGACTATATTTTGTATGTATGCTGTTGTTCTGCGCCGGTAGCTTGCTTACGGAGCGTTATGCCCTTTTTGCGGTAGAGTTTGTGGTGACGGTGATTTTGCTTGTAGCCTATATTCTGTTTCGCTTGCGCCGGAGAAAGCTGTTGCAGGAATTTTTGCAGGAGCATATGGATTTTACCACCGGCACGCAGGGTGCGGAGGCACCGTTTCCGCTTTTGGTAATGCAGCTTTCTGATAGAAAGATTGTGCATGTAAACGATGCATTTAAGACCCTCACGGATTTTCAGGATGCTTTTCAGGATCGGTTCATTTCGGATTTGTTTCCGGAATTCACCACCGATTGGCTGACCACCGGAAGAAATGAATATCCCTACGATGTGACGATTTCTCAGCGAAGGTATCGGATTTATGGCTCGGTTATTCATGGAGGAGAGATGGAATCAGCCCTGGCGGTTCTGTATTTTGCCGAGTTGACGGAGCTTTACAAGGTGCGGGATGAGTATATTCGTTCCCGTCCTGTGGTATCGATAATTTTGATTGATAATTATGAAGAGCTTACCCGAAATATGTCCGAGGCGGATATATCTGCCTTGGATTCCCGACTGAACAATACGGTTTTGCAATGGGCAAAGAATTATCACGGCCTGTTGCGCAGACTGGAGAAAAACCGTTTCCTGCTGATTTTTGAAAAGCGAGATTTGAAGCACGCAGTCAATGGGAAATTCTCTGTATTGGAGGATGTCCACGAAATCACATCTCCCTCCGGCCTGGAAGCGTCTATTTCCATCGGCTTGGGTGTGGACGGTGAGACCTTTGAGGAAGGGTATGATTTTGCTGCCCTTTCTATTGAGATGGCTTTAAGCCGTGGTGGTGACCAGGCGGTTGTAAAGGATAGATTGAATTTCCACTTTTACGGAGGTCGAGCCAAAGAGGCTGACCGGCGTGGTAAAGTTCGCTCCCGTGTAACTGCTAACACTATGCTGGAGCTGATCGCCCAAAGCAGTCAGGTCTTCGTGATGGGTCATAAAAATGCCGATATGGACGCTTTGGGCGCTGCGATGGGTATTACTTGCCTGTGCCGCAAAAAGCAAGTTCCTGTGCGCATTGTGCTGGATTTGGAGGAAAACTCTGCCCAACGTCTGGTAGAGGAGATTGTGAAAACTCCGGAGTATAAGAATGTCTTTATTTCCGGGCAGGATGCCCTTTTAATGTGCGATAACCGCAGTACCTTGGTTGTGGTGGATACCAACCGCCCGGATCAGGTGGAATGCAAGCCGCTTTTGGAGGCAGTGCCCAAAATTTGCGTGGTTGACCATCATTTGCGAGCTGCCGATTATATTACGCCGGTTGCCGTGAACTTCCACGAGCCCTATGCATCTTCTGCTTCTGAGCTTGCAACAGAGCTTTTGGAATACGGTGTCGACCCCAAGGATGTGCTGCCTATTGAGGCAAAGGCGCTGATGGCTGGCATTATCCTGGATACAAAGAGCTTTAATGTCCGCACCGGAGAACGCACCTTTGAGGCGGCGGCCTATTTGCGTCAGCAGGGTGCAGATACGGTGGAGGTCAAGCGCCTTTTGCAAAATGACTATGATGACACCATTGTTAAGCATAAGATTATTGCGGCAGCTCGTATGCACAAGCACGGCATTGCCATTGCACCCCTTAACGGAAAGACCTCCCGGATTTTAGCGGCGCAGGCAGCAGATGAACTGCTGAACATCACGGGCATTCGTGCATCCTTTGTGCTGTATCCGGATGAAGACCGTGTGTTTATTTCTGCCCGTTCTATTGGGGATGCCAATGTGCAGCTGATTTTGGAGCCTTTGGGCGGTGGCGGCAACTCTGCTACAGCAGGCGCACAAATCCCCAATACCAATGTAAAAGAAGTTTTGGACAACCTGGTCGCTTCCATCGACCGTTACTACGAAAGCAAGCAAGGAGAATAAGACAATGAAAGTAATTTTAATGCAGGATGTAAAGGGCAAGGGCAAAAAGGGCCAGATGCTGGAAATTTCCGACGGTTACGCAAGAAACTATCTGTTGCCCCGGAAGCTGGCTGTGGAGGCAACTGCTGATGCTGTGAATACTAAGAATATGAACGATAAGGCTGCTGCAGAAAAGGCGGCCAAGGAGCGTGCAGAAGCTTTGGAAATCTCCCACAAGCTGCGGGAAATGACCTTGACAGTGACTGCTAAGGGCGGTGGAGCTGGCCGTCTGTTTGGTTCTGTGACTAACCAGGAAATTGCAGACGCATTGAAAGCCAGCTCCGGAATTGCGTTGGATAAGCGTAAGATTGTGATTGCAGACCCCATTAAGAGCGTGGGTACCTATACAGTTCAGTGTAAGCTGGGCTATGAGATTACAGCTCCCTTGACTGTGAAAATTGTGGAGGCGTAAAAACATAGAAAGGAGCACCGCCATGGATGAAGAATTGCTGGCCAAACAACTGCCCCATTCCCTGGAAGCGGAGCAGGCTGTTTTAGGTTCTATTCTGATTGATAGCCGTTGCTTAACGGATGTGATTGGCATTGTCCGTGCAGAGGACTTTTATCTGCAGCAGAACCGGGAGATTTATCAGGCAATCTATACGATGTTCAATTTCTCCCAAAGCATTGACCCGGTTACGGTTTTGGATAAAATGAAAGAAATGGGCGTCCACAGTGACAGCTCCCGGGAATATGTTATGCAGCTGATGGAGATTACGCCCACAGCAGCAAATGCGGTGAAATATGCCAATATTGTCCGGGATAAGGCTATGCTTCGTGGACTGGGAGATGCCGCCGCAGAGATTTCCGAGACGGTGAAAAACCAGGTAGGAACTCCGGCTGAGATTTTGGAGTTGGCAGAAAAGAAGATTTTTGCTCTGCGCAAAGGTGAGCGAGGAGATTCTCTGGAGCATATTGGAACGACGCTTCATAAGGTCTTTGACCGTCTGACGGAGCTGAGCGAATCCGATTCTGCCATTCCCGGCCTTTCCACTGGAATGCGGGATTTGGATGCCAAGATTAACGGTCTGAATAAGTCCGACCTGGTACTGCTTGCTGCCCGTCCTGCTATGGGTAAGACGGCATTTGCTTTGAACTTATGTCTGAATGTGGCGAAGAAATATAAGCAGACCGTGGCGATGTTCTCTTTGGAAATGTCCCGGGAACAGCTTGCAATGCGTCTTCTGTCCATTGAGAGCTTTGTGGACGGCCAAAAAATGGCAACCGGCAAACTTACGGAAGAGGAGTGGAGCAAGCTTTGTATGGCTTCTGCAGCCCTCAGCCAAACAGATATCCGGGTGGATGACAATCCGGCCATTACGGTAGCGGAAATGAATGCCAAGTGCCGCCGTGTGGAAAACCTGGGCCTTGTGATTATTGACTATTTGCAGTTAATGAACGGTTCCGGTTACGGAAAGGGCGGGGATAGCCGTGTGAATGTGGTTAGTGAAATTTCCCGTTCCCTTAAGATTATGGCAAAGGAACTGAATGTTCCGGTTGTTTGCTTAAGTCAGCTGTCCCGTGGCCCGGAAAGCCGTACCGATAAGCGTCCTATGCTGTCGGACCTGCGTGGGTCCGGCGCTATCGTGCAGGATGCTGACGAGGTATTATTCCTGTACCGGGATGAATACTATAATGAAAATTCTGAAGATAAGGGTATTGCCGAATGTATCGTTTCCAAAAACCGTCACGGTGAGGTGGGGACGGTAAAATTGCAGTGGATTCCTCAGTACCAAACCTTTACAGACCGGGAGTGGAAGCATGCTGAATAAGCTTATGCGCTTTATCCGGGAATATGGACTGATTGAAAAAGGGGATAGCATCACCTGTGCTGTTTCCGGTGGTGCAGATTCGGTAGCGTTGCTGTTTGCGCTTTATCTTCTCCGGGATAAATTGGGAATCTATTTGCAAGCCGCCCATTTTAATCACGGCCTTCGTGGCGCCGAATCGGATCGGGATGAAGATTTTGTGCGGCAACTATGCCACCGTTATGATATTGAGCTGTCCGTGGGTGCAGGGAATGTGACGCCGGGCAAAAAAGGCCTGGAGGCAGCAGCCCGTGACGCCCGGTATGCCTTTTTGAACACACTGCCCGGGAAAATTGCCACGGCGCATACGGCAGATGACAATGCAGAGACTGTTTTAATGCACTTAGTCCGGGGAACGGGCTTAAAGGGCTTAGGCGGAATTGCACCGATGAACGGGAAGCTTATCAGACCTATGCTGTCGGTAACACGCCGGGATGTCTTAGCGTTTCTTGAAGAGTATCACTTGGATTATGTTACAGACAGTTCTAACGAAACGGACGACTTTTTGCGGAACCGTCTTCGGCACAAAATTATGCCGATACTGAAGAAGGAAAACCCTCGTTTTTCGGAGAATACTTCGGAAACTGCACTGCGCTTGCGGCAGGATGAGTGTGTGCTTTCTGAGCTTGCCAAGGCTACAAGCACAGAAGTTTCCCAGCTTCGCCAATTGCCGGAGGCTTTGCAATTTCGCAAATATGCGGATTTTCTGGAGCAAAGCGGTGTCCCGGAGCCGGAGGCTGAGCATCTGAAGCTGCTGCATAAGCTGGTTATGTCGGATAACCCATCCGCAAAGGCCAGTTTTCCCGGAGGCGTGCTGATTTGCAGAAATTATGACAAGCTGGAAAAGGTCAGCCTTTGCCACCGGACAGAGCCGAAAAGCTTAACCTGTCCGGGTGAGGTTCTATACAGTAATTTCAAAATTTCTTGTTGCCAAGCCGGTGAAATTGAGAATTCTTCGGAATGCTTTTCTGTGCTTCCCAAGGGTCAAATGGTTGTTCGCAGCCGGGAGCCGGGAGATTCTATTCGGCTTTCTGCCGGTACAACAAGCTTAAAAAAGCTGTTTAGTGACAAAAAAATTCCAGCCAATTGCCGGGATACAATTCCGGTGATTGCTGATGACGAAGGCGTAATTGCGGTAGGCGGTATTGGGGCAAATTTGGACCGCCTGACCTGGCAATTGCCGGCAGTATCCATTACAATGAAAGAAATAAAGGAGTAGGTTGCGATGCAGGAGAATATTCAACGGGTTTTGATTTCTCAGGAAGAAATTCAGGAAAAAGTGCAGGAATTGGCAGCGAAACTGACGGAGGAGTATAAAGATAAGGACCCGGTATTTGTAGGCGTATTAAAGGGAGTTGTGGTTTTCTTCGGCGATTTTATTAAGTACTTCAATGCTCCCTGCCAAATTGACTTTATGTGGATTTCCTCTTATAAGGGTACAAACTCCTCTCGTATGGAGGTTAAACGGGATATTTCTGAGGATATTAAAGGTCGCCATGTGGTGATTTTGGAGGATATTTTTGATACCGGCAATTCTCTGGACTTTACTTACAAGTATCTGATGTCCAAGGAGCCGGCCTCCCTAAAAATTTGCACACTGTTGGACAAGCCGGAGCGTAGAAATCCGGAGATTACCCTGCAGGCAGACTATGTGGGCTTTACAATCCCCAATGAATTTGCGGTGGGTTATGGCCTGGACTATAATGAGCATTATCGGAACCTGCCCTATATAGGTGTCTTGAAACCGGATGCCTATTTGTAAGGAGAGAAAAATTGAAAAGAGTTAGAATTTTACCCCTGATTATTTATGTTGCTGTTTTGATTTTGGCATTTTCCTGGATGCTGGGACTGTTTGGCGGAAACGGGGATGATTTAACATATTCCCAGGTGATTGGGCTTTTTAAGCAGGAGCAGGTTCGCAGCTTCGTTGTGGAGGATGATTCCATCTACCTGGTTTTGCGTCAGCCGTTAAATGGGAAGAGCACGCTTTCTGCACCTATGGCGGATGCAGATGCCTTCCGTCAGGAAATGAGTGCGCTGCTGCAGGAGCAAACCCAGAACGGAGTTTTGGAAAGCTATGATTTTATTCCGGCTGAAAAAACATCTCCTTTTTCCTATGTGCTCCCCATTGTGTTTGCAGGCCTGATTTTGATTATTGTCTGGGCAGTGCTGGCAGGCAGAGCCAATAACAGTAACCCTATGAACAATTTTGGAAAAGCACGCACCACCCACGGCTCCGGAAATAAGAAGGTTACTTTTGCGGATGTGGCCGGTGTAGATGAAGAGAAAGCGGAATTGCAAGAGGTAGTGGACTTCTTGCGCAATCCAGGTAAATTTACTGCCATTGGTGCAAGAATCCCCCACGGCATTTTGCTTGCAGGCCCTCCGGGTACCGGTAAAACATTATTAGCCCGTGCCGTTGCAGGGGAAGCGGATGTACAGTTTTTGTCTATCTCCGGTTCCGACTTTATGGAAATGTATGTTGGCGTAGGTGCCAGCCGTGTCCGTGACCTGTTTGATCAGGCAAAGCGTATGGCTCCTGCAATTATTTTTATTGACGAGATTGACGCTGTAGGCCGTAAGCGTGGTTCCGGTATGGGCGGCGGTCACGATGAAAGAGAGCAGACCTTAAATCAGCTTCTGGTGGAAATGGATGGCTTTAGCCGCACGGAAGGTGTTATTGTGCTGGCAGCTACCAACCGGGTGGATATTTTGGATAATGCGCTGCTTCGTCCCGGTCGTTTTGACCGACAGATTTATGTGGGAAGACCGGATGCCAAGGGGCGTGAGGATATCCTGAAGGTTCACGCAAAGAATAAGCATTTGGATGCAGATGTGAATTTGAAGACGATTGCTATGGCAACCTCCGGCTTTACCGGTGCGGATTTGAGCAACCTTTTGAATGAAGCGGCGATTATGGCGGCCCGTGAGGATCGTCCTGCTTTGAATATGCAGGATCTCAATGATGCAATGATGAAGATTTTGGCAGGTCCTGAAAAGCGTAGCCGTGTTCACTTGAAGCGGGATTTGCGCCTAACGGCCATCCACGAGGCCGGTCATGCGGTGGCAATGCACAGTCTGCCCACCCATGACCCGGTGCATCATATTTCGATTGTTCCCAGAGGAAATGCTTTGGGTCTTACCTGGACACGGCCTATGGAGGACAGCACCCATTTGACCAGAAATGAAATGTATGAGCAAATTGTGGGTCTGTTGGGTGGCCGTGTGGCAGAGGCACTGTTCCTGCAGGATATTTCCACCGGTGCTTCCAACGATATTGACCGTGCTTCCAAGCTGGCACGGGATATGGTCTCACGCTACGGTATGTGCGAAAAACTGGGTACTGTGTCCTATACCGGCGGAGACGAGCTGTTTATTGGTAGAGATTATCAAAGCACAAAGAGTTATTCGGAGAAGATTGCCGGCACGATTGATGATGAAGTAATGGCAATCATCGATAAGGCGTATAACCAGTGCAGCGAAATCCTTCGTCGGGATGAGGAAAAATTGAACCGGGTGGTGGAGTTCCTTTTGGAGAATGAAACAATGTCCGGTGCTCAGTTTGCGCAGTGTATGGCTGGTGAGGAGATCTCAGACAGCAGTGATACGATGATCCTGGATGCCTATCAGACAGAAGAATAATAAAAAAGAAGACGCTCCAAGGAGCGTCTTCTTTTTATGCTAAAATTATTTGCTGTTTTGAACGATGTTATAGAGGATATCTACACAGCCTTCAACACCGATAACGGCGGAGTTGAGGCAGATGTCGTAGTTTCTGGAAGCGCCCCATTCCCGGCCGGTGTAGTGGTGGTAATTCACCTTACGGCGCTTATCCTTTTCGTTCAAACGAGCCTCAGGGCTCTTCTCAGACTCACCATAAAGCGTGACGATACGGTGGGCACGAAATTGTTTGTCTGCGTGGATAAAGGCGTGAAGACAATCCTGTCTGTCTTTGAGTATGTAGTCTGCATTTCTGCCCACAATGACGCAGGGACCTTTCTCCGCCAACTGCAAAATCACATTACATTGGACATTCCAAAGAAAATCCGCAGTGGACAGACCGTTCATAATACCGGGCACACTCTGCTGTGCAAAGGCATAGGCGAATATACTCTTGCCAGGGGCGTGTTCTCCCAAATCTTCCACATAGTTGGGAGCAAAGCCGGATTCCAATGCAATATGATCCACAAGCTCTTTATCATAGAAGGGAATACCCAGTTTCTCTGCAAGCATATGACCAATGGTGCGGCCTGCACTACCAAATTCACGGCTGATTGTGATAATTTTCTTTTCCATAACAATGCCTCCTTTGGAATGTGTTTTCTATTTATATTATAACAAGCCTGGGTTTATATGTCAATGTGCAAGAAGAAGCCGCTTACATAATATGCTCCTCAGCACAATTATCCAAAACGCGCATACCCATTTCCTCCGGGCTTGCCACAGGAAATTTTGCAATGCTGGTTTGGTCGAATTTGGGACACAGCACATTCTCCGGATTGACACGAAAATCGTCCGGATATTTTCTATCTTTTTTCATTTCATCACCCAAGAATATTTTGCCCGAAAAGAAATCAGCCAGTCAATAAATGACTGGCTGATTTTGCAAAATTATCCAATTTCCACGCTGCAGACCAAGCCGCCACGGGTACCCACAATAATCGTATTTTCAAAAATTGCGGGGGAGGCTTCAATGTTGGAGCCCAGCTCAGTGTACACAACCTTTTCGCCGGTTTTTCCGTCAATCAGGAATACCTTGCCGGCAGAATCGCACTGAATAATGTAGCCCTTATTTTCTGCAGTATATACAGCAGCAGGGGAGCTCCAGGCGTAATTGTTCAAAGTGATTTCCCAAACCTTTTCACCGGTCTTGGTGTCCAAAGCAACCAAAACACCCTTGCCGTAGGAAGGTGTACGGGAGATAGAGTAGAACACAAGTCCTTCCATATCTGTGCCCTTCTTACCCAAAAGCACAGAGGAAAGAACGCCGCCGGAAACATCCTTGTTAAAAGCGACCTTGTCATATACAACTTCCCACACGATTTCTCCGGTGGCCGCATCCAGCTTGTGCAGACTGGTCTTACCGTTGGCATACTCCATAGAGTTGCCGGTGTAGATGTAACCCTTACCGTCGTCAGCCCATTCAAACACAGGGGTAGCGTTTACATCGTCCTTGGTGTTTTGACACCATACAAGCTTCATTGTATCCAAATCCACACAGAAGAACAGACCGCCGTTGTCGCCAAAGTAGCAGTAACGGTCAACGATAATCGCACTGCTCTCTGCGCCCTTGCTGCGACCGGTATTGGTGGTGTAGCAGGTCTTAATCATAGGATCGGGGTTAATGGCAATTGTACCGGCAGTTTTGTCATAAGCGGTGTTAAGCTTCATTGTGTACAAAACACCGTTTTCGCCGGGCCAAACCATTGTGTCTGTCTCTGCATCAATCAGAGGTGCAGAGTCAAAGGCATACCATTTTCGGGTATTCACATCGCCCTTACCACTGTGCTCCCAAATAATCTCACCTTTAATCAGGTCAACGATATACATTCTGGCTGCCTTGCCGCTTGCTGTATTATCGCCGGAGCCCACATAGAACAGGGGATAGCCTCTGGGGTCCAGAGAACCGGCACCCTTGAAGGTCATACCCATTTTAATCTTAGGACGGGTGTAGGAGCCGTCCTCCATATCGTAGAAATAGATATTGCCGTCCATTGTGGCGTAAATAACCTCAACCAAGTCAGCCTTGGCCTTCTTTTCGTCATAGAGGTTCATGATCTGCTTAGTCTGCTCGTCCCAGCGAACAATCACAGGCTGACCGGTCCAACCGCAACCGGACCAGGTGCCGCCTGCAGAGCTGGACATACCGCCAACCTTGGAGCTCCATTTCTTAGTCAGAGTCTTGTTGACGATCTCAACCGTACCGTAGGTAGGGCCGGTTCTGTAGTTGTCACCCCGGAAGGTGATAACGCCTTCCACGTTGGAATAAGTAGATGCATCTCCAAAGGAGATGGAATCAGCACGGCGGTAGTCTTCAATCGCCTTTTTATCCTCATAAACAGTCCATTTCACATTCCACTGCTTAGGGTTACTGCTGTCAACCATCTGGGCTGTGTAGGTGGGAGCCGGAACGGTCTCCTCGGTGGTTTCGATAGTTGTTTGCTCGGTGGTAGTATCATCGTTGTTGCTGTTGACTGGTGGAACATTCATAGAACCGTTTCCGCCTTGAGAGGGGGCCTTGAAGGAGTTGTACTTTACAGTGCAAGCTATGGTACATACCAGTACAATTATAGTGGCCAAATACATAACGCCCAGCAAAAACTTTCTGGAGCCGGGGACCTTGCCCTTACCGCCACGGCACAGTGCTGTAAAAGCAATACTGCACAGAAGCAAAACAGCGAGAATGACAAATAGCACAATCAGCGCAGGCTTCATCATACTTGCCGAACTGCCGATAACGGAAGTAGTCGTCAAAATGGTGTTCATTTTTCTGCCTCCTAGGTAATATAATAATGTTTATTATACCACCATAGGGGAAATGGTGCAAGTACTATTTAATAAGGGTAATAAAAAACGCATCTAAAAAACGATGTAAAACTCGATTGCCATTTATTTGTGGGTGTGGTATAATTTTCCTGATACAGTCACTAGGAGGAAACTATGAGACCCATTGCAGAAATCATTGCAGAAGAGCTTGCGCAAAAGCAGCAATATGTGGAAAATGTAATTGCGCTTTTGGATGAAGGAAATACCATACCCTTTATTGCCCGTTACCGGAAAGAAATGCACGGGACGATGGATGATACAACTCTTCGCAATTTGGAAACACGCCTGAATTATTTGCGAAACCTTGCTCAGCGCAAGGAAGAAATCCTAAATTCCATAGAATCTCAGGGAAAGTTGACCCAGGAGCTGGCAAAGGCGATTGACGATGCCACGACCTTGGCTGAAGCAGAGGATTTGTACCGCCCCTATAAGCAGAAACGCCGCACCCGTGCCACCGTGGCTAAGGAAAAAGGTCTGGAGCCCTTGGCGCTGGCTATTTTTGCTCAGGACGGACAGGACCCCAATGTGCTGGCTCAGGACTACATTAACCCGGAATTGGGTGTGGAAACCCTGGAGGATGCTTTGGCAGGCGCTTCGGATATTATTGCGGAAATGATTTCCGATGATGCAGATATCCGAAAAATGCTCCGACTGAAGATGGAGCGTATTGCGGTGATTTCCGTCCAGGCAGAAGATCCGGAGCAGGACAGTGTGTATAGACTGTATTACAACTTTACAAGTCCGGTTTCCCGGTTGCAGAACCATCAGATTTTGGCAATTAACCGAGGGGAAAGAGAAGAATTTTTGAAAGTGTCCATATCTCTTCCCGGCAACGAGGGACAGGCTGTGGTGTGCCGTGGCGCATTAAAGCCTACAGCAAATGTCAGTGCTTTTGTCCGAGCTGCGGCAGAGGATGCTTATACCCGGCTGATTTTCCCCAGTGCAGAACGGGAATTGCGCAGCAACCTGACGGAACGGGCATCTGAGGCGGCAATTGCCAACTTTGCCTTGAACCTAAAACCTCTTCTTATGCAGCGCCCGGTTAAGGGCTTTGTGACAATGGGACTTGACCCGGGATACCGCAATGGCTGTAAGGTGGCGGTTGTGGACGGCACAGGAAGAGTGCTGGATACCAATGTGGTATATCCCACCTTTTCTCAGAACAAAAAGCAGGAAGCAATTACCGTGCTTTCTGCAATGATACGCAAGCACGGAGTACAGCATATTGCAATCGGTAACGGTACAGCCTCCCGGGAAACCGAGGCAATGACAGTGGAAATGCTGAAGAACCTTCCCGGTGTCAGCTATATGATTGTAAATGAGGCCGGTGCTTCTGTGTATTCGGCATCCAAATTGGCGGCAGAGGAGTTCCCAGATTACGATGTAAATCTGCGTTCTGCAGTTTCCATAGCCCGTCGTCTGCAAGACCCCTTGGCAGAGCTGGTAAAAATTGACCCGAAAGCCATCGGTGTAGGGCAGTATCAGCACGATATGCCCCAAAAGCGATTGGATGAATCCCTTGGTGGTGTGGTAGAGGATTGCGTAAATGCTGTAGGCGTGGACATTAACACTGCCTCAGTCAGCCTTTTGGAACAGGTTTCCGGCTTGACATCTGGTATTGCAAAAAATGTTGTGGTTTATAGAGAGGAAAATGGCGCATTTACCTCCCGTAATCAGCTAAAAAAAGTTCCCAAGCTTGGCCCCAAAACATTCCAGCAATGCGCAGGCTTCCTTCGTGTTCCGGAGAGTAAGGAAATCTTTGATAACACCGGTGTCCATCCGGAAACCTATGGGGCGGCGGAAAAGCTTTTGGAGCTTTGCGGATATACCAAAAAGGATATTGCTGCCGGTAAGCTGGAAGCACTGGCTGTGCGTTTTCACGCGCTAAACCGGGAAATGGTGGAAAGTACCTGCGGTGCAGGTATTCCTACGCTGGAGGATGTTGTAAAGGAGCTTCTAAAGCCCGGCCGTGACCCCCGTGACGATTTGCCTGCGCCTATCCTTCGCACGGATGTTTTGGAAATGAAGGACTTAAAGCCGGGAATGGTGCTCTCCGGAACGGTGCGCAATGTAATTGATTTTGGCGTATTTGTGGATATCGGTGTCCATCAGGACGGCCTTGTGCACATCTCCCAGGTTTGTAACCGAAAAGTGCATCACCCCTCGGAGGTGGTCCAGGTGGGAGATGTTGTAAAGGTTGCAGTTTTGGAAGTGGATGAAAAACGCAAACGAATCGGCCTTACTATGAAAAACATTCCATCATAACGAAAAAAGACCTTGTCGATGACAAGGTCTTTTTGTATGTTGGAGAAAATAAAGAAAAGTAAATTGCATCGATGTTCTGTAAGCAGAACTTGTGTTTAATGCTTCTTCCTCAAGCTTCTTCTGACACGGTTGATATGCCTTTCGAAGTCTCCGCTATTGATAAGCTCAGCAAGAACAAACTGCTCAAAAGTGGGAACGGTACAGGAATAGAAGCCGAGCTTTTTCTCAAATTCACGCACAAGGCATTTTGGTAAAACCATATATCCTACACGTAGCGCGGGCGAGACGGTCTTGGAAAAGCTGTTCATATAGATCACATTGTCATAGTCGGAAAGTGAAAACAGAGTATCCTCCGGCTTTGAGGAAACCGAGAACTCCGACTCAAAATCATCCTCAATAATGAACCGCCCGTTTTTACTCGACCAACGGATATATTCGTGGCGTTTGTTTGCAGATGCGGTAATGCCCGTTGGAAAGCTTCTGTAGGGTGTGGTATGAATGACGCTCGCCTTTGTTTTTGCAAGAGCCGAGCTATCAATACCGTCGTGAGATAGAGGGAGTAGTTCATATCTTGCCTCGGATGCATTGTAAATCTGTTCGATTTTTTTGTAGGACGGCGATTCAATGCCGTATGTATGCTTTCTGCCAAACATTGTGATGATCAATCCGTAAAGATATTCCGCACCCGAGCCGATAATGATCTGGCTGCTCTCGACGTTCATTCCTCTGTTGCGCATGAGATAGTTTTTGATTGCCGCACGAAGCTCATCGCAGCCCGCATTCGGCGATCTCTTGCGGAGCACGTCGGCATAATCGGAAAGCACCTTTCGCATCGTTTTGCCGAGAACAGAAAACGGAAAGTCGGGATATGAATGCTCGCTTTGTGGTGTAATGATATGCATCGTGTGTGCTTCGGCGGTGGCGGCAAAGCCATCCGATTCTCTGAAAATCACAAAGAAACCGCTTCTTTCTCTTGACTCTGCGTAACCTTCATCACAGAGCAGGGCATAGGCGTGATCCACCGTAACGGTACTGACCGAAAGCTCGTCGCAGAGCAAACGCATGGAAGGTAGCTTCGTTCCCAAGGGATAGATTCCATCTATAATGTCCTGCCGTATCTGCTTGTATATTTGCAGATAAACAGGGCGGCTGTTTTTGTCTATCGTGTACTTCATCTGTATATATAAAATTCTCCCGTTCTGACTATTTTATATCAACAAAAATGTTATACAATAAATCTAGCAAAATTACAAGGAGAAAATGAAAATGGCTTATAAAAAAATTCTCACGATTCAAGATATATCCTGTGTCGGTCAGTGCTCGCTGACGGTTGCACTGCCCATCCTTTCCGCTTGCGGGCTCGAAACCTGCATTCTTCCGTCTGCCGTGCTTTCTACGCATACCGCAGGCTTCAGTGGCTTCACCTTCCGTGATCTTACAGATGATATGCCTGAGATTCAAAAGCATTGGCAGAAGGAAAATATCAAATTCAAAGCTATCTATACCGGATACCTCGGAAGCGTCAAGCAGGTTGGATACGTTCAAAATATTCTCGACACTATGGGCACGGACGACTGCATTCGCATCGTCGATCCCGCTATGGCAGATAACGGAAGGCTCTATTCCATCTTCAACGATGAATACGTGGCAGCTATGCGCGGACTTTGCGCATCAGCAGATATTCTGGTTCCCAACATCACAGAGGCTTGCTTCCTTGCTGATGTTGAATATAGTGAAACATATGACGAGAGCTATATAAAGGAGCTTCTTGACAAGGTTTCAAAGCTTGGCGCAAAGACTATTGTTCTGACGGGTGTGGGCTATACTCCCGAGAAAACCGGCGTTATCGTTTATGAGAACGGTATGCTTCGTTATTACGAGCACGATAAGGTTTCCAAGGGTTGTCACGGCACAGGTGATATTTACGCTTCTGCATTCACAGGTGCACTTTTGAACGACAAGGACATCTTTGAGGCGGCAAAGATCGCAGCGGATTACACAGTCAAGTGCATTATCAATACGCAGGGAGATTCCGAACACTGGTACGGAGCAAAGTTTGAAACAGCTCTCGGCGATCTGATGGATATGCTTGCATAATAAGTCAAAACCTCGGGCTAAGCCGGAGGTTTTGACTTATTATTTTTCTTCACTTTGGGAAATCCTAACGGTGAATAAAAAAACGGAGGTATTTATGTGTACGGCTATTTCCTATAGAAGTAACGCTTCCTATTTTGGCAGGAATTTGGATCTGGACCGAAGATACGGTGAAAAAGTTGTGATTACTCCAAGACATTATGAAATTAAAATGCGTTGTGAGAAGCCAATCCAATCACACTATGCGATGATTGGTATGGCTGCCGTTGTCGAGGATTTTCCTCTTTACTATGAATCCACAAACGAGAAAGGTCTGAGTATGGCAGGCTTGAACTTTCCCGAAAACGCTGTCTACTATAGCTTTGCAAAGGGAAAGGACAACGTTACGCCTTTTGAGTTTGTTCCTTGGATTTTAGCGCAATGCTCCTGCATAGATGAGGCAAAAATGCTTCTTGACAAAATCAACTTGGTCAATATCGACTTTAGTGAGAAGCTTCCACTGTCACCGTTGCATTGGATGATCAGTGATAACAAAAGCAGCATTGTCGTGGAAGCATTGGAGGACGGACTTAAAATATACGATAATCCGTTTGAGGTTTTGACCAACAATCCGCCCTTTGAATTTCACCAAACCAACGTGAGTCATTATATGGGACTCAGTATCGGTCACGCAACCTCTCAATTCAGGGAAAGCATACCTGTGAAAAACTATAGCTTAGGTATGGGAGCTATGGGCTTGCCGGGGGATTTTTCAAGTGCGTCACGGTTTATAAGGGCTCTTTTTGTAAAAGAAAACTCGATATCGGAGCATAACGAAAAATCAAACGTGAATCAGTTTTTTCATATTCTGAATTCCGTTGCGATGCCAAAGGGGTGCGTTCGGACTATGGATGGTTTTGAATATACGCGCTACAGTAGCTGTTGCAATGCTGATATGGGAATTTATTATTACACGACCTATCATCATCGTGAGATTACTTTGATCAATATGCACGATGTTGACTTAAATCAATCGAATTTGTACTGCTATGACGTCAAAGGATTATAATTGCATTGGGTTAGATTAAAACCGCGAAACTACCTTCAAAAACGAGAGCCAAGGCGTTAAACCTTGGCTCTCGTTTTTTGTGGTGACACTACAAGAACGCTTCTGTGGCGAAACCGCCTTTGAGATAGCAGGTGTTCGTGTAATGTCCATTTGGTGGAGGCGAGGGGAATCGAACCCCTGTCCGAAAGCAACTTGGAAAGAACTTCTCCGGGCGCAGTTTGTTATTTACATTCCCTCAGCCGGACGGGAACAAACACCCTGCCGGCATCAGTAGCTTCATTATGCGTGGTGTACGCAAAGCTTAGTACACGCACGGTCTCCACTTCAATCACACCCGAGCCCGGCTCGTGGACCTTCCGGGGCGGATGGGCGCCTAATTAGGCAGCCAGAGCAACAGTGTTGTTGTCAGTTAAATTTAAGGTTTACCCGTTTTATCGTGGTCAGGCGCCACGGCCCGCTATTCCAGCCTCACTACCCCCGTCGAAACCAGTACGCCCCCATATAGGACGACTGTCGGGCGGCATTTGCCACCCGGACAGGCGAATGAAAATTAGAATCTTCCGTAGGGGTCCTGGAGCTTTTTAGGTTCCGGATAGGTTTCCCCCTTGGTGTCTACCGTAATGGAGGCGATTTTTTGCTCCTCCAAAGGACGGTCCTGATGATTGCTCTTTACAGAATCGATGGCGTCCACAACCTCCAGACCGGATGTTACCTTGCCAAAGGCGGCGTACTGTCCGTCCAGGTGGGGTGCATTTTCGTGCATAATAAAGAACTGGCTGCCGGCAGAGTTGGGAGACTGGCTCCGAGCCATAGACAAAACGCCACGCTTATGCTTCAGTTCGTTTTTGACGCCGTTGTAGAAAAACTCACCCTTAATGCAGTAGCCCGGGCCACCCATACCGGTTCCCTCAGGACAACCGCCCTGAATCATAAAACCGGGAATGACACGGTGAAAAATCAAACCGTCGTAATAATTATGATTTACCAAACCAATGAAATTATATACGCTTTGGGGTGCAATTTCGGGATACAGCTCACCTTCCATCACACTGCCGTTTTCCATAGTGATTTTGAATGTAGGATTCATTTTTAGTACCTCTCTTTCATAGCGCGGTCAATCTGGCGCTTGGCATCTCGCTCTGCTGCAGATTGACGCTTATCATAAAGTTTCTTGCCCTTACACAGTCCAATCTTCACCTTAACGCGACTGCCTTTAAAATATACGCTTAGGGGTATCAGGGAATAGCCGTCCTGCTTTACCTTGCCAAGTAAGCGCATAATTTCCCGACGGTGCATTAACAGTCTTCGTACCCGGCGAGGGTCTTTGTTGAAGATATTGCCCTGCTCATAAGGGGAGATGTGCATTTGGTTCAGAAGTAGTTCGCCGTCCTTAATTCCGCACCAGGCGTCCTTTAAGTTCAGGGTGCCCTGACGGATGGATTTTACCTCTGTACCGCATAATTCAATACCGGCTTCCATTTCCTCTTCCACAAAATATTCGTGATAGGCTTCCCGATTTCGGGCCATCACCCGGATGCTCTCTTTTTCCAGACGAACCACCTCCTTGCGTCAGTTCATTATACCACATTTGTCAAGGAACTTAAACGGATTATTTGTCAAATAAAAAGTCTTCCAGAGCTTGTAAAGTAGGGAAGGAGAAGTCGCACAAATTTTCCATAAAATTACAGATATCCGGGTGACCTTGCTTGCTCCAGCCGGCAAAGGCAATGGGAACCTGGACAGATTTTGCCATATCGTAGCCTGGCTTTAGGTCATCTATCACCAATATATCTTCGGGCTTTAACTGATGTTTTTCCATAATTTGGGTCAGAGGATAGGGGTTGGGCTTTCTTTGGTGCTCCGGATAATCCCAGCCGTAAATCTCGTCCGGCAGCAGTCCGAAGTGCGTCAGGTAATCACGCTTGATGATTTCTTCACTGGAATGGGATACCACACATACAAGACCACCCAAGTTCTTTTGCCGTTGGATAATTCTTTCTATCCCTGAATAGGTGGCAGGAATATGCTCCCGAATATAGCCTTTCCAGCCCAGGTATTCCTCCTGAAGCTCTTGATCTGTAAATTGATATTTCTGCCGGCACATATCTGCGAAGCCCAAATGAAAACAGCCGTCTATGTATTCTTCCAGGGTAATGGTTGCGCCTGGGCGAAACACATCCAGAATGTAGCAGAAATAGGGGTAGTTAATGGTAGCCTCTGTTTGCACTACCGTATCGTCATGGTCAAGCACCAGGCAGGGGTATTTCAACCGTATCGCCTCCTTTTTCTGTATTATAACAAAACGCCGGAGGAGAAACAACCACAAAATTCCACTTGCTTTATTAGAACAAATGTACTATAATAAAAGAAAAACACAGGAGGATGCACTATGGAGCAGAAAATTTGCCCGGTGGATGTAATCTGCGTTTGTAGTGCAGATGGGGATATTCGCCCTTTGCGGTTTCGTATGGAGGATGAGCACCATCAGCTTTTGCGGATAGACATTGAGGAAATTGTCAGCGCACGGGATGTGCAGTTTGTGGGAATTGAGGCACGGATATTTTTGTGCCGTGCCACGGTAGGGCAAAGGCAGTGGCTTTTTGAACTGCGCTATACCATACGCAGTCATAATTGGTGCTTGCTCAGAAAGGTGTACTGATATGGCCCAGAGGATTATTTTTCATGTGGACGCAAATAGTGCATTTTTATCCTGGGCCGCTGTGTATCGGCTAAAAGTGTTGGGAGAAAGCCTGGATTTGCGAGAGGTGCCTTCCGTGGTGGCAGGGGATAAGGAGGCAAGGCACGGCGTTATTTTAGCCAAAAGTACACCTGCCAAAAAATTTGGAATCCAAACAGGCGAGCCATTATTTCAGGCGCTGGAAAAATGTCCGGACTTGGTGGTTATTCCGCCGGATTATGGGCTGTATGTGGAGACCTCCCGACATTTTGTGGAGGTTTTGAGACAGTTCAGCCCTTTGGTGGAGCAGTATTCCATTGATGAGGCTTGGGTGGATATGACCGGCACAGAACGGCTGTTTGGCGCACCGAGGCTAGCGGCAGAGGCAATGCGCAAGCGTGTTTTAGAGGAACTGGGGTTTACGGTAAATATTGGCATTTCCACCAATAAGCTTTTGGCTAAAATGGCGGGAGATTTTGAAAAGCCCAATAAGGTTCATACCCTGTTTCCGGAAGAAATAGCGGAAAAAATGTGGCCGCTTCCGGTACGGGATTTGTTTTTGGTGGGTGCTGCAACTCAGATAAAACTAAATCGGATGGGGATTTATACCATTGGTCAATTGGCCCAGGCAGAATTACCTGTTCTGAAAAGGAAGCTGGGGAAATACGGGGAAACCATTTGGCACTTTGCCAACGGCAGAAATGCGGATGCGGTTTCTCCGGTGCAGGCAGAGAACAAAGGCTACAGCAACTCTACCACCACAGCCAAGGATGTGGAAACCTACCAGCAGGGCTATCAGGTGCTTTTGAGCTTGTGCGAGACCGTGGCGGCCAGAATGCGCAAAGACGGCAAGTGCGGTAGCTGTATATCGGTGCATTTGCGCACCAGCGAAATGCAGAATTATTCCCGGCAAAGCACTCTGCACGGTGCAACCAACAACACCCAGCAGCTCTTTGATGCGGCCTGCCGGATTTTGGATGTAGCCTGGGACGGTCAGAAACCCTTGCGGCAATTAGGCGTGCAGGTTACCAAATTAACCGGGGAACCTTACCAGCAATACGATTTTTTCACCGGAGTTTCTCCGCAGCAGTATGAGAGAAAACTGCGGTTGGACGAAGCGGTGGACCATCTGCGGGATAAGTTCGGCGAGGAGATTATCCGTCGAGCCAAATTTGCCCAGGACCCGGAAGGCCATATGGCGGGTGGTCTGGACAAGGCCCGCCGTACCGGTGTTACCAAGCCCATACCGGAGGAGTTTTGATTACTGTAAAAAAATACAAAATCATTACCCTTGCCATTTTTTTTGAAATTTTGAAAAGGACGCGTAAAAAGCGTCCTTTTTTACTTTGTGAACAGGGATTAAATTATATGCAAAAAATGAAAATATACTTGAATATTCAAACATACTGTGATATTATACATTTTGACGGTGCAGTATCCTAGTCAAAACCGCCGGTCTCCAGGTAGGGCCTAAAAATCCTATGAAGGGCATATCGATGAAGTCCCTGGTGCTTGCTTTTTACGCCCAGTTTAGGGTGGGTGCTGGGGGTTAAGGACTCCGGGCGCACTCCAATGGCATGGAGTATACGACCCGGTCTCCGCGGAGACCTGGTATTGTGTGACGAAGTTGAGAACTCCAGTGTTTGGAAGCCGCTTCGCACACGAACCGGGTATGAACCTGCAAAGCGGTGCGCAGAATCGCGTGCTGCGTGCAGTGTAGCCTGCCTTGAGTGAGTATGTGGGGAAAGAGGACAAGTGCAATGTTGTGGTGGCCACGCAGCATGCATCATCGCTTCTGGAAACCATCCTTGCAAAAGAGGCTAAGGACCGGTTGATTTTGTGGTGGAAAACACCTAGGCTGTCGTATGGGGCAGACAGGGGATTACAGTACGGACTAAGTGGCAATCGGGTATTCAGGCTGGCAACACCTGAACAGACAGATTAAATGGGAACAGCCTGTTCGGCAACGGCAGGTTTTGTTTGGTGAAATACAACCCGACCTAAGCCGTAAGATTTATCCTGTCTGCTACCGTCAACTATTGATTTATAAAGGGGACAAGGCTTGTGTCTAAATCCGACCCATCTGCGTCAAGGAAAGAACGCAGCAAGACAATCCGTTGGGTAATTACTATTTTCTTTATCACAATTTTTATTTCCGGCGGTATTACATTTTTATCGGATATCCTTATGGAAAACAGCAGCATTCTGGTTGCGTTTCTCATATTGCTGATCATTGTTTTCGTTGGTATTATATTTGATGTAATTGGTGTGGCAGTGACATCTGCCGATGAAAAGCCCTTTCACTCTATGGCGGCCCGTAAAGTGCCCGGTGGCCTGGAAGCGATTAAGCTTTTAAGAAATGCCGAGCGTGTCAGTTCTATTTGTAACGATGTGATTGGCGATATTTCCGGCGTTGTTTCCGGTTCTGCCTCTGCAACCATTGCGTTGCAGGTTTTGCAGGAGTTCGATTTTTCGTTTCCTCAGGTAGTGAGTTTGCTTATGTCGGCACTGGTTGCCGGCCTGACCGTTGGCGGTAAGGCAATCGGCAAAACCTTTGCGATTAAATCCTGCACGAAGATTGTAACGGCGGTGGGGACTGTTTCCTATTATTTTCTCCACATTCCGGAGCTTTTTCAGAAAAAGAAAACAAACAGTTAGGTTGTGTAAACTGTGAGCATATTAGAAAATATTCACTGCCATGCAGATTTGCGGAAGCTCGATGAGCAGCAGCGAAAAACTCTGTGTCAGCAGATACGGAGTTTTTTGGTGTCCCAGGTCAGTAAGACCGGGGGCCATTTGGCTTCCAATTTAGGCGTGGTGGAATTAACGGTTGCTTTAGAGACCGTATTTGATACAACAATTGACCGCTTGGTTTTTGATGTTGGCCATCAGTCTTATGTCCATAAACTGTTGACCGGCCGCCAGGCGGATTTTGATACATTGCGACAATTTGGCGGTATGGCAGGCTTTCCCAAGCCCAGTGAAAGTGATGCCGACGCCTTTGTGGCAGGTCATTCTTCCAGCTCTGTATCCATAGCTTTGGGTATGGCCCGTGCCCGTACCCTAACGAAGCAGGACTATCAGGTGATTGCGCTGTTAGGCGACGGTGCGGCTACCGGCGGAATGGTATATGAGGGGCTCAATGATGCCGCCGTCAGCAATGAACCTATGATTGTGGTGCTCAATGACAATGCTATGTCCATTGACCACAATGTTGGCGGTATGGCTAGGCATTTATCTGCCTTGCGTACGAAGGAAAAGTACCTGGGTATGAAGAAAAAGTACCGCAGCTTTTGGTCCGGAATACCCGGAGGAAATGCGGTTTTGCGTTTTACAAGTAATGTAAAAGGCAGAATTCGGCGAATGCTGATACCGGAAACGTTTTTTGAAAGTATGGGCTTTACCTACTTAGGCCCGGTAGACGGTCACGATACGGAAAACCTGATTTCACTTTTGAAAATTGCCAGGGATATGCGCCGGCCGGTGCTGCTGCATGTTATGACCCAAAAGGGCAGAGGCTATGGCCCGGCTGAGGAACATCCCAAGCTCTTTCACGGTGTGGGCAAATTCGACCCGGCCACGGGAGAAGTGTTTGCAAAAAGTGCTCCCGGATTTTCTGATGCCTTCGGTGAGGCTATGTGCGCCTTAGCAGCAAAGGACAGCCGTGTTTGCGCTATCACTGCCGCTATGCCCGGAGGCACCGGCCTTTTGGAGTTTAAGAATCAGCACCCTGACAGAATGTTTGATGTGGGTATTGCAGAAGAACATGCAATGTCTATGGCAGGCGGTCTGGCAAAGCAGGGGATGATTCCGGTGGTTGCGCTGTATTCTACATTTTTGCAAAGAAGCTACGATATGATATTGCAGGATATCTGCATGTTAAATCTTCATACTGTCCTGGCAGTGGATAGAGCTGGCTTAGTTGGCGAAGATGGAGAAACCCACGACGGTATATTTGATGTTGGCTTTTTGCGTCAGGCACCGGGGATGCAGATTTTGTGTCCGGCATCCCTTGCTGAGCTTCAGGATATGATGGGTTGGGCAGTTCTTGTAAATGATGGTCCTGTTGCGGTTCGTTACCCCAGAGGCGGCAATCGGGGATATGCCGAGTCTGCCTGGACCGGAAACGGAAAAAACAGAGTTGCCTTGCATAGAACCGGCGACGATGTGACGATTGTCACTTATGGCACTTTGGTTGAAAATGCCCTGGATGCGGCGGCGGAGCTGGAAAAGACCGGCGTTGCGGCAACCGTTTTGCGTCTGCTTTCTATAAGCCCTCTTCCTGTTTCTGAAATCTATGAAAAGCTATCGAAAAATCACCGGGTTTTCGTGATGGAAGAAACCTGCACCGGCAGTGGTATCTGCCAGGAGCTTGCCTGGGAACTGCAAAAGCTGGACAAGTCCTGCGTAACTGACGGTATAGATTTGGGAAGAAATTTTGTTAGCCACGGAAAAGTGGATGAATTGTATCGACAATTGGGCTTGGACGGAATTTCTGTTTCCCAAAGAATACAGGAGGCACTGAAAAATGAAAATTAAAAAGCGTTTGGATGTGCTTTTGGTAGAGCAGGGATATGCGGAAAACCGCACAAAGGCACAGGCAATTATTATGAGTGGCCAGGTTTATGTTCAGGGCCAAAAGGCGGACAAGCCCGGTATTTCCTATGAAGAAACTGTGGAGCTTGAGGTTCGTGGTGCAGTGTGCCCCTATGTGAGCCGTGGCGGCTTAAAGCTGGAAAAAGCCCTGCGGGACTTTCAGGTCGATCCCACCGGATATGTGTGCAGCGACCCAGGCGCTTCCACCGGCGGATTTACCGACTGCTTGCTGCAGCAAGGCGCTTCCAAGGTCTTTGCCATTGATGTGGGTTACGGCCAACTGGACTGGAAAATCCGTTCTGATCCCCGTGTGGTGGTGATGGAGCGTACCAATGTGCGCTATGTGACACCGGAACAGCTTGGAGAGCCTCTGGATTTATCTGTAATTGATGTGAGCTTTATCTCGCTGAAAATTGTTCTTCCTGTTGTAAAGACTTTTTTGAAGCCCACCGGTCAGGTGCTGTGCCTGATCAAACCCCAGTTTGAAGCCGGGAAGGACAAAGTGGGGAAGAAGGGTGTTGTCCGTGAGCCGGAAACCCATAAAGAGGTTTTGGACAACTTTGTTGCATTAACCCAGGAAATCGGTTTCAAAATTTTAGGCTTGACTTTCTCCCCGGTGAAAGGCCCTGAGGGAAATATTGAATTTTTAGCACACTTAACCCTGGAGGACAAGCCCGGTATCCTTCCGGATACCCAGCAGATTGTTCTTCAGGCACATGAAACATTAAAGGGGTAACCCAATGAAGAAGATAATTTTGACACCAAATCCGTACCGTGACCGGAATTTTCAGACTGTCCGACAGGCTATACAGGTGCTCAAGGATAGCGGAATAGAGGTACGGCTGTGTCTGCCCTTTGAGGTAGACAGAACTTATGACCTGCCCAGAGATTTACGCTTTTCCCGGTTAGACCGGGAACTGCCTACCGCAGATGCGGTTGTTTGCTTTGGCGGGGACGGAACGATTCTGCATATGGCGAAGGCGGCAACCCGACAGGGTGTGCCGGTTTTAGGCGTCAATATCGGCACCATGGGCTTTATGGCAGAGCTGGAGAGCACAGAACTGGACCAATTATCTCGCCTGGCGCAGGATGATTATTTTGTGGATGAACGGATGATGCTGGATGTGACGGTCCACCGTGACCGGGATATTATTTTCCACGATATCTGCTTGAATGATGTGGTGATTACCAAGGGCGCGGTAGCCCGGATTGTGCACCTGGCTGTAAAATGTGACGGTGTTCAGGCGATGGAATGTGGCGGCGACGGTATCATTGTTGCCACGCCTACCGGCTCGACGGCCTACAGCCTGTCTGCCGGCGGTCCTATTGTAGAGCCGGAGGCCCACAGTATTTTGGTTACGCCAATCTGTGCACACGATGTAGCCAGCCGTGGCTTTGTGGCTTCCGATAAGCGGATTGTTACAGTGGAACTGACCCACAACGCCCGTCGAAACGCCTTTTTATCCGTAGATGGCGGCAAAGCGCTCCGGATGAATATGGGTGATGTGGCGACGATACGAAAGACGAATTTGACAACAAAGCTAGTTCGGTTAAAAGACCGTAGCTTTTATGAGGTTGTCAATATGAAATTTAAGAATAGCTGAGGTGATAGGTTGTGAAAAGTCAAAGACAGGCAAAGATTATGGAAATCATCTCCACCCGAAATGTGGAAACGCAAGAGCAACTTTTGGATTTGTTGCAAAAAGAGGGCTTTCGGGGGACGCAGGCAACTATCTCCCGGGATATTAAGGATTTGCGGATTGTAAAGGAACTGACCAGTCTTGGAACATATCGCTACACAACATCTTCCAATGAGGTTTCCGGCTCTTTTACATCCCGGTTAAATACGATTTTCAAAGAATGCGTGATTGGTTTTGACTATGCGCAAAATATTATTGTGGTACGGACCCTTCCCGGTCTTGCATCAGCCGCCGGCTCTGCTATCGATTCTATGAATTTAAGCACGGTGGTTGGCAGTCTGGCCGGAGACGATACTGTGATGATTGTAATGCGTGACACCAATGCGGCGGCCGCGTTTTGCGGAGAAATCAAAAGCTTAATTAACTGATTTGGGGGCGATGAGGTGCTAAGTCTTCTGCATATTGAGAATATTGCGGTGATTGAATGCGCCGATATTTCCTTCGATAAGGGTTTTAACATCCTTACCGGCGAAACCGGTGCAGGTAAATCCATTGTGATAGATGCGATTTGTGCTGTGCTGGGCGAGCGTGCCTACCGGGATATGATACGAACCGGCGCTACAATGGCTTCTGTTCGTGCTGTGTTTACAGATGTGCCTTGTTTTTCGTGGTTTGAGGAAAACGGTGTGGAATATGACAGCGAAACGGTAATTCACCGACAGGTTTACCTGGACGGTAAAAATATCTGCCGTGTAAACGGAACGCTTGTTTCTGTCAGTATTCTTCATAAGCTTGGCATTCAGCTCATTAACATCCACGGTCAGCACGATTCCGCTTCCTTGTTTGACGAGGGAAATCATCTGACCTTTTTAGATGCCTTTGCAGACAACGCAAAATTGCGTGAGGAATATTTGGAAAAATACCAAGCCCTTTTTGAAATTCGCAGTGAAATTGAGCGTATGACCATGGACGAGGGTGAGAAGCTTCGCCGTATGGAGACTCTGCGTTTTCAGATTGAGGAAATTTCCAAGGCGGATTTACAACCAGGCGAGGATGATGAGCTGGAGGAACGAAGAAAGGTCCTGCAGAACTCAGAAAAGCTCTCCGACGCATTGAATGCTGCTACAGAATGTTTATATGGTGGGGAAGATACCCATGGTGCCACAGCGCTTTTGGATGCGGCCCAAAGGGAGCTTTCCAGGCTGGGTAAATATACGGATATGTTTTCCGAAATCCAGGGCCGTGTTGCCGACCTGATGTATCAGGTGCAGGATGTGGCGGATGAGGTGCGTGACGCCCGTGACAGCCTTTCGTATTCCTATGACGAATTGGAGAATATTGAGGCCCGGCTGGATGTCATTCACAGACTGCGTCGAAAATACGGTGCAACCTGTGAAGACATATTGGAGTATCTGGAAAAAGCAAAACAGGAATTGGATGAGATTGAATTTGCAGATGACCACCTGGAGCGATTGAAGCTAAAATGCGCCCAAGCAGAGAAAATCGCTTTGGCGTCGGCTCTGGCATTGCGCAAGAACAGAAAATCTGCGGCAGAGGAACTGTCCGGACAAATCCTTTCGGAGCTGTCCCAACTGGATATGCCCAAGGTGCAGTTTACCTGTGAATTTGCAGAGATTCCTTTATGCAATCACGGATCAGACAGCGTTGCGTTTTATATGTCCGCCAATGCAGGAGAAGCCTTAAAACCGTTAAGTAAGGTCGCTTCCGGCGGTGAGCTGGCCCGGATTATGCTGGCGATGAAAAATGTCCTGGCCCGGCATGACCAGGTTGCCACCTTGATTTTTGATGAAGTGGATACCGGTGTTTCCGGCAGAGCAGCGCAAAAGGTGGCAGAAAAGCTACGCAATGTTGCAAAAAACAAGCAGGTTCTTTGTGTAACCCATTTGCCGCAGTTGGCGGCTTTGGCCGATACCCATTTGCTGATTTCCAAGGAGGAACGGCAGGGAAGAACTTATACCACTGTGACCTCTTTGGATATAGAGGGAAGAAAACGGGAGCTTGCCCGGATTATCGGTGGCGCAAATATTACGGAAAATACCCTGAAAAGTGCAGAAGAAATGCTGAGTATGTAAATTAATAGCTTATAATTGGGAGGAAAGATATGAAATTGTATGATGAATTGGTGGCAAGAGGATTGATTGCCCAGGTGACCAACGAGGACGAAATCCGTGAAATGATTGATAACGGAAAGGCCACCTTCTATATCGGCTTTGACCCCACTGCAGATTCTCTGCACGTAGGTCATTTTATGGCGCTGTGCCTGATGAAGCGTCTGCAGATGGCAGGCAACAGACCCATTGCCCTGATTGGCGGCGGCACTGCTATGATTGGCGACCCTTCCGGTAGAACAGATATGCGTTCTATGATGACCAAGGAGACCATTGCCCACAATTGCGCCTGCTTCAAAAAGCAGATGGAGCGCTTCATTGAGTTTGGTGAAGACAAGGCACAGATGATGAACAATGCGGATTGGCTGTTAGATTTGAACTATGTGGATGTGCTCCGGGAGGATGGCGCTTGCTTCTCCGTAAACAATATGCTACGTGCGGAGTGCTACAAGCAGCGTATGGAAAAGGGTCTTAGCTTCCTGGAATTCAACTATATGATTATGCAGTCCTATGACTTCTACTATCTGTTCCAGAAATATGGCTGCAATATGCAGTTTGGCGGCAATGACCAGTGGAGCAATATGCTGGGCGGCACAGAGCTTATCCGCAGAAAGCTGGGCAAGGATGCCCACGCAATGACGATTACCTTGCTTCTCAATTCTGAGGGCAAGAAGATGGGTAAAACCGCATCCGGAGCAGTTTGGCTGGACCCCAATAAGACCAGTCCCTTTGATTTTTATCAGTATTGGCGGAATGTGGAGGACGCGGATGTTCTCAAGTGTATCCGTATGCTGACCTTCCTGCCTTTGGAACAAATCGACGCTATGAACGACTGGAAGGACGCACAGCTGAATACAGCCAAGGAAATTTTGGCCTTTGAGCTGACAAAGCTTGTCCACGGTGAGGAAGAGGCATTGAAGGCGCAGAATTCTGCCAAGGCGCTGTTTGCCGGCGGCCGCGACGATGCCAATATGCCCACCACCGAAATCACAGCACATAAACTTGTTGACCGCAAAATCCGCATTCTGAATCTGATGGTTGCCTGCGGTCTTGCAGCCTCCAACGGTGAGGCTCGCCGCTTGGTTCAGCAGGGCGGCGTATTTGTCAATGACGAGAAGGTTCCTGACCACACCTTTACCGTTACCGAAGCGGCGCTTACGGAAAGCGTGAAAATTCGGAAGGGTAAAAAAGTATTCCATAAAGCTGTTTTGGTAAAATAATAAAATCTAAAGCATTTTATTGGAGGTTTCGGTATGAAGCTGAATTACAAACGCACGATTTTGGTCGGTTTTGCTTTTTTCCTGATATGCGCATTTTGGCAGGCATACGACGCCACAATCCCAGTTATCCTGACCAATAAATTTGGTATGTCCCAAGCCTGGTCCGGTGTGATTATGGCGCTGGATAATATTCTGGCAGTATTTATGTTGCCGCTTTTTGGCACGTTGTCTGATAAGTGTAACGCAAAGCAGGGTAAGAGAACCCCGTTCATTACCATCGGTACGATTGTTGCTGCAGTTGCCTTAATTGGTCTGTCTTTTGTTGACAACGCGCAACTAAAAAACATATCTCAGGTTTCCGCATTGGACGACCCTGCTGCATTGGAAGTAATTTATGATACCCAGGCGGATAAATCCTTGCAGACGCCGGAGGGGGATGTGTTTGTCCTTTCTGATACCTTCACCAAGGAAGAATTTGTGAATATTCGCTCTATGGCGGTAAATCCGGAAACAGGCAAGAGCGAAACCAATATGGACTATACCAATTATGTGGTGTCTGCCCGACAGGCTTATGCCGCCCAGCAGACAAAGGACAATAGCACGCCGCTTATCCTGTTTGTCATATTACTACTTATCATTTTGATTGCTATGGCTATTTTCCGCAGCCCGGCAGTGGCATTGATGCCGGATGTTACCATTAAGCCTATGCGCAGTAAGGGAAATGCTGTGATTAACCTAATGGGCACTGCCGGCGGTATTTTGGTGCTGGTGTTAGGTATGGTATTTGCCACATCTGCTGTGAAAAATCAGCTTATGAATTACAATGTCTACTATGCTGTGATTGCCTTTATTATGTTGGCATCGTTGGCAATTTTCCTCCTGACGGTTCGTGAGCCTGTTTGGGCAAAGGAAATGCGTGAGGAAAGCGTGCGGCTGGGTCTGGAAGATAAAGAGGAGGAAGCAGGCGAAAACCGCAAGCTGTCCAAAGGCGAACTTACATCACTGATTTTGATTCTGGCTTCTGTAGCTTTGTGGTACTTCGGTTATAACGCAGTTACCTCCAAGTATGCTGTTTATGCCGGCAACATCCTGAATATGGACTATAACACAACATTGCTCCTTGCGCAGGCGGCTGCGATTGTTGCTTATATTCCTGCCGGTATGATTGCCTCCAAAATCGGAAGAAAAAAGAGCATTTTAGGCGGCGTGGTTATGCTGACTGCTGCTTTTGGCGCAGCTTCCTTTATGAGAGCCGGAAGCTCAGTATTGGTGATGAACATTTTGTTTGCCTTGGCAGGAATTGGCTGGGCAACCATCAATGTAAATTCCTTCCCTATGGTGGTGGAAATGTGTTCCGGTGGCGACATCGGCAAATACACAGGCTTCTATTACACAGCTTCTATGTCTGCGCAAATTGTGACCCCGGTTCTGTCCGGTTTGATTATGGATATGGACGGTATCGGTATGACAGCGCTGTTCCCTTATGCGGCAATTTTTGCAGGCTTGGCCTTTGTTACGATGCTGCTTGTTAAGCACGGAGATGCAAAGCCGGAAAGCAAAAGTGGCTTAGAAGCATTGGATATTGACGATTGAGGGTTTTCTTTGTGTATTGGTTATTATTCGTATTGCTTTTGTTGTTTGCCTTGGCGGCTTTGGCCACCTACAGCAAAAAAGAGCATCCTGGCGTTCAGAGGTTTTCTCTGTGGGCTTACGCCCATAGAGGGCTACACGGTGAAGGTATTCCGGAAAACAGCCTGAAGGCCTTTCGTAAGGCTGCTGCAGAGGGCTACGGAGCAGAGCTGGATGTTCATTTAATGCGTGACGGCAACCTGGCGGTCATTCACGATTCCTCACTGAAACGCACAGCAGGTGTAGATGTGGACATTGAGGATTTGTCGCTGGCGGAGCTGGAGCAGTATTATCTGGAAGGCACTTTGGAGACCGTTCCTGAATTTTCTCAAGTGCTGGAAATTTTTGAAAACAAAGCGCCGTTGATTGTGGAGCTGAAAAGCAAGGGGAATAATGTGGATGCCCTTTGCAAAGCGGCTTGCAGATACCTGGACCGGTATCAGGGGCAGTACTGTGTGGAATCCTTCGACCCACGATGCGTGCGTTGGTTCTATAAGCATAGACCTGAAATCATCCGTGGTCAGTTGGCGGAGAATTTTCTAAAATCAGACAATTGCAAATTTCCTTTTGTAGTGAAATTTGTGATGACAAATCATTTGTCGAATTTTCTCACAAGACCGGACTTTATTGCCTATCGTTTTCAGGATAGAAAGACCTTGTTTACTAAGCTGTGCAGAAAGCTTTGGAAGGTTCAGGGCGTTAGCTGGACTGTTCGCACACAAAAAGAATTCGACTCCGCAGTGCAAGACGGCTGGATTCCTATTTTTGAATATTTCAATCCGTAAAAAACCACCCCATTGGGGTGGTTTTTTAGCGAAATAGGCAGTCAATTTTTCGTTTGGCGTCTTCACTGAGCTCACCAAGCGGTAGTCTGCATGCCCCACAGTCAAAGCCTGCGTATTGCATAGCGTACTTAATCGGTATAGGATTGACTTCATAAAATAGCTGAGAAATAAAAGGGGAGAGTTGACATTGCAAATGGGATGCAGTGTCAAAATCTCCGGCAAGCGCTGCCTGAGCCATAGCACTTGTTTCCTCAGGGAATATGTTGGACAGAACGGATATCACGCCTTTGGCGCCCATGGATATAGCCGGCACGATTTGCTCATCGTTTCCGGTCCATATATAAAAATCCTCAGGACAAATATATCGTATTTTTGTAAGCTTGTTGATATCGGTAGACGCCTCTTTTACACCAATGACATTGGGAAGCTTACTCAGCTTTTGGTAGAGAGAAACCGGCATATCCACCCCAGTGCGAGAGGGAACATTATAAAGGATTATGGGAATGGCAACCGATTTTGCGATTGCTTCATAATGCCGGTATAAGCCGTCCGTGTTTCCTTTGTTGTAATAGGGGCTGACGACCAACAGCGCATCTGCGCCTACAGCTTCTGCCTGCTTGCTTAGATGTAGGGCATGGGAAGTGGAGTTGGAGCCGGTGCCTGCAATCATATAAAGGCTGTCACCTGCATACTCCTTCGCTTTTTTGAACATATTGATTTTTTCATCATCCGTAAGGGTGGGCGCTTCGCCGGTGGTCCCGGAAAGTACAACGGCAGTAATGCCGGCGTCCATTTGATATTTCAGCAGTTGGTTTATCAGTGGATAATTTACTTGATTGTTGAGAAATGGTGTAACCAGGGCGGTGCATGCACCGGTAAATACAGGTTGCTTCATAATTCAATACCTCCAAACCAAGCTATGCGTGAATGTGGCTTTTTGCGTATTGCAAAATTGACAAAAATGGACTATACTAGCCTTAAGTGTGAATTTGGAGGATTTAGAATTGAAGACCCACGATTTTTGGTATGAGCTGCCAGAGGAGCTGATCGCCCAGACACCACTTGAAAAGCGGGATACCTCCAGGCTTTTGGTGCTGGATAAGCAGACAGGAGAATTTTCCCATCAGCATTTTTATGATATTATTGACTACTTAAAACCAGGCGATTGCTTGGTTATGAATAATTCCCGTGTGTTACCGGCAAGACTTCTGGGTCAGCGACCCACTGGCGGCGCTGTTGAGCTGCTGCTCCTTCGGGATTTGGGGGAGAAAAAGTGGGAATGCCTGGCAAAGCCAGGTCGGAAGCTGCAAAAAGGGCAAGAGATTATCTTTGGCAACGGGGAACTGAGGGCAACGGTTACGGATGTTTGTGATGATGGTAACCGAATTGTGATGTTTCACTATGAGGGAATATTTCTGGAGGTACTGGAACGGTTGGGTAAAATGCCCCTGCCGCCTTACATCAAAGCGGAGCTTCAAGATCAGGAGCGTTATCAAACTGTGTACTCCCGTGAGGTTGGCTCTGCGGCTGCGCCTACAGCCGGACTGCATTTTACCCAGGAATTGTTGGAGAAAATCCGCAATAAGGGTATAAAAACCGCTTTTGTTACCCTCCACGTTGGTTTGGGAACATTCCGCCCTGTAAAAGCTGAAGATATTTTGGAGCACCATATGCACAGTGAGCTGTGTATGCTCAGCGAGGAAACGGCTAAAGTTTTAAACGAAACCCGGGCAAGGGGCGGCAGAATTATTTGTGTGGGCACAACCTCTTGCCGCACCTTGGAATCCCTTGTACATGAGGATGGTACCTTCTCTGCCGGAAGCAAATGGACAGATATATTTATTTTTCCCGGCTACCGTTTTAAGGCAATGGATGCGCTGATTACCAATTTTCATTTGCCGGAGAGTACGCTGGTTATGCTGGTTTCTGCCTTCGCAGGTCGGGACAATGTGCTGAACGCTTATGCAGAAGCGGTAAAAGCTCGCTACCGTTTCTTCTCTTTCGGCGATGCAATGTTTATAGGTTAAAGGACGAATGCTATGTTTGAAATATTAAAAACAGAAGGAAAGGCAAGGCGTGGAGTATTTACCTGCGCCCACGGCACTGTGCAGACCCCTGTCTTTATGAATGTAGGTACCCAGGGCGCCATCAAAGGTGCGCTCAGCGCTAAGGATTTGAAAGACATCGGATGTCAGGTAGAGCTGTCCAACACATACCACCTGCATCTGCGTCCCGGAGATACTTTGGTAAAGGAGCTGGGCGGACTCCATAAATTTATGACATGGGACGGACCAATCCTGACAGACTCCGGCGGATTTCAGGTTTTTTCTTTGGCATCCTTGCGGAAAATTAAGGAAGAGGGCGTTACCTTTGCGTCCCATATCGACGGCCATAAAATTTTTATGGGTCCTGAGGAGAGTATGCAAATTCAGTCCAATCTGGGCTCGGATATTTGTATGGCCTTTGATGAATGTGTGGAAAACCCTGCACCCCGTGACTATGTGAAACAGAGTGCGGACAGAACCTATCGCTGGCTCCAGCGCTGTAAGGCGGAGAACGCTCGGCTCAATGCTTTGCCGGATACAGTCAACCCGAATCAGATGCTTTGGGGCATTAACCAGGGCGGCACCTACGCTGATATCCGTGCTGACCATATGAAGCGCATTGCGGATTTGGATTTGCCCGGATATGCCATCGGCGGCTTGGCAGTGGGAGAAACAGCAGAGGAAATGTATGATATTATTGGGGCAGTGGAGCCTCATATGCCCAAAGTAAAGGCCCGGTATTTGATGGGCGTGGGAGGACGCACCAATATTATTGAAGCTGTTGCCCGTGCCGTGGATTTCTTTGACTGCGTTATGCCTGCTAGGAATGCCCGGCATGCCCGGCTATTTACCTGGGAAGGTGCTATTAACCTGAAAAATGCCAAATATCAGAAGGATCTGAATCCCATTGATCCCCAATGTGATTGTCCGGTGTGCCGGCGGTATTCCCGTGCTTATATCCGTCACTTGTTTGTGGCCGAGGAAATGCTGGCAATGCGTCTTTGCGTTATGCACAATCTGTACTTCTATAATAAGCTTATGGAAAAAATTCGAGCAGCACTGGATGAAGGTCGTTTTGAGGCCTTTAGATGTGAATTTTCTGAAAAGTTAAGCCGAAGAATCTAAAAATCCCTTGCTTTTTACGCAATGAATGGTATAATATGGGAGACTTAATTAACAAAAGGAGTATGTGTTATGTTGAATTTTTTAGCTGGTGCTGCGCCGGTTTCCGGCGGTAATCAGATGATCTCCACTGTGCTTATGCTGGTGATTATGGTCGGCGTGTTCTATTTTATGCTGATCCGTCCCGAGAATAAGCGCAAGAAAGAAGCAGAGCAGATGCGCTCCCAGATGAAGGTGGGAGACGAAATTACCACCATCGGCGGTGTTGTTGGCACTGTTGTCAGTGTGAAGGAAGATAACTTCGTAATTGAAACCAGCGCAGACCGTGTCCGTGTTGAGTTTAAGAAGTGGGCACTTTCCTCCAATGAGACTGCAGTAGCTGCCAAGAAGGAAGCGGAAGAGAAAGCTGCCGAGGCAAAAGCAAAGGCTAAGGCCACCAAGAAGGCCAAAAAAGACCTTGATTTTTAAAATAAAAACTCCCAAGCTAGCTAGCTTGGGAGTTTTTGTTGTTTTAATCAGAGATTATGCTTTGCGGACAAAGAGAACGCCAAGAGTGCCGGGTCCGCAATGACACGATATGGTAGAGCCAGCCTCGGTCCAATAGATATTTTCAAAGTTACCATAGGCATCTACTGCGTCCTTGACAGTGCTCAAACATTCATCGGAAACCGGAGTTCTGGTAACAAATAATGTGTTTTTGTCCAGATCACCCCGTTCAGCCAGACGGTCTTTTACATAGCTGGCAAGGCATTTGGCATAGCTGCCACGGTATTTCTTCACAACACCCATTTTGCCGTTTCTAACTTCAATGCAGGGCTTCAGGTTCAAAAGATTTGCGCCCAGAGCCGCCACAGAAGAGCAACGGCCACCCTTGACCATATATTTTAATTGGTCCAGCAGGAAGCTGGCTTCAACTCGGGCGGTAAATTCCTGAACCTGGCTCTGCAACTCGTCAATAGAGCTACAGGTCTGTGCCAGCTCACAGGCCTTTAAAACCACAAGGCCCTGACCGGTAGAAAGGTTCTGAGAATCAATAATCCGGACATTTTCAAATTCGTCAGCAGCCAGGCAGGCATTTTGATAGCAGGAGGAAAAGCCGGAGCCGATATTGATATGCAGTACGCCGTCATATTCCTTTGCATACTTTTCGAAAAACTCAATGTATTCTGTCACATTGATGGCTGCAGTGGAGCAAAGGTCACCGCCGGCGGCAACGTGCTCAAAAATATCATTGGTTGAAATGGTGATACCGTCCCGATATTCCTTGCCGTCTTTAATAATTGTCAGAGGCATCATTGTAATGTCGTATTTTTCTAAAAGCTCTTTGGATAAGTCGCAGGTGCTGTCAGAAAGAATTTTAATTTTCATGATTTGTCTCCTTTTTATGAAAGGTTAATTTCCTTGCTTGGCAGGTGCGTTTTTCATCATAAAGCAGGTGGGTTCAAAATTGTTACTGCGCAAATAATTTGCGCCCCAGTCCCGCATGGCAAATAGCACCGGCATCAGGCTTCGCCCTAGCTCTGTCAGGGAATATTCCACCTTTGGCGGAATTACCGGAAAGACCTCCCGGTGTATCAGTTTGTTGCTTTCCAGCTCTCGGAGCTGTTGCGTAAGCATCTTCGGTGTAGCGGCACCAATTAGTTTGTGAAGCTCAGAGAAACGGAGCTGTTTTTCGGACAAGTGCCATAAAATCAGCGCCTTATACTTGCCTCCGATAAGCTCCAATGTGGCTTCCACCGGGCAATTTGTCTTTTTCGTTCTAGACACCTCCAGTATCTAAAAGGGTAGTATGTCACAAAATAGTACATACTTGTTTTTTAGACATTGTATGCTAGAATAGTAGCATAAAATAGTTATATTGTCAACGAAAGGATATCGTATGAAAATAAAGTTCTTAGTCAGTGGTATGACCTGTGCCGCTTGCTCTGCAAGAGTGGAAAAGGTGACATCTGACATACCTGGCGTTACAAAGGCTGAGGTTAATTTGCTGGCCGGCAGCATGGTTGTAACAGCTCAGGACAACACTGTCATAGAGGCGGTCATTTCTGCTGTTGAAAAAGCCGGGTATCAGGCAAGGCTTCCCGGCGGCGAGAAAAAAGAAAATGTTCCGGATAACGGCTTGAGGCAAATGAAGAAGCGAATTATTTTCTCATCTTTATTATTGGTCGTTTTGATGTACTTTACGATGGGACATATGGCAGGCTTGCCGGTTCCTCAGTGGTATCACGGCAGGGAAAATGCCTTGGTAGCGGCGCTGCTGCAGTTGTTTTTAACACTGCCGGTAGTTTTTTTGAATAGCAGTTATTATTCCCGTGGTCTAAAAGCTCTGGTACACAGAGCACCCAATATGGATTCTTTAATTGCAGTCGGTTCCGGTGCATCTTTAATTTACGGAGTTGTCGCACTGTTTATGATGGCATATGCAATGGGTCATCAGGATTTTGAGACGGTGGAGCACTATCGAAAAAATCTCTATTTTGAATCTGCTGCAATGATACTGACACTCATTACGTTGGGAAAATTTCTTGAGACAAGAGCCAAAGGAAAAACCGGAGATGCCATTCGTCAGCTTATGGATTTAAGACCGAAAACGGCAGTCATCCGTAACGGCGGAAGATTGGAAGAAATTCCTGTAGAGCAGGTGAAAGTAGGAGATACGGTAATTGTTCGGGCCGGTGGAAATATCCCGGTGGACGGTACTGTGATCTCAGGCAACGGTACTGTGGACCAAAGCGCGTTGACAGGGGAGAGTATTCCGGTGGAGAAGACCTCCGGCGACAGTGTGGCAACAGCCACAATCAATTTGGAAGGCTATCTGGAAATCCGTGCAGAAAAGATTGGTCAGGATACCACGCTATACCAAATTATCCATATGGTGGAGTAGGCTGGCGGCTCTAAAGCGCCTATCGCCCGTTTAGCGGATAAGATAGCCGGCATCTTTGTGCCTTGTGTTATGGGAGTTTCGTCAGTTGTATTTCTGATTTGGATGCTTGCCGGGATGGGGCTGGAATTTTCTCTTACCTCAGCGATTTCTGTGCTGGTTATTTCCTGTCCCTGTGCATTGGGACTTGCAACACCTGTGGCAATTATGGTTGGCACAGGCAGAGGTGCCAGAATGGGCGTGCTATTCAAGAACGCAGAAGCACTGGAAAACCTATGTAGAGTCGATACCGTTGTGTTAGACAAAACTGGTACTTTGACAACCGGCCGGCCTGAGGTAACACAAATACTTCCCAGTGGTATTTCGGCAGACGAATTGCTGGCCATTGCCGCCGCACTGGAGGTAAAATCCGAACACCCATTTGCAAAAGCCATACTTGCTTATCACAATATGGATGTTTTGCCGGCTGAGGATTTTGAGACCTTGCCGGGTATGGGTGTTTGTGGTATAATCAATGGAAAGAAATATTACGGTGGTAATCGCCGATTGATGGAGAGCTTGTGTATTCCGGTTCCCAATTATGAGGAACTGTCCAATTCCGGAAAAACGCCCCTTTATTTTTCTTCTGAAAAAGACTTTTTAGGCGTTATTGCGGCTTCCGATGTGTTAAAACCGGATTCTCAGAATGCGGTTGCTGTGATGAAAAAGCTTGGGCTGCAAGTGATTATGCTGACAGGGGATAACAAGGCAACAGCGCAATCTATTGCCATGCAAGCTGGAATTGATCAGGTTATTTCCGAGGTGCTGCCGGGTGACAAGGCAGGAACTATAGCGCAGCTGCAAAAGAAGGGCCACCGTGTTTTGATGGTGGGTGACGGTATCAATGATGCCCCGGCGCTGGCGACGGCGGATGTGGGTATGGCAATTGGTGCCGGAACTGATATTGCTATGGAAACGGCGGATGTGGTGCTGATGCAAAACACGCTTTTAGGTGTTTGTCGGGCAGTGGAATTAAGTAAAGCAACCATCCGCAACATTAAGCAAAATCTGTTTTGGGCGTTTTTCTATAATTGTCTGGGGATTCCGGTGGCTGCCGGAGCGCTGTATCCGGCCTTTGGTATTCAGCTTAGCCCTATGATTGGCGCTGCCGCAATGAGCGTAAGCTCTGTGTTTGTTGTAAGCAATGCGCTCCGCTTACGGCTATTCCAGCCCAAAACGGAGGTCTCGCTACCTTGCGAAACTGTCTGCAAAATTGATAAGGAGGAAATTCCAATGGAAACAATTATTAAAGTTGAGGGTATGATGTGCCCCCATTGTAAGGCTCGGGTTGAGAGCGTGTGTAAAGAGGTGGAAGGCACCGTGGACGCTGTAGTTGACCTGCAGGAAAAACAGGTGAGCGTTACCGGCAATGCTTCCTTGGATGCGCTGAAGAAAGCCATTACAGACGCCGGTTATCAGGTTATGGAATAAAAGTCCTATTTAATGTACCGAACGAGTGTTAAACTAATGTCAACAAACAAAAAAGGATGATGACAATGTTTACACTTCGTAATGTTCAGGGCCATATTCAGGTATATGATTATAAGGGAACCTTCCTGTTTTCTGCGGATACAGAACGGGAAGCAATGGAGGAACTGCAAGATTATGAGGAATCTGCGGCTTGACTTATGCTATGACGGTACACGCTACCGTGGTTGGCAACGGCTGACCAAGGATGACAATACTATACAGGGCAAGCTGGAGCAAACGCTTTCCAGACTTTTGGGTGAAGAAATTGAGATTTCCGGTAGCGGTCGTACCGATGCCGGAACCCACGCCATAGGTCAGGTTGCAAATTTTCACTGCGAAAGTGCTATGTCCTGCGAGGAGATTCTTAACGGGCTTCGCAGGTATTTGCCGGAGGACATCGGCATATACTCCTGCAGGGATGTGTCACCTCGTTTTCACGCCAGGCTAAACGCTAAGGAGAAAACCTATCGGTATCGGGTTTGGAACAGTGCCAAGCCCTGTGTATTTGAAAGAAAGTTTGTATATATTTTTCCTCAGGAATTGCAGATTGCCAAAATGCAGAGAGCGTGTCAGGATTTCTTGGGGACTCACGATTTTTCTGCATTTTGCGGCAATAAAAATATGAAAAAATCCACAATCCGTACCATTAAGAGCTTTGATATAGAAAGAAACGGTGAGGAAATCCAGTTTGTTGTCACCGGTAACGGTTTTTTACAGCATATGGTTCGCATTATGGTGGGAACGCTATTGGAGATCGGAATCGGTGAGAGGGAAGAAAACAGCATTCCCTCCTTGTTTGGCGGCCAGCGTGCAGACGCAGGAATGGCAGTGCCCTCTTGCGGTCTGTGCTTAATGGAGGTATTCTATTGAACATTCAGATATTCGGAAAAAGCAAATGCTTTGATACCAAAAAGGCAGAGCGTTATTTCAAAGAACGCAGAGTGAAATTTCAGTCTGTGGATCTCATCCGCTTTGGGCTTTCCGGCAAAGAGTTTGATGCCGTATTGCGTGCAGTAGGCGGGATTGATAATTTAATCGATTGGGATAATAAGTCTCAGGAGATTACCAATATGAAATATATGGACGATGTACGGCTGAAGGAGGACAAGGTTTTTGACAATCCCAGCCTGATGAAAACACCCATCGTCCGAAACGGAAAACAAGCAACTGTCGGCTATTGCCCGGATATTTGGGCAAGCTGGGAATAATTACGAAAGCAGCTTCTAAAATTAGGAGCTGCTTTTTTATTTGGAGGAAAATATGCTGCAGCTATTACAGTGGGTAAACAGGATTGTATGGGGTGTTCCTGCGTTGTTTGCGATCATTGGGGTGGGCGTCTATCTGTCTGTGCGCACAAGATGCGTTCAGCTCCGCTTGCTTCCGAAGGCTCTGAGATTGTTTGTACAGCAATTTTGCGGAAAAAATGAGGATGGGTCACAGTCGCAATTTCGTTCTCTGTGTACGGCACTTGCGGCCACAGTAGGCACAGGCAACCTGGCAGGCGTTGCCGGAGCGATAGCCATTGGCGGTCCCGGCGCAATCTTTTGGATGTGGGTTTGTGGGATTTTAGGAATGGGCACAAAATTTGCAGAGGCCACCCTGGCTGTGCGTTACCGGAGAAAGAATAAATCCGGGGAATATATCGGCGGGCCTATGTACCTGATCGAACAGGGAATGGGACCTAGATGGAAATGGCTGGCAGGTGTATATTGCTTTTTAACCTTGGTAGCTTCCTTTGGTGTCGGGAATGCCACACAAATGAATGCGGTAATCAGTGGGGTAAACAGCGTGATTACCGCATTTGGCGGTGAATCAAGTGGGTTGGGGAATTTACTTATGGGCATTGCATTGGCACTGCTTATATGCATTATGCTTTTCGGCGGAGCAAAACGGGTAGGGGAAATTGCGGAAAGTCTGGTGCCTTTTGCATCTATTGCATATCTTTTGTTGGGATGCGTTGTGTTAATCGGCAGATTTGAGCAAATTCCCGGGGCATTTCAGGCAATCTTTCAAGGTGCTTTGTCACCCAAAGCTGTCACCGGTGGCGTGATTGGTTCTATGCTGACATCCTTGCGTGTAGGCGCTTCCCGGGGTGTGTTTACCAACGAAGCCGGTATGGGTACAGCTTCTATTGCCCACGCCGGCGCCGAGGTTTCTCATCCGGTCCAGCAGGGAATGATGGGAATTGTTGAGGTTTTTTTAGACACAATAGTGATATGCACCATGACGGCACTTGTCATTCTGTGCAGTGGAATTGCCGTACCTTATGGTGTAGATGTCGGAATTGAACTGACAAGCAAGGCTTTTGAGAGCGTGTTAGGGAAGTGGAGCAGTATCCTCATTGCTTTGTCGCTAATTTGCTTTGCTATTGCCACAGTGCTGGGCTGGGGATTTTACGGAGCAAGAAGCGCAGAATATTTATTTGGGGAAAATTCCTGGAAAAAATTTGCGGTTGCCCAGGCTGTAACGGTTATTATCAGTTCCGTATTGGGAACCGGCACCGTATGGATGTTGGCAGAAACGGTAAACGGTTTAATGGCGATTCCTAATCTCATTGCCCTTGCAGTGTTAACCCCGGAGCTTACGCGCATTGTCCGAAGTTATGAATGTGGCAATTGGGAAAATAAGCATATGAAAACCGGGAAAACCTTGACAAAGTGCACCTGAAAATGATAGAATAAATAAAAATATTGCGATGAACGGAAAGAGTATTTCACTGTGTCCTTTAGAGAGTTCGGGTCGTTGGCTGTAAGCCCGGATAGTGCAGGTGTTAGAAAGTGCGTCCGGGAGCGATTATAGGAAAAAGTGATAAATTAGAGTGGAACCGCGAGTGTAATAACCCGCCTCTTGTGTCTTGCGCACAAGAGGTGTTTTTTTATTAGAAAATAAGCATATTGGAGGAAAATATATGTATCTTTATAATTCGTTGTCTCATAAGAAGGAGCTGTTTCAACCCAATTCACCGGATGTGGTGAAGATGTATACCTGTGGACCTACCGTGTATCATTATGCCCACATCGGCAATCTGCGCACCTACATTATGGAGGATGTGCTGGAGAAGGCTCTGCGCTATATGGGCTATAATGTTACCCGTGTAATGAATATTACGGATGTGGGCCATTTGGCATCCGATGCCGATACCGGAGAGGATAAGATGCTCAAGGGTGCGAAGCGTGAAAATAAATCCGTAATGGAAATTGCCCAGTATTACACCGATGCATTTTTTGCCGACTGCCAGAAGTTGAATATTAAAAAGCCGGATATCGTCCAGCCTGCAACCGGATGTATCCCGGAGTTTATTCAAATGGTTGAGGGCTTGCTGGAGAAGGGGTATGCCTATGTTGCCGGTGGTAATGTGTACTTTGATACTTCTAAGCTGGAGAAGTACTATGTTTTTAACGACCACGATGAGGAAGACCTGGCAATTGGTGTCCGGGAGGGCGTAGAAGAGGATACGAACAAGCGGAACAAGAACGACTTTGTGCTGTGGTTTACCAAGTCCAAGTTTGAGGACCAAGCGCTGAAGTGGGATTCTCCCTGGGGTGTGGGTTATCCCGGCTGGCACATTGAGTGCTCCGGAATTTCTATGAAGTATCTGGGGAACGATTTGGACATTCACTGTGGCGGTATTGATAATGCTTTCCCGCACCATACCAATGAAATTGCTCAATCTGAAAGCTTTATCGGTCACAAGTGGTGTAATTATTGGTTCCATGTTCATCACCTGAATACAGATGACGGCAAAATGTCCAAATCTAAGGGCGAGTTCCTGACGGTAAGCTTGTTGCAGGAAAAGGGCTATAATCCGATGGCATACCGTCTGTTCTGTCTGCAGAGTCACTATCGCAGAAACCTGGTGTTCAGTTGGGAAAACCTGGACAATGCTGTAGTTGCTTATGATAAGCTAATTGCCAAAATTGCCACGCTGCAAGATGGTGGTGATGTGGATGCTGAGGCGCTGGCCGGCCTGAAGGAGCGTTTTGCCAATGCGCTCAACGGCGATTTGAACACTTCCTTGGCTGTGACGGCGGTTTATGATGTGCTGAAAGCAAAAACCACAGATGCCACAAAGCTGGCTGCGCTGGCAGATTTCGATACAGTATTGAGCCTGAATCTTTTGCAGGCTGCTGAAGAATTGAAGCAGAAGCAGAAGGCTGAGGCGGAGGCTGCCGCAGACCCTGAGATTGATGCACTGGTTTTGGCACGGACAGAGGCAAAAAAAGCAAAAAATTATGCAGAAGCTGACCGGATTCGGGACGAATTGAAGGCAAGAGGCATTGAAATTATTGACACCCCCCAGGGTACAAAGTGGAGAAAAGTATGAAGCTTTTGATTTTGGACGGCAACAGTGTCATCAACCGGGCTTATTATGGCGTCAGACCTCTTACAACCCGGGATGGCATGTACACAAATGCGATTTACGGCTTTTTGAACATTTTGGAAAAAATGGAAAAAGAAGAACAGCCGGATGCAGTTTGTGTGGCATTCGACCTCCATGGACCTACTTTCCGTCATTTGCAGTACGACGGCTATAAGGCTACCCGGCATCCAATGCCGGAGGAGCTTTGTATGCAAATGCCTGTGATGAAGCAGGTGCTTTCTGCAATGAACATTCCCATTTATGAATGTCAGGGCTGGGAAGCCGACGACGTCATCGGTACGGTAGGTAAAATCTGCGGTAATAACGATTGGGAATGTGTGATTGTCACCGGTGACCGGGACAGCCTGCAGCTTATCGACGACCGTGTCCATGTAAAGCTTGTCATTTCAAAACCCGGGCAGACAACAGCAACGCTGTATGATGTGCAAAAGTTCCGGGAGGAATACGGCTTCAATCCGGCGCAAATGGTGGATTTGAAGGCTTTGATGGGAGATAGCTCGGATAATATTCCCGGTGTTGCCGGTGTCGGTCCCAAAACAGCCACCGAATTACTTGTGAAATTTGGTTCCTTGGATGGCGTATATGCCAATCTGGAGGATGCCTCTATTCGTCCGAAGCTGAGGGAAAAGTTGATTGCCGAAAAGGATAATGCCTATCTTTCCTATGACTTGGCCACCATTCGAACCAATGCGCCCATTGATTTTGCACCTCAGGATGCGGTTGTTCTGCCCTATAATAAACCGGAGCTGTTTTCCTTGTTTACCCGATTGGAGTTTGTTCGCTTGATAGACCGCTACAGCCTTCGTGGGTGCGATGCAGAACTTCCGAAGCAGGCGTGCAAGTGTCAAAGCCTGCCAAGGGCTTGTCAAATTCCGGAAGGATGTGACCGATATGCGCTGTACCTTGCAACGGACGGGTCTGTAGGCATTGCCTGGAAAGACGGTGTGTGCACCGCAACGCCCATGGAGGCGATGTTTTTAAGCAGCTTGCTTTCTTCCGGAGAAGTAATCTGCCACGATTTGAAAACCACACTCCACCGCTTGGACGAAATGGGCTTGCCCCATTGTATTTCGGTGTTTGATACGGCCCTGGCGGCATATAACTTAAATCCCTCTCAGTCGGATTATCCGGTGTCAAAGCTTGCAATGAGTTTTTTGGGAGCGACAGTTGACGATGGGGATGCGGCAGGTTGCGCAGAGGTGCTGTGGAGCTTGCAGCCGGTTCTGGAAAAGGAATTGTCCCAGCAGGGAATGGAGAGGCTTTATAAGGAAATTGAGTTGCCCTTATGCAGTGTTTTGTACGGAATGGAGTGTGCAGGTGTTGCCATTGATAAAGTGCAATTAGAGCAATTTGGCGCAATGCTTGGCCAACGGATTGCAGATTGTGAAGATTTGATTTATTCTTATTCCGGAGAGCCATTTAATATCAATTCCACCAAGCAGTTGGGGGAGCTACTTTTTGAAAAGCTGGGTCTTCCCCCTGTGAAAAAAACAAAAACAGGCTATTCCACCAATGCGGATGTTTTGGAAAAGCTGAAAAATAAGCACCCCATCATTCCGGCAATTATGGATTACCGTATGCTGACAAAGCTAAAATCCACATATGCAGATGGACTGATGAAGGTGATATGTGACGATGGCCGTGTTCGGACTACCTTCCAAAATTTGGTGACCGCAACCGGAAGACTGTCTTCCACAGAGCCTAATCTGCAAAACATCCCGGTTCGTACGGATTTGGGTGCAGAAATCCGGAAGATGTTTATTCCAAAACCCGGCTATCTCTTTGTGGATGCAGATTACAGCCAAATTGAATTGCGTGTGTTGTCTCATATTGCGGACGATAAAACGATGCAGGACGCCTTTATAAGCGGAATGGATATTCACACGGTGACAGCGTCCCAGGTGTTTGGTGTTGCCCAGGAAGAAGTTACCCCATTGCAGCGCCGTCACGCAAAGGCGGTAAACTTTGGCATTGTTTACGGAATTTCTGAGTTCTCTCTTGCCGACGATATTGGTGTCAGCCGTTATGAGGCAAAGGGGTATATTGACAGCTACCTTGCCAATTACCGCGGTGTGCGAGCCTATATGAAAAATGTGGTAGCAAAAGCCCGGGAGACCGGCTATACCCAAACAATGTACGGACGCAGACGCTCTATACCGGAATTAAGCAGCAGTAACTTCAATATCCGTCAGGGAGCAGAGCGCATCGCTTTGAATACACCCATTCAGGGCACTGCAGCAGACCTGATTAAAATGGCAATGATTCGTGTGGATGCGGCATTGCGCAAGAGTTTCCCGGAATCCAAGCTTCTGCTGCAGGTTCACGATGAACTCATTGTAGAGTGTCCGCAGCAAGATGCAGAGGCAGTGGCTGCACTGGTCAGCCGGGAGATGGAACAGGTTGCGCAGCTGCGTGTTCCTCTATTGGCAGAAGCCAAATGGGGAAAAAGCTGGTTTGAGGCGAAATGATGAAAATTGTAAGAATGACAGAAGAGCACGTTTTGCCGATTGCAGAATTGGAAAGACAGTGTTTTAGCTCCCCCTGGAGCGAAAAATCCATTTCCGGGGAGCTAACAAACCCGTTATCTCTTTGGTTGGTTGCAGTGGAAGATGGTGCTGTATGCGGTTATGTGGGTTCTCAGGCGGTTCTGGGAGAGGCGGATATGATGAACATTGCTGTCCTGCCATCATACAGACGGCAGGGAGTTGCCAGAAAGCTGGTGACAGAGCTGATAGACGCCTTGAACAGCGCAGGAAATCACTGCTTAACCCTTGAGGTCCGAGCTTCCAATGCTCCTGCCATTGCGCTGTATGCGTCTATGGGTTTTTTGCAGGTTGGACGCAGACCTCGATATTATACAAAGCCTGAAGAGGATGCATTGATACTCAGAAAGGAGTGGGGCGAATGAATATTTTAGCGATTGAATCCTCTTGTGACGAAACTGCAGTTGCGATCGTTGCGGACGGACGGAAAGTGCTTACAGATTGTATCGCTTCACAAGTGGATTTACACAGGATCTATGGCGGTGTTGTGCCGGAAATTGCATCCAGAAAGCATATCGAAGCGATTTATTCCTTGGCGGATCAGGCATTGGAAAATGCAAAAATTTCCCGGGAGGAGATTGACGCCGTTGCTGTGACCTACGCTCCCGGTTTGATTGGCGCAGTTTTAGTAGGTGTGAATTTTGCCAAGGCTGCGGCATTTGCTATGGACAAGCCTCTAATTCCGGTACACCATATTCGTGGCCATATCGCTGCCAACTACTTGGCATTTCCGGATTTAGAGCCACCGTTTCTGTGTCTTGTGGTATCCGGCGGTCATACTATGCTGGTGGATGTGCAGGACTATACAAAAATGGAAATCCTCGGTGGAACTTTGGACGATGCGGCAGGGGAGAGCTTTGATAAGGTAGCCAGGGTGTTGGGAATGCCCTATCCCGGCGGTGCGGCTCTGGATAAGGCGGCCCAGTTGGGGGATGACACCAAGTATTCTTTGCCCAGAGCCAAGGCTGGAGAAAATCCCTATGATATGAGCTTCTCCGGGCTGAAAACGGCGACACTGAACCTGATACATCACGCAGAGCAGGTTGGGGAAGAACTGGATATCGACAGTCTATGCGCATCCTTTTCTTCTGCAGTGTCAGATACTTTGGTACCCCGTACCATAATGGCACTGAAGCAAACGGGCTATCAAAAGCTGGCGGTTGCCGGCGGTGTGGCAGCAAATTCCCGTATTCGCAAGGATATCTTATCTGCTGCCCAGGCAATGGCCGCAAAGGTCTATGTGCCTCCGCTTTCCCTTTGCGGTGATAATGCAGCTATGATTGGTGCGCAAGCGTTCTACGAATTCCAAGCCGGAAATTTAGCAGATATGTCGCTAAATGCTTATGCTACCAAATCAATTTTGGGTGAAGCATTATAAAAAACAGTCCTTGACCAATCGGTCAAGGACTGTTTTTGATTATCTGGAAATTTCGAAGCTTTGTTCATGTGCCAGAGCACCGTTGAAATATACGCTGATTGTGTATTTGCCTTCCACACCGGGTAGTGCAGGGATGTTCAGCTCGCAGTAGCGATTAGACCACATCTTCCTCCAGGCGGTTGTTGTAGAACCGAAGTTTACAACAGAACCGTTTTCGTCACGGATGACAAACAAAGTGGTAACCTTTTCCGAGGAGGACTTGCCGGTTTTGCTGGATTTTACCAGGAAGGAAGCCTTTCCGTTTGCGGCAAAGGTGGTGGTATAGTCCTTAGAGGATAGGTCATCTTTGTCCCAGTTGGACTTGGATGGAGTCTTACACATTTTGAAGGTTAGATTACTCTTCTTCAAATTGTAGTCGGAGAATTCATTTGCTTCTGGAATTTCAACCTTCATAATGCCGCCAAGTGCCGCAGCGCCATCAGCTGTTTCCAGCTTAATAGAATATACACTGCCGGGAACTTTAACAGGAATAGTGACAGAAGTGCCTTCCTTGCAAGCGATTTCCTTTGTAGGAGAACCGCTAATGCTATACAAAACAACCCAGCCATTTTTAGGTGTGTTGCCGTTGCTGTTCCAGGAGAACAGAATGTCGTTGTCGTTTTTAAGGTCAGCCTTTAGCTCTGTGACAGTAATGGAGTTAGCAGGAGCAAAGGTGCGCGCATTTACGCTCATTCCTGCGGCAGTGACCTCTACGGTATAATCCGTGGTGCTGTCAATCTCATCAAATGTGGCAGTTGTTTCAGAGGCTACGATTGTTTTATCGTAACCCTTATCATTGTAGCATCGCACAGTCCAGCTTTCTACAGTTGTGTTGGCCGGTGCAGCCCAGGTAGCTGTGAGCTTGCCGTCAATAATTCCGGTGATTTGCAAATCCACAGGCTTAATGATAGCGCTGGCAGTGTGTTTCATCTGCGTAATGCCGGTAATAAGTAAATCTTCGGCAGGAGACAGGGTAATGTTGTATTCCTTACCAACGGTCAACCCGGTAACGGTAACCATATGGCCTGCAAAGGAAATGGTCTTTTGTTCCTCGTCGGCAGCTTGGTATGCGATATTCCACTGCTTAGCGTCCGGGCCTTCAATAGTGAAGCCTACAACCATACTGCCGTCTTCAGAGCCGGTTACGGCATTTAACTGAACAATGTTTGTTTGGACGGGTGTAGTAAATGCCGCAGAGGTATCGCCGGTAAGCTTGTGGAAGCCGTCGGTAACAACCTTAACTGTGTAGGCGGCGTTGGGTGTCAGGTCAGTGAAAATTGCTTTGCCGTCCTTTACGCTCTGGCGCAACTGATTACCGTAGGTGTCAGAACAAACAACAATTAACTTGCTCTCATCCAAACCGCTTTTTACATTCACGGTAATGCTACAATTCTTTCCTTCGTCCACCTCAATGGAATCGATGGGCTGAAGATAGTATCTTGTGTAGAAAAGGAAGCCGGCGGCGATGCAGGCCAAAACCAGAAATACTAAGAAAATATTTCTGCCCCAGTGGGTTTTCTTGGCCGGTACAGCCTCTTCATTCTCTTCCCCTTCGTCGTCAATCTCTTCGGGCTCCTCAATAGGCGCTTCGGGCTCCTCTGTTTCCGTATTCTGCTCCTCAGCCTCTTCTGTTTCCTCATCGGAGTCGGATGCTTCCTCATCACTTTCCTCGTCGTTTTCTTCAATGGGAAGAGACTCGGGAATCGGAACATCAATTGCTTCCGGCTGGATAACCGGGTCCGGAGTGGGATGCGCAAGCAAATCGTCGGCTTGACTTAGAATGGCATTAACCTCGTCTGTGACGGCGATGCTATCTATTTCTACATCCGCTTCCTCGGGTGCGGTTTCATCGATGTTTTCGTCTTCCAGTATTGTCAGGTTGCCCTGGTCATCTTCTGTATAGATATGCTCTTCTGTGATATTTTCGGGGTCAATCTCTTGGGTTTCGGGTTCTTCCTGCTTTATCTCTATTTCAGGAACGATTTCGGGTTCTTCAACTACAGGAGCAATGGGCGTATCATTTGCACCATTACGCTGCATATAAGATATTAGAGCCTGGCCCATTTCAATGGGGTCGCTCCAACGAGCTGCCGGATCGACAGCGCAAGCCTTCAAAATGATTTCTGCCATTTCGTAGTCGGCATATGCCGGCGGCGCAATGGCTGCATCGGGATCCTCATCATTTACAGAGGGAAGGGCACCATCGTTGAACACTTGATATAAAATCAGGCCCAAGGCATATGTGTCCATTGTGGTGTTCAAGCTGGCGAATGCATCCGCAATTTCAGGAGCTGTATAGCTGCTCCGGTTTCTGTCAGGCAGAGAGTTGTATTTTAGGGAATTGAGACCCACAAAACCAATATCGCCAATGCGGTATCCCTTTTCGTCAGCCAGATAAATGTTCTCCGGCTTCAGGTTAGTATAAAGATAACCGGAGCGTCTGCAGACAGCCAATGCGGCGCACATATCCAGACCCAAATTGATAGCTTCCAGATGTGTCATAGAGCTATGACGGAGTTTTTGGTCCAGTGTGTTGCGGTATTGGCTGAGCATATACACATCAAAGCCGGAGTTATCCTCCATAGGAACAATCTGATAGTTTTCTAATGGCAGGTAGCCTTCCAGCTTGGACAGCTTTTGCAAAATACCGATTTCTTCTTCAATTCCGTCGGTTATGAGCTTATAATATCCCTGTGCGTCCTCTTTGGTGGCATAAGCGCCACTGAGAATCAGGGCTTCCAGTTGTGTAGAGCTTGCCGGGGAAGAAATAATCTTAACAATATACTTATTGCCTGTGTTATTATTCATTGCCGGACAGCATCGAACACCGTTCCGATCACTGATGGGATCACCCATAACAAAGTTGTCGAGCAATGGCGAAATCAATCTTGGTTCAGACACATATATCGCCTCCTTTTTATGTTCCCTTATATGATAAAATAAATTTACAAAAAAAGCAACATTTTTATGGTTGTTTTATTCACCAATAAATGATATAATGTACAAGAAAATGTTGACACAGGTGATTTGTGTTGGTAAGGAGGACTATTATGAGTAAGATTGTCTGTGATGTGTGTGGCACTTCTTATCCGGAATCGGCGACCCAATGTCCCATTTGCGGCTGTGTACGGCCCAGTGATGTGAATGTGGTTGCCGGGGATACAAACATAACAGAGGTCGAACAAAGCGGCACATATACCTACGTAAAGGGTGGTAGATTTTCTAAGTCAAATGTTAGAAAACGCAATCAGGGCCAGACCTTGGAAGGTGAGTCTCAGCAGGAAGAGGCTGTGGAGCAGATACGGAAAAAGCCCACGGCTAATAGCGATACCGGCTTGGTTGTGGCGGTATGTGTCCTGCTTCTTGCAATTATTAGTGCAGTGATTTATATTACATTGCATTTCTTTACCACTGTGCCTGCTCAGCAGCCTGCCGGAAATAACCAAAACACTAATGTGGAAACCAGCACTGTGGAGACAACACTTGAAGAAAATGTTTTCGTTCCCTGCAAGGGAATTTTGGTTTCCAAGACATCGGTTACGCTGAGCAATGTGGGTGATACCTGCAAGCTAAGTGTTACTGTGGAACCTGCTGATACCACCGATACAGTTGCTTTCGCATCTTCCGATGATTTGGTTGCAACGGTATCCGAGGACGGTTTAATCACTGCTGTCGGCACCGGTGAAGCGACAATCACCGTTTTGTGCGGCGAGGTGAAAGCAGAATGCCATGTAGTGTGCGATATTCCTCAAGAAGAAACAGAAGAAAGCACAGTTGGAGCTGAGGAGAATGTTGCTGACCAGGAGCAGGAGAATGCAGACACACAGACGCCGGTTCTTGAATTGAACCGGGATGACTTTACCATTCCTGTAAACGGAACCTGGAAACTGTATAACGGAGATATTCCGGTGGATCAGATTACCTGGACTTCCGATAGAGAATCTGTGGCAAAAATTGAAAACGGCGTTGTTACAGGTGTTGCAAAAGGAAGTACTACCGTTCATGCAGAATACAACGGCACGAAGGTTGACTGCAGGGTTCATGTTAGATAATAATGCGTAATTTAGCGGCGGCATCCGACAGGACGCCGCCGCTATTATTCTTATTCGCCGTCGATTTGCTGTCTGCCTCTGCGAAAAAGCAGAGAAATACACCACAGACCGGCAAGACCCACCAGGGCATAGATAATTCTGCTGAGGATGGCATCCTGACCGCCAAACAGCCAAGCTACCAGGTCGAACTTAAAAATGCCCACCAAGCCCCAGTTAAGAGAACCGATGATAGAAAGAATCAACGCAATGGTATCCATTTTTATACCTCCATTTCTGATTTTTGGATATTGGTAGCATACCCGGAAAAATAGATTATATTCGTGGATATTTTTCGTTGCAAATATTCGCATATAAAGGTATAATAGGAAAAAAAGAAAAGGAATATTTCTACTATGACTACATTATTCGAAGGCGCATATGCGAAAATCAATTTAACACTGGATGTGCTTGACAAGCGCAGTGACGGATATCACGACATAAAAAGCGTTATGCAGACAATCTCCATTCGTGACGATATTGAAATTGATATTGGTACCGGTAAAGCGTGGAAGCTTCTTTGCGATAAGCCGGATATTCCTACCGATGAAAGCAATTTAGCTTGGAAAGCCGCCAAGGTGTTTTTTGATGCCTTGGGAAAGGATCCGCAGGGATTGGAAATCCGCATTACAAAGCGCATACCCTCCCAGGCAGGCTTGGGCGGCGGCAGTGCAGATGCTGCTGCGGTGTTAAGAGCACTGAACAGACATTACGAGAATCCACTGTCTATATTGGCTTTGGCAGAGCTTGGCGCACAGGTTGGTTCCGATGTTCCGTTTTGCACGATCTGCGGAACGGCAATGGTGGAAGGGCGAGGGGAGCGATTGCGTAAGCTGGCAGATATGCCGGATTGTGTTTTTGTAATCTGCAAGCCTGATTTTTCGGTATCCACGCCGGAACTCTATCAAAAAATGGATAGTGAGGTTATTGGAAAGCGTCCGGATAATATGGCTATGGAAAGCGCACTTCTTGCCGGTGATTTGGAAAAGGTTTGCAAAAATTTGCATAACGTTTTCGACCCCATTGTCACGAAGGAGCATATGGAGCTAAATTACATTAAATCCATCTTCAATAGTTATGGTGCAGTTGGCTATCAGATGACCGGCTCCGGTTCTGCGGTATTTGCTATTGTCCAGGATTTTGAATATGCGGCGGTTATTTGTAATATGCTGAAGGAGAACTATCCTCAGGTTTTTATTGCCAAACCTGTATAATGATACCGAAAACCGTCCATACTGGAATTATTTCAGTATGGACGGTGTTTTTTATGAAAAAACTGATACATTTTGCTTTATTATCTGCTTTTATAGTATCCATATTCCTGCTTGGCGGCTTAATTGCGGATAAAAAGCAATTACAGGAGAATTTAATCCGTATGCACATTATCGCCAATTCTGACGAAAGCGTTGACCAAAGTAACAAATTAGTGGTTCGGGATGCAGTGATTGCATTTCTGGACGAGCATATGAAGGAAATTACCACAACGCAGCAGGCAAAGTCGTTTTTGCAGGCACATATGTCGGAAATTGAGGATGTTGCCAATTCTGCACTTGCCTCTGTTAAGGCCCAGTACAAGGCAGCAGCGACTTTGGTGGAGGAGGCTTTTTCCCGGCGGGATTATGAAACCTTTTCTCTACCTTCCGGAATTTATCAGGCACTGAAAATAGAATTAGGGGAAGCAGAAGGCAAGAATTGGTGGTGCGTGGCATTTCCGACGCTGTGCATACCTGCCACAAATGATGAATTTCAGGATATGGCTGTAGAGGCTGGTTTTCAGGAAGGGGTAGTTGCTACAGTATCCGGTGAAAATGGATACAAAATTCGGTTCTTTATTCTGGATTGCCTCGGGAAAGTTGAAAATTTCTTTCATTTTTCTTAATCTTGTCCTATTAAAAGGACAGAAGTTGTGGTATGATTGTTTCAGAAAGGGGAGACGCTTATGCTAACCTTACTTCTGGGTACAGATTGGATTAAAAACCGGGATGAGATTTTATATCGTATTTCTGAGGATGTTAAAAACAAACTGGCTGGACAAATTTTGATTGTTCCGGAATTTATCAGTCATGACATGGAACGCAGACTTTGTACCATTGCAGGGGATACCGCAAGCTTATATGCTGAGGTTGTTTCGTTTACTCGACTTTGCGACCGGGTGTGTTCCAGTGTTGGACACCGTATGGAGGAATGCTTGGACAATGGCGGTCGCTTGGTGGCTATGGCATCTGCTACAAGACAGCTACACAGCAAGCTGAAGGCATATGCCTCTGTGGAGACGAAGCCGGAGTTTCTTTCCGGCCTTGTGGATGCGGTGGATGAGTTCAAGCGGTGCTGTATCTCGTCAAGCGACTTAATGGCGGCCTCTAAAAAGACCGAGGGCAGTTTGGCACAAAAGCTTGAGGAGCTTTCGCTGATTTTGGAATGCTACGACGTGTTGTGCCTTAACGGTAAAAAGGACCCTAATGACCAAATGACATGGCTTTTGGAAGAGCTGGAAGACTGCGATTTTGCAAAGGAGCATATTTTTTACATAGACGGTTTTCCGGATTTTACCAGACAGCATATGGCAATCATTGAGCATTTAATCAAACATTCTGCTCAAGTTGTGGTTGGGTTTAACTGTGACTGCATTGGCTCTCGGCAGATTGCCTTTGAAAAAGCGTCGGATACGGCATTGCAGATGCTGAATTTTGCAAAAAAATGTGGCGTTCCTGTGGAGATTGAACTGGTGCAACCCGGTAATGATGCCCTTTCTCCTTTGCGCAAGCAGATTTTTCAGGGTGCGCTGTCTGAAAAGCTGCCTGAAAAAGTGCTCACATTGTACCGTACAGAGACGGTATATCAGGAGTGCTTGTCTGCTGCCCAAAGAATTAAAGACCTTGTTTGTGACGGAGCAAGATATCGGGATATCAGCGTTGTTTGCACGGATTCGGCTGCATACCACGATACAATTAAGATGGTGTTTGACAGATGCCATATTCCGGCCTATCTTTCCGGCACAGAGAGTATCTTGGAAAAATCGGTTATCGCAACTGTTTTGGCCGCAATGGATACTGCGCTGGGCGGCTTTGAACAGCAGGATGTAATTACCTATTTGAAATCCTCCCTTTCTCCGGTTGCTTTGCCGGATGCAGACCGCTTAGAAAATTATGCAAAGCTTTGGAGCATTAGCGGTGGCAGATGGCTGCAAAACTGGCAGTATCACCCGGACGGATTAGGTTATGAATGGGATGAAAAGTCCAAGCAGACCTTGGAGCTTTTTAATGCACTGCGTGAGGAGGCGTTACAACCTCTTGTCAATTTGCGTGATAAATTCCGCAACGCAAGTAAGCTGTCCCAACAAGTATTGGCGCTTTATGCGTTCTTTGAAGAGATTTCCCTGCAACAGCGCCTGGATTTGCTGGCAAGTGAGCTGGACAGCCGGGGAGACCTGCGCAATGCGCAGATTCTCAATCAGCTTTGGGAAATTTTGATTTCCGCATTGGAGCAGCTTTTTGATGTGTTAGGTCAAACGGGATGGGACAGCGATACCTTTACCCATCTTTTCCGCTTGCTGTTAAGTCAATATGATGTGGGTACAATTCCCCCAGTGTTGGATTCGGTAACAGTGGGTTCTGTCAGTGCAATGCGTTGCCAGCAGAGTAAGCACCTGTTACTTTTGGGTGCGATAGAAGGCGCTTTCCCCGGATACGCAGGAGCCACCGGTATTCTGTCTGACCAGGAGCGTGTAGCGTTGCGTCAGTTGGGCGTTCCGCTAACCGGCGGTTCTTTGGAGGGCCTGCAGGCTGAATTTGCGGACATTTACGGCGTGGTTTCCGGTGCAACCGAAACAGTGACCGTTAGCTGTCCGGGCGGACAGACTTCCTTTATTTATCAGCGTATGCAGGCAATCGGCAATGAAATTTCCGTAGATTCCAAAATCAGCACCGCGTTGTGCGACTCGCTGGAGGCTGGTGCCTACCTGGTGAGTATGGATGCACAAGCGGAAGCGGAAGAATTGGGAGTGAACCAGCAATATCAGAATATCTTCCAAAAGACAAAGCATACCTTGGGAAGCGTAGCGCCGGAGAACATTTATGAACTGTATGGGAATACGCTTAAATTGTCGGCATCTCAGGTGGACAAATTGGCGGATTGCAAACTGGCTTATTTCCTGCGCTACGGCTTGCGTACAAAGGAGCAAAAACCTGCTGCGGTAGACCCGGCAGAATTTGGCACCTATGTTCACGCTGTTTTGGAAAATACCGCCCGAGAAATAAAGACGATGGGCGGTTTTAAGAATGTGTCTTTGGAAGAAACCTTAGAGATTGCGCAGAAGCATTCCGTTGCCTACGCTACTGAGCGTTTTAGAGATATTGACTCTCAGCGCTTAACTTACTTGTTCCATCGTAATAGCACAGAATTAACCAGGATTGTTCAGGAGCTTTGGGAAGAACTGCAAAATTCCGACTTTGAACCCTTTGATTTTGAGGTGGGTTTTGGTGACGACGAAACTATGCCCTCCATTTGTGTTTCAGGAACGAAAATGCAGGCAAAGCTGCGTGGATTTGTCGACCGTGTGGATGTTTGGCAGGATGGGCAGAATTTATATTTCCGGGTGGTAGACTATAAGACCGGAAAGAAGGATTTTGACTACTGCGATATTTTTAACGGTTTGGGACTTCAGATGCTTCTTTATTTGTTCGCCCTGGAACAGGAGGGGGAGAACATGTTGGGCGAAAATCGCAAGCCTGCCGGTGTGCAATATTTTCCTGCCCGTGTTCCTTTGGTCTCCGCAGACAGCGTTTTAACGGATGAGGAAGCTGCGTCGGAACGGAGGAAGCTTTGGAAACGAAAGGGTCTTCTGTTGGATAATGACGAGGTTTTGGAAGCTATGGAGCACGGGGAAGCGGTTATTCGCTTGCCCATAACCCGGAAAAAGGATGGCACAATTTCCGGCGACTTGGCTGACGAAAAGCAGTTGGCGGTTCTGAAATTATATGTCTTTGGCCTTTTGGGTAAGATGGTGGATGATATTGCCAACGGTGATATCACTGCCAATCCCTATACCCGTGGCAGCAGTCATAATGCCTGTAGCTTCTGCCCTTATACAAGCATTTGCCATTTGGAAACTGTGGAGGGTAGAAGAAATTTCAAGACTATGACAGCGCAAAGATTTTGGGAAGATGTCCAAAAGGAGGTGCAGGGCAATGGCTGAGCAATTAACTGCGCAACAAAAGCAAGCAGTAGAACATCGGGGCGGAAGGCTGCTGGTGTCAGCCGCCGCCGGATCCGGAAAGACCAAGGTTCTGGTTGACAGACTTTTGCGTTATTTGGATGACCCTGTAAAGCCTGCAAATATTGACGATTTTCTGATTATCACCTATACAAAGGCAGCAGCATCGGAGCTTCGTGGAAAGATAGCAAAGCGGCTAACCGATGCGGTTGCCGCCAATCCGGATAACCGTCATTTGCAGCATCAGCTCCAGCGTCTTTACCTGACAAAAATTTCTACTGTGCACGCTTTTTGTACGGATATTTTAAGGGAATATGCCTACAGATTGGATATCTCTGCTGATTTTCGGGTTGCAGACGAGGATGAATGCTTTGCACTTATGAGCCGTGTTCTGCAACAAATTTTGGACAGTGCCTATGACCAGGCTGACCAGGACCCGGATTTTTGTGCATTCATTGACAGTCAGGGCTTTGGCAGAGATGACCGGCAGATACCGGATATTATGATGAAGGTATATAGCAGCGCCAGGTGTCACCTAAATCCTGAAAAATGGCTGGATTGGTGTATTTCTGTGGGAGAAACAAACGGCGCTGCAGATGCGTCTGAAACGCCCTGGGGCGAATACTTAATTGCGGATTTACATCGGTATTTGGATCTGCAAATGAAAACGCTGAACCGGGGAATTTCCTGCCTGGATGCCGGTAGTTGTCCTAAGGTAGTTGACCTGCTGGGAAAGACTTTAGATCAGCTTTCGGTGCTTCGCAGTTGTAAGACCTGGGATAGTATCGTAGAAAACAGCGATATTGATTACGGCCGTTTGACTTTCCCGACGAAGTTCGATGAACCGGAGCTAAAGGAACAGATTAAGACTATTCGTGATAATTGCAAAAAAGGTCTTGGGAAAAGACTGCGCCGTTTTACAATGAACAGCGCACAGCTATTATCTGATATTGCGCAAAATCAAAGTGCTGTCCGTGGCCTTATTGCGCTGGTTCGCAGATTTGACAAGGCGTATGCCGACGCAAAGCGCAGCAGACGGGTTTTGGATTTTGGCGATCTGGAGCACAAAACCCTGGATTTGTTAACCGGTAAGGACAGAAATTGTATCACGAAGATTGCAGACGAAATTGGTGAACGCTTCCGAGAGGTTATGGTGGATGAGTATCAGGATACCAACGCCGTACAGGATGCCATTTTTAGTGCTTTGACATTCAAAAAACGCAATTGCTTTATGGTTGGCGATGTCAAGCAGTCAATTTACCAGTTCCGATTAGCTGACCCCGGAATCTTCCTGGAGAAGTATGAAACATATTCTTCTGAGGGCACGTCGGAAGATAAAGGCAGAAAAATTCTTCTTAGCAGTAACTTCCGTTCAGCCGGCAATGTGATTTCTGCTGTAAATGATGTATTTTCCGTTTGCATGTCCAAAGAGGTTGGCGGTCTTATTTATGGCGACGACGAAAAGCTGAACGAGGGCGTTCTGCACCCGGAAAACACGGAACGGGAAGTAGAGCTATATGCCATTGAAGGCAATGATGATGTGTATGCCTATGAGGCTGGATTTGTAGCAGATAAGATTGTTTCCTTATTGGATGGTACACATATGGTTCGTTCCAAGGACGGCTTTCGACCCATATGTGCGGAGGACATTGCAATTCTGCTTCGCTCACCCGGCTCTGTGGGAGGCGTATACCAGTCGGCGTTAGAGCTGCGGGGTGTGCGCTGTGTCAGTGGCGGAACAGTCGATATGCTGCAGACAGAAGAAATTGAGGTTCTGCGAAGCTTTATGCAGGTGATACATAATCCGTTGCAGGATATTCCGCTTTTATCTGTTTTGACCAGCCGTGTAATTGGGTTTACTGCCAACGAGATTGCGCAAATTCGTGGAAAAAGTAAGTATACCAGTATGTTCCAGGCTTTGGAGAAATCGGATCATCCAAAGGTATGCGAATTTATGAAGCTATTGAATGTTCTGCGTGGGGAAGCGCAAATGAGTAATCTGGCGCAGCTTTTAATGGTTATTCTTTCTCAAACGCATATGGACAGCATTTACTCGGCAATGCCTGACGGAGTTGATCGTTGTGAGAATTTGCAGAATTTCTGTAAGCTGGCATCGAGTTATGAGGCTTCTGTAGGCGGTGGGCTTAATCGCTTTTTGGAGCATTTAACTATTCTGGAAAACCGTGGTGTGGATGTTGCGGTTGAGCCTAACGGTGAGAATGCTGTGCAGATTATGAGCATTCATAAATCCAAAGGACTGGAATTTCCGGTGGTATTCTTATGTGGACTCTCCAGGGATTTCAATATGGAAAGTGCCCGTGCCCAGGTGCTGTGTGATAAGCATTTTGGTTTGGGCCTTGCCTGTGTGGACAAGAGAAATGCCGTCCGGTATCCCACGCTAGCCAAGCAGGCCATTGCACAAAAGATTATGGCAGAGAGTATTTCTGAGGAAATGCGTGTGCTGTACGTGGCAATGACCCGTGCGCAGGATAGGCTGATTATGACCTATACCGAAAAAAATGTGGCAGAAAAGCTGGAGAAGAAGAGATACAGCGTTGGCATTTCTCAGCAGGAACAGCTCACAATGGATGCAGACTGCTTTGGCGATTGGATTTTGCAGACGGCATTTACTAAGGGCGGTGATTTTTGGCGTGTGATTCCCGGCGATATTGCAGAACGTGAAATGGATGTTGCACCTCAGACTGCTGTAAAGCGCCTTTCTGAAGAAAAAATCCGGCATATAAACCGCAATCTGCATTTTGTCTATCCGTTCCAGCCCGCAACGCAGACACCTTCTAAGCAGACGGCAACGCAAATGAAGGGTCGCAGAAAGGATGCGGAGGCTTCAGAGCAGGCGCAGCAGAGGGAGTTTGTAGCGCCTTCTTGGAGAAAACCCAGCTTCATCAGTAAGGATGTCTCCGGTTCTGTTTACGGCAATCTGCTTCACAGAGTGATGTGCTACGTCCGCTTAGCACAATGTGACAGTCTGCTGGGCATAGAGGCGGAAATTCAGCGCTTGGTGGAACAAAAGTGCATCACCCGGGAAGAAGGAGCTATGCTGAATGTCCAAAGCATTCTGGACTTCTTTCAGACGGATATCGGTGCAATGGTGCGCACCCACCCAAATGTCATTCGGGAATTCAAATTTTCGATTTTGGATGATGCAGGAAATTACTGCGACGGTGTGGATGACGAGAAGATCCTGCTTCAAGGCGTAGTGGACTGCGCATTGATTTTTGAGGACAGTATTACTGTTCTGGATTTTAAGACGGACCGTGTTTTGGGTGGTGATGTTGAGGCTGCGGCACAGAAGTACAAAAATCAAATCCAAACCTATGCGACGGCATTATCAAGAATTTACGAAAAGCCGGTTCGCTCTGCATTGCTTTATTTCTTCCATACCGGAAGCTTTGTAAAGGTTATTTAATGCAATAAAAAAGACCTCCATTGGAGGTCTTTTTTATAATTTTGAGTAGGTTTTATCCAGAAAACGCTGGGTGGCAATAATCGCACGCTTGTGTGTGCCTTCACCGATTTTTCCGGCTTCGTCATAGGCGGTAAGCTGAAAGGTGATGATACTGCCTTCCACTGCAGTTACCTCAGCTTCAGCACGAACAGACAGTCCTACGGGGGTAGCGGACAGATGTGAGATGTTCAGCTCGATGCCTACAGAGGTCTTTTCCTCCGGCAGAGCTTCGCTGATAGCCTCGCAGGCGGCACCTTCCATAAGCGCAACCATACAGGGCGTTGCATAAACCAAAAGGCTCCCGGAACCAACTTCCAGTGCTGTATCCTCTCTTTCCACAAGGGTGGAAGCTTCGCCCTTCATTCCAATAGTAATTTCCATAATCATTACCTCCATTCGCTGTACAATATATCCTATATCCATAATTGTGTCAATCTTTTGGTTGCTATTTTTTTATGGAAGAATTATAATAAAAGAAACGCGAAGATACTCTTGGCAGAGTAAACGAGGTTGTCATATGGATAAACATTGGGTGCTCTATATTTTGCGGTGTAAGGATGACACGCTTTATACCGGGATAACGGACAATTTGGAGAAACGATTGCAGGCCCATCGTTTGGGAAAAGGGGCAAAGTACACAAGGGGCAGAGGACCTCTAACCTTGCTTTACACGGAAGACTGCGAAGACCACTCCCAAGCATTACGGCGAGAATTTCAAATTAAGAGGTTACCAAGGCAGGCAAAGCTTGCTCTTTGTAATCTGAATACAACAAAGGGTGATTAATATGCAATATTTCTTAGATACAACGGGATCGATACCGTCCGGCTTAGGCTGGTCACATTTTGGCGCTTTGCATTTCGTTTGGTTGGCTTTCTTTCTGGTCGTTTTGGTTGTAAATTGCTTTCTTTACAGACGTTTAGGGGAAAGAGGACGAAAAAACTGGCGAATAGTAATGGCTGTTTTGCTGGTTGCTGATGAATTGTTTAAGGTTGTGATGCTGGTAATTGGCGGCCGATACTCGGCAGATTATTTGCCGCTTCATCTGTGTAGCATCAATATCTTCCTGATTGCTTTTCATGCGTGGAAGCCGTCAAAGCTTTTGGGCGGATACCTGTACACCATTGCCATCCCTGCCACACTGGCTGCATTGTTGTTCCCCACCTGGACAAGCTTGCCCATTGGCAACTTTATGCATCTGCATAGTTTTACAGTTCATATTCTTTTAGCCCTGTATCCTCTGGTGTTGGTAATTTCAGGAGAGATCATTCCGAAAGCAAAGGATATTCCAAAGTATCTGCTTTTACTGATAGCAATGGCAATACCCATTTATGCGGTCAATATGTGCTTGGATACGAATTTTATGTTCCTGATGAGTGCTGACCCGGGTAACCCACTGTATTTGTTTGAGCAGATGTGGGGAAATCATCTGTACGGTTTCCCGGTGCTGATTGCGGCAGTTTTGCTGGTTATGTTTGCTCCACTGGAAATCTACCGCAAAATTAAAAAGGATAGAGCTTAATAAAACCCGGTGTCGCTTTAAGTGCGACACCGGGTTTTTAATATCTTTAGGCCTACAGCTCTTCACTGATCGCCAAAAGAAGGATACCAATAATGACAATCGTAATGAAGATGTAGGTTTTCCAGGAGAGCTTTTCCTTCAAGAAGATTCGGGAAAGCAGCAGGGAAACTACACATACTGAAGAGAGAATGGGGGCAGCAACGGCATCGTTTCCACCCAGCGCATATACATAGGTGAATTGTCCGGCAGTTTCAAAAACTGCGGCGGCAATTTTATCCCGATGTGTCGGCAGAGGACCAAACTTCACCTTTTTCGCTTTCATAAAGATAAACAGCACCAGGGCAAAGGCGGCAAAGGTTAATTCATAGCTGGTGTTGGCAACAGCCTCAATGGTATCGGCGGTGACATCCACCAAGGGAGAGGCTGCCACATCTTCAATCAGATAGAAGGCATCGTCAAGGAAGGTGCCAAAAGCATCCAGCAGTGCATACACAAAGGGCATACAGAAGGCAACTACAGCCAAAGTTTTGCCAAGCTTTTTCTTCCGTACAGTCTCACCGTGGTTTTCCAGATAACCAACGCCCACAACGCCGATTGTAATAATAGCAATGGAAATCCAAGTCAGAAGGGAAATGCTTTCCTTCATAAATATGACAAACAGAAGGGTGCAAATAACACCTGCGGTATTCTCAATGGGGTCGGAGATAGATTCTTCCAGAAAACGCATTCCAAAGTAAGAGAATGCCATGGAGATGATGTAAAACAGAGAAACCGGCAGATAGCAAAGGATGTTCATGGGATTGTAGTTAATATCCTGGGTGAGCAGAGTAAATACTGCGTGTGCACCCATGATTATGCCAACCCAAACGCAGATTTTCAGATGGGAATATTTTTCGTCGGGGCGAGCACCTTTTTTATAAAACAGCTCTGCAATACCCCATAAAATAGCAGTTGCAACGGAAAAAAAGAACCAAGACATATTTATTTCTCCTTTATATGTTAATAAGACCTGCATCCACAAGTTTTTGTAAGCTCATCAAGATGCCGAGTTTTGCGTGCTGCCAGGTAAGACCACCCTGGAAATACACGGCATAGGGCTCACGGATAGGACCGTCAGCAGAAAGCTCGATGGAGGAGCCTTGAATAAATGCGCCGGCGGCCATAATTACTTTATCATTATAGCCGGGCATATCCCAAGGCAGGGGAGTGGCAAAGGAATCCACCGGGGCGGCTGCCTGAATACCCTTACAGAAAGCGATCATACCTTCCTCGGATTTTAGCTCCACTGCCTGAATAATGTCGTGACGGGTTTCTGTGGCATTGGGTACACAATGAAAACCCAAGGGCTCATACAGATTTGCGGCAAAAATTGCGCCTTTTTCAGCGCTGGCAACCACAGTAGGTGCCAGGAAGAAGCCTTGATACAGGGAAGTCATTAAACCAAGGTTCGCGCCAACCTCCTGACCAAGTCCGGGAGCAGACAGCCGGTAGGCACATCTTGCAACGCATTCGGCAGTACCGCAGATATAGCCGCCAATAGGAGCTAATCCGCCGCCGGGATTTTTAATCAGGGAGCCCACTACCATATCGGCGCCCACATCAGAGGGCTCAATGGTTTCCACAAACTCACCGTAGCAGTTATCCACCATACAAATCAATTCCGGTTTAACGGATTTGACAAATGCAATCAATTCTCCAATTTGCTTCACAGAGAATGTGGGGCGTGTGGAATAGCCCTTGGAGCGCTGAATGGTAATCAATTTGGTTTTTTGGTTAATTGCCTTGCGAATATTTTCGTAATCAAAGCTGCCGTCAGGCAGTAAATCTACCTGATTATAGCTGACACCCTATTCTTTTAAGGAGCAAGGGCTTTCACGAATGCCGATTACCTCCTGCAATGTATCATAGGGCAGACCCACGGGAGACAAAAGCTCATCACCGGGCAGCAGATTGGCAGAAAGTGCCACAGTCAATGCGTGAGTGCCGCAGGTGATTTGGGGACGAACCAGCGCCGCTTCGGTGTGGAATACATCTGCATACACACGCTCCAAGTTATCGCGGCCCACATCGTCATAGCCATAACCGGTGGTTGCGGCAAAGCAGGCAGCAGATACTCTGTTTTTCTGCATTGCAGATAAAACCTTTGCCTGATTATATTCGGCAACTTTGTCAATCTGGGCAAAACGCTCTTTTAGGTGCTCAATGGTTTTTTCGCCGTATTCATATACCTTGGGAGAAATGCCCATATTGGTATATAGCTCTATCATTTCATTCATTGGATTGATCCTCGTTTTTCATATTTTGGAATAGTTTGTTTGCAATATCGCTGAGAACTTCCGGCTTTGATACAATCAGTCCGGTATCTTCTTCACCCAGTATCAGCAGGGTGTCACCGGCCTGAATTTTGAACAGGTCTCTCGCTTCCTTGGGAATGACAATTTGGCCTCTGTCGCCAACCTTGGCGGTGCCAAAAACTCTCCGGGTTTTCCCTTTGCCCAGAATGTGTTTACCTCCAGCCATTGCGCCTCCTATTTCCTACAATTCATATTTTTCATACTGGATAAGTATAAACAATTCCGCCCCGGATGTCAATACCGGGGCGGAAAAATAAGGCTTAATCGTTCCTTCTGCGGCCGCCAAATATCATAACTAACCGCAGTAATTGTACCAAGGAAACGGCAGTTGCAGCTACATAGGTCATTGCGGCGGCGGAAAGTGTTTTCCTGGCACCTCTTTGCTCCTCGTCTGTTAAAAGATTGCTGTCCCGAATGGCAATCATCGCTCTTCTGCTGGCGTTAAATTCAACAGGCAAGGTCACAAGCTGAAACACAAGGGAAAGACCAAAGCATGCGATGCCGATATAGATTATGGTATCGGAGAAGCTTCCGAGAGCTGTGAAAAGAACGCCGATTAAAATCAAAGGCATAGCCAAACGGGAGCCGATGTTGGTTATAGGGATAATTGCGGCTCTGAGCTTAATAGGTGCGTAATTCTGTGCGTATTGCACAGCATGTCCGGCTTCGTGACAGGCCACACCGATTGCGGCAGTAGATGCATTGTCGTAAACATCCTGAGAAAGACGAATTACATTGGACTTTGGGTCATAATGGTCTGTTAGTTTTCCGGCGACACGCTCAATGCGCACACCTAAAACACCATTTGCCTGCAGGACTCTCTGCGCGGCCTGTGCGCCTGTAATCCTTCTTGCAGATATTTGACCGGAGTAGCGTTTGAAGGTGCTGTTCACCCGAGCACTGGCCCACAGGGAAAGTATCAGGCAGGGGAGTACCAGTATGATATATGTCCAGTCAAAACCGTAGTAATATGGGGAATAAATAGGCATAATTTTCTCCTTTACAGCTCATCCGGCTCCATTGCGTTGTGCAATAGCTCTGTAACAGCGCCTCGGAATACCGGGAATATTTTATTATGCAGGGTCTGCAGAGCACCGGCAGAGTAATTTACCGGAATATTTCCGGGCATATAAAAGTCGTTATCCAAAATAAAATGGACCTCATTGGAGGGAGTGCCGCTTTTTTTCACAAGACCGGGTCCGGCGTGTATTTGAACACGGCAACCGTTTCCTAAGGATACATCCGCATCAACACTGCTGCGGCTGAAGCTTTCTTCGGGCAGCGTCTCTTCATTCATCAGACCAAGATACTGGGCAGTGAACATATCCCGGAAGGGTGTACCTACCAGACATAGTCTTTCCCTGGAAAAGAAATTCATATACCTAAGACCCACTCGCTCAAAGCAAGCCGGTTTGTATATTTTGATAAATGCGGCTAAAGGTCCATCCAGTCGGTCGGCAAATTCCTCCCAGGTTGTATAGGCGTTTGTGGAAAGGGAGATAAATCCGCTTGTTAAATTTACACGCCATGTTCCGTCCAGGGAGGAGAATTGGTGGTTGATAATCGGAGGCTGTGCTTGGTTTTCCACGGCTGGTTTGGAAGCATTGGCAGAATATTTGGGAAATTGAGACCGAATCGCCTCCTGAAAATCCGCAGGAGGATTGGTGCTGATTGTTAGGATTTGGGGAAAACGCAGTTGACAAATTACTTCAACTAAGGGTGATTTGTGATAATGGCAGTGGGGCTGGTCAGAAAACATAGTATCGCCTCTTTTTGTTGGTTATATATCTATTATACTCCTTGTTCGTAAAAAACTCAATATATCTGCCTTTAGTTTTAACCTCGGAAACTTTACATTTTTGTAAACAGTGTTATAATATGTATGGAATCGAGGTGTAGTTATGGAATTTTTACGGTTATTGGAAAAAGTGAGGTTTCCGCTTTTGGATAAAATGATGCTATTGGTTACCGAGCTGGGTTCTATGGCATTTTTTCTGATTGTAGCCGTTGTGCTGTTTTGGTGCATTGATAAGAAAAAAGGGTATTATTTTATTGTTTTGGGATTGGGTGGTACCGTCATCAACCAGTTTCTGAAGCTTTGGTATCGAATTCCAAGACCTTGGGTTTTGGATGAGAGCTTTACTATAGTGGAGGCGGCTCGGGAGGGAGCTGGGGGATACAGCTTTCCCAGTGGTCACACACAAAGTGCAGTTTCTACTTATTTGGGCATCGCTTTACTTACCAAGCAGCGCTGGCTGAAGATTACAGCAATCGTTATTTCAGTACTAGTTCCTTTTACAAGGATGTATTTAGGCGTTCACACCCCAAAGGATGTCCTGGTAGCGGCATTGATTGCAATTGGATTGGTATTTCTTCTAAAGCCTCTTATTTTGGACTGTGACGGTAGGTTCATGCCCTATGTATTGGCGTGTTTTACTTTGCTTTCAGCAGGGTTCTTGTGCTTTTCCTATCTTTACGCTTTTCCTGCAGATGTAGATCTGAAGCTACTGGAATCCGGCCGTGAAAATGCCCTAAGTCTATCTGGCGCAGTGCTTGGATTATTTGCAGTGTATGTTTTGGATAAAAAATGGTTAGAGTTTGAAACGAAAGCAGTTTGGTGGGTGCAAATTCTCAAGGTTGTTTTTGGTCTTCTTTTCCTGCTTTTGGTGAAAGAAGCCTTGAAAGTGCCTCTTAACTTTCTTTTTGGTGAAAGCTTCGGTCGAGTAATTCGCTATTTCTTCGTGGTGATTTCCGCCGGAGTGCTTTGGCCGATGACATTTCGTTGGTTTGGAAAACTTGGTTCCGGGGAGTAAGGCATGAAAATCGTTATCTTTATTATTTTATCGTTGGTGGTTTTATCCTTCGTCAGTGGTGCATACCTCTTTTTTGCAGCTTGCCTCAGAAGAAAGGAAATACCCTGGTTGGATGAAAAGGCGATAAAAAAGACTCGTTTTGCGCAGTATTACGATTATATTGTTCAGTCCAGCAATTGGCTCAAGGAGCATAAATCTCTGGATGTTTACATTGCCAATCAAGACGGCTTGCGTCTTCACGCATTGTGGATACCGGCGGAGAATCCCAAGGGCACAGTTTTGTTTGCCCACGGATACCGCAGTACAGTGCTGATAGATTTTGGCTGTGCGATGGACTTTTATCACCGGATGGGTATGAACATCCTGCTTCCTACCCACAGAAGTCACGGGAAAAGTGAGGGAAAGTATATCACCTTTGGCGTGAAGGAAAGCCGGGATATGCAGTGCTGGATTGACTATCATAACCGTAATTTCGGTGAGCTTCCCATCTTGCTGGATGGTTTGTCTATGGGTGCTTCCACAATGCTGTATTTGGCGGACAAAGACCTTCCTGAGAATGTAAAGGGGATTGTCGCCGACTGTGGCTTTACTTCTCCAAAGGAAATCGTCAGTCAGGTCTTCCGTGCTGTAACCCATTTGCCGGCAGTACCATCTATTTGGGTTGCAGAGCTTTGCGCACGCATTTTCGCTGACTTTAGTCTTTATGAATGTGATACAAGAAAGGTTCTTCAAAATAGCCGATTGCCGGTTTTGATGGTCCACGGAACAGGGGATGATTTTGTGCCCTGCAGAATGACAGAAGAGGGCTATCAGGCTTGTACTTCGGAAAAGGAATTACTTTTGGTGAAAGATGCCCCCCACGGTCACAGCTTTATACAGGACCGGGAGCGCTATACCAAAATGATTTGTGATTTTTTGGATCGGTATATATTCCAATAGAAAAATACGGAGGATATATAATGGATAATATTTATGTTAAGAAGCTTAGAGAAAAGGCAATCTTGCCGACCTACGGCTCTTTAGAGGCTGCCGGTGCGGATTTATATGCATGTCTGGATGAGGATTTAGAAATAGCACCGGGTGAATCCTGCTTTGTTCCCACAGGCCTGTCTATGGCGCTTCCCAAGAACTGCGCTGGGCTTATTTACGCCAGAAGTGGACTTGCCTGTAAGCGTGGATTAGCGCCTGCAAATAAAGTTGGCGTTGTTGACAGCGACTATCGTGGAGAATTTATGGTGGTTCTGCATAATCACGGTCAGCAGAAACAGAGGATTTCTCACGGTGAAAGAATAGCCCAGCTTGTGATTACGCCGGTATTAACCCCTTCCTATGAGGAGGTAGACGAATTAGACGAAACCCAGCGTGCAGCCGGTGGATTTGGTTCAACAGGTAAATAAGAAAGTTCCCCATCTTCTATGGAAGATGGGGAACTGTTTGTTTAGTAGAATAACATATCGGAATAAGTGGGGTATGGCCAGTAGGAGCTTGCGGTAAGCTTTTCCAGCAAATCTGCTTCCTTTCTTACGGACTGCATACCGGATACAATGACTTCGCTATAATAGGTGGCAGCCTCCAGGTTACCCGCAGGAACTTGCTTCAGGCTGTCATACAAACTTTCGCTAAACTGATAAAGTCTGTCACATCCCTCGGATATACGCTGTACGAGAGTGACTTCGGTCAGGGGCTTGTGGCCGGTTGCTTTTTCCTTCCGATTGATGCTATCAGCAAGGTCTGAGGAGTATTTTAATGCAGCAGGCAAAATTTGGTGCATCACCATATCCACCATGGTTCTTGCCTCAATGTTGATAAGCTTGCTGTAGGCTTCCAGATGAATGTCGTAACGGGCCAGGAATTCAGCCTCTGTAAAGATACCGTGCTTTGTTACTAATTCAATATTTTTCTTACTGCAATAAGCAGGCAAAGCCTTTACGGTATTTGGAAGATTGCTTAAACCACGCTGTGTGGCTTCTTGTTGCCACTGTTCGGAATATCCGTTTCCGTTAAATATAATTCTCTGGTGGGCTGTCAGGGTGTCGCATATCAGCTTTTGCAGGGCAGCGTCGAAATTATCAGCTTTTTCCAGTATGTCTGCAAAATTGCTTAATTCCTCAGCCATAATGGTATTCAGGGCAATATTCGGACCGGCGATAGATTGAGAGGAACCCAGCATACGGAATTCAAACTTATTGCCGGTGAAAGCAACGGGGGATGTACGGTTACGGTCTGTTGTGTCCTTCGGAATGGAGGGCAGAACATCCACACCAATGCGCATAACGCTCTTCTTGGGGTCTGTGTAGTTCGTTCCGTTGATAATAGAGTTTACTACAGCCGTCAGTTCATCACCCAGGAATATGGACACAATGGCAGGGGGTGCTTCATTTGCGCCCAGACGGTGATCGTTGCCTGCAGATGCTACTGTACAGCGAAGAAAGTCTTGGTATTCATCAATACCTTTGATAAATGCGGCAAGGAATACCAAAAATTGCGCATTCTGTCTGGGTGTTTCGCCGGGCTTGAAAAGGTTTTTGCCGGCATCTGTACATAAGGACCAGTTGTTATGCTTGCCGGAGCCATTGACACCGGCAAAGGGCTTTTCGTGAAGCAGACAAACCAAATCGTGCTTGGCAGCACACTTTTTCATAACCATCATAATCAGCTGATTGGCATCGCATGCATTACTTGCGTCAGTAAAAATAGGGGCAAGCTCATGCTGACAGGGCGCACCCTCATTATGCTTTGTCTTGGAAAGTACGCCCAATCTCCATAGCTGTTCATCCAGCTCCCGCATAAATTTGGAAACCCGGGTGCGGATATTGCCGAAATAGTGGTCATCCAACTCCTGACCCTTGGGAGGTGCTGCGCCGAATAAGGTGCGGCCGGTTAAACGCAAATCCTCCCGTTGTGCATAGATTGCTTTAGGGATTAAGAAATACTCCTGCTCAGCGCCGACAGATACATGCACACGCTTTGTTTCCTGGTCGCCAAATAACCGCAGGATGCGGACAGCCTCTCTGGAAACCTCGTCAATAGAACGAAGCAGAGGTGTTTTCTTGTCCAATGCCTCACCGGTGTAGGAAAAGAAGCAGGTGGGGATATACAAACTGCCGTCTTTCACAAAGGCAAAGGCAGTGGGGTCCCAGGCGGTATAGCCTCTTGCTTCAAAGGTGGCACGCAAGCCACCGGAAGGGAAGGAGGAGGCATCCGGTTCACCTCTGACCAATTCTTTACCGGAGAATTCCATAAGCACTTTACCTTGGCCGTCCGGCGTGATAAACGAATCGTGCTTTTCGGCGGTGATGCCGGTCATAGGCTGGAACCAATGGGTAAAGTGCGTCGCACCTTTTTCAATTGCCCAAAGCTTCATAGCTTCTGCAATTTCGTTTGCAACAGACAAATCCAAGGCTGTGCCGTTTTGAATGCACTGCTTCCAGGCGTTAAAAATATCAGGCGCAAGGCGCTGTTGCATTGTAGACTCATTAAAAGAATCGCTTCCAAATATTTCAGGAACGCTGAGATAGTCGCTCATAGTGGCACAACCTTTCTTGTTAGCTTGTAAAAATATTCCACTGTAGATTTTATGATAATCCTATCAAAATTGCAAGGAAAAAATTACCCAAAAAATTAGGCAAAACAATCTGTTGATTGTACAGAACGACAAAGTATCAGAAAGCTATTATCCAAAAATAGTAGTTGCAAACATTCACGATTACGTTTATAATAATGAGCATAAGACATAAAATATGTAAGGATGTGGCTTTTATGAAAAAATATTCCGATATGACCAAGCAGGAGCTGGAACAAGCCTACGAAGCGGCTTTGCAGGAATTTAAAAATTGCAAGGACCAGAACCTGAACTTAAATATCTCCAGAGGTAAGCCCTCTAAGGCTCAACTGGATGCTGTTAGCGAAATGCTGACATCTGTTACCTCTGCTGAGGAGTGCATCGTTGATGGCATAGATGCACGTAATTACGGTGAGCTTGCCGGTCTTCCCGGTATGCGCGCATATTGGGCGGATATGTTAGACTGCCGTCCTGAAGAAGTATTTGTAGGCGGAAATGCCAGCCTTACATTGATGTTTGATGTGATTTCCCGTGCATATACCCACGGCCTTTTGCACAGCGAGCGTCCCTGGTCTAAGGAGGCTTGTGTGAAGTTTTTGTGCCCCAGCCCCGGCTATGACCGTCATTTCTGTATTACTGAATTCTTTGGCGCAGAGTTAATTACGGTGCCCATGACAGCTACCGGCCCGGATATGGATATGGTTGAGGAATTGGTGAAGGACCCTGCGGTTAAGGGTATTTGGTGTGTGCCTAAGTATTCCAATCCTGACGGCATTATTTATTCTGACGAAACGATCAACCGTTTTGCTTCCTTGAAGCCGGCTGCTCCTGACTTTGCCCTTATGTGGGATAATGCCTACTGTGTACATGAGTTTGAGGGTGATTATGTTCCGTTTCCGGACATTATTTCTCTGTGCGCTAAGTCCGGTAATCCAGATATGGTTTATGAATTTGCCTCCACATCTAAGATTACTTTTGCCGGCGGCGGTGTGTCAGTATTGGCATCCTCTAAGGCTAATATTGATTATTTCTTGAAGCTTTTCTCTGCTTCGATGATTTCCAATGACAAAGTTAACCAGGTGCGTCATATGCGCTTCCTGAAGGATAAAGCAACCACCGTGGAAGTGATGAAGAGACATGCTGCAATTTTGAAGCCTAAATTTGATGCGGTACTGCGCGCATTGGATGAGGAGATTAAGCCCCTTGAAATTGCCAATTGGGCCAAACCGAAGGGCGGTTATTTCGTAAGCTTTAATACAATGCCTCATACAGCAACCCGTGCGCTGGAACTTTGTAAAGAGGCTGGTGTTGTAATGACTTCGGCAGGAGCTACATATCCTTACGGAAAAGATCCTCAGGATAGCAACATTCGTATTGCTCCCAGCCTTCCCCCGGTGGAGGAACTGGAAAAGGCTATGAGTGTTTTCTGCACTTGCATAAAATTGGCTGCGCTGGAAAAATTACTGGAGAAATAAGATAAGAACAACCGCAGCAATGCGGTTGTTTTTTTCGACAATGTATGTTAATCTATACCGGCGAGGTGAAGCTGTGTGTTTCAGACAATCAAAAATCTGCTAAAAACCCATAGGGATATTATTTTGTATCTCATATTTGGCGTTTTGACAACATTGGTTAATTATTTAATCTATTTTCCAATGTTTAATCTATTGCACATTTCTGCACTGATAAGCAACAGTGTTGCTTGGCTTATTTCTGTGATTGTAGCATTTCTAACCAATAAGCCGTTTGTTTTCAAAAGTTACAACTGGTCTTTCTCTGTGGTTGTCCCGGAGTTTGTAAAGTTTATCAGTTGTCGTATTCTTTCCGGCGTGCTGGAAACGGCGATTTTGTGGCTAGCCGTAGATATTATGCAATGGAATGGGAATGTTTGGAAGCTGCTTACAATGGTTTTTGTAATTGTTATAAACTATATAGGCAGCAGGTGGATTGTATTCCGAGGAAAATAAAAACAGTGGTGCATAGGTTATGCACCACTGTTTTTTAGTCATGTTTGAATGGAATCTTGGGGTCAGAGAACTCCTTCAGTCGTTGCTCGTATGCATCCATCGCAGACTGCCGATAAGCAGCAGTGGCAGTTGTTCCTGTCAAATGGATAAAATACTCGCAAAACAGGGGATTTAACGGTAAAATTGGGCCTAATAGCTGGGTGCAAATCAGGTTATTTTTCCGCATACCCTCCAGCTTGCTTTCCGGATTTATGCCGTCGCCACGGAGACATTTCAGAAAATAATTTTCATCATTGTTGCCGTAAATAAAACTAAATTGAGAACGGAACCCAACGATTTTTAATCCTTCAAATTCACCCAAAACCATAGAATTATAGCGCTTGAACAAGTCTGTTTTTACGGTTAAATCGAAAATACCTAAGCCGTCCTTGGTCAGATTTTCTGAAACGTAGGAAATCTGTTTTGTGAAAATTTCACCGGCATTACCGGTAGCCAAAATCGGTGTTCCGGCGTCAATCAATTGACACAATCTGTCCTTATAGACGGAAAGCTTATCAATCACTCTTCGCTGCGTAGCTTCGCTCATACAGCCGATATAAATCATATCCGGCGTATTTTCAACGAAATAGGGGATATCGGTGAGCTTGGTATAGATAAATTTAGCCTCAGGCAGTGTGGCTTCCAAATATGTGGGATTTTGGCTATCACCGTAAAGACCGCAAACTTCCTGGAACAGAATCTCAACTGTCATTGCGCAACACCCCCATACCTAATTCAACCAGCTTTTCCTTGACAATGTTTGCTTGCTTCACCATATAAGGACCGTACAATACATAAATATCTTTGGAAATTTCTGTATCCAACAAGGTCGTTCCTGCCGTAGAGTCAGAGATAGTCTTGATTTTATCTGTGTCAATTCCGGCAAGCTGCGCGCGCAAATATTGGTCCTTACATCTGGGACCGGAGAAGATAATTTGGTTAATTGAGGAGTCTTTCAAGTAAGCGTAATTACTGTCAAAGAACCAACAGGGACTTTCAGACGCCTCAAAATCGTCACCTACAAAGATGATAGCCTTGTTTTCTCCGGGACATTTGGAAACATAGCTGAAGCATCTAGCGCAAGCGGTGGGATTTTGTCCCTTTGAAAGCTGCATTGTAATCGTTAAATCACCGGACTGCAATTTATCGTAACGGGTTTTCACAATCTTGGATTTTTCAAAGCCTGAGGCAATCTGCTCATAGGAAAGCCCCAGGGTATTCAGAAGCGCAATCAAACCGCAGAAATTATATAGATTAACAACATTGTCATTGATTAAATGATAGGCTTCCTCTTTGTTGTGATGCTTTAAGGTAAAGGTATTATTATCTTTATCCACATCGGTAATCACAAAGTCAGGGTCAGGGGAATGGAAGTCACACTTGGTGCAGTGCAGTCTGCCGATATGGTTATAACGCAGATATTCCGGCTCCAGCATTTCTCCGCAGACAGGGCAGTAGACAATATCCTGAAGATACAGTGGCGTTTCCTCGTGTTGTTTATCTACATCCAGACCAAAATAAATGTGCTCCGTGTTATTGGGTGCCAGCGTTGCGCACACTAAATCATCTGCATTTAAGATTACTTTGGTTGTTTGGGGAAGGGCTTGATTGATAATAAAACTGATAAATTCCGTGTGGGCATTTCTGGCCAGGGAATCTCGCATAATATTGTTGCAAATTAGATAATCGGGCTTTATATAGGGATAAATCCGCAGAGAACTGCGTTCGTCAACCTCTAATACGGCAATTTCTTTTTTTGCCTTGCCGGAAAAGGTGGAATCCTCCAAAAGCGCAGTTGCCACACCGGCCTGAACATTAGAACCCAGACTGTTGTTGGTTACTGCATAGCCATTGGCAAGCAATATGGAGTTCAGGAGATTGCTGACCGTAGTCTTGCCGTTTGTACCGGTTACCGCAATAACGGTTTTGGGTGGAGTTAAACCGCCTAAAAAATCTTTATCAATGGCAACTGCAATTTTTCCGGGCAAAAAGGTTGCATTTCTGCCTAACAGCTTCAAACTTAATAGTGTAAACTTTCCTGCAAGCATAGCAAGATAGAAGCGAATCTTCTTCATAAATATTTCTTCCTGTTTTCCTAGTATATATAAAAAACTATATCACAGATGTATTCTGAAATCAAGTTGTAAAGCGTCTGCTTTTGCTACAAGAATTGGAAAAGCCCGTTGCAATCTGCAACGGGCTGTTATGGTGCGAGAGATGGGACTCGAACCCACACGGCGAAACCACACGCACCTCAAACGTGCTTGTCTACCATTCCAACACTCTCGCAGAACACTAGTGAATTATAGCAAAACAGAGTTGCTTTGTCAATACTCAAATGTGGGGTAATTTGTGTTCTTGCGTTAGAAACTTTTGTTTGCTATAATGATATAAAAAATACGCTAGGGGGCTAAAAAATGGTGCGTTTTTTTGTGGACAGAGAGCAGTTGCAAGGTGATTTTCTTGTGTTAACCGGAGAAAACGCAGACCACGCAAGGGTTTTGCGGCTGAAACAAGGGGAAGAGGTTACGGTCTGCGACGGAGAGGGCAGGGAATGTGTCTGCACTGTCAGTGATGTTAGTGCTGGGCAAATCAGTCTTGTGGTAAAATCCAGCAGTATTTCGGAAACAGAGCCAAAGGTTCAGGCCAGCGTGTATATGGCGTTTTCTAAGGGCGACAAGCTAGAGCATGTCATTCAGAAGGCGACAGAGCTAGGTGCTTTTGAGATTGTGGCTTTCCCATCTGCCAGATGTGTCTCTCGCCCGGATGAAAAGAGCCTGCGCAAAAAGCTGGAGCGCTGGCAAAAAATTGCAGCCTCTGCTGCGGAGCAGTCCGGTCGGGGCGCTATTCCGCAGGTGGTTGTGCTAAATAGCTATGCAGAAGCCTTAAATCGGGCTTCCCAGGCGGATTTGGCAATTCTATTCTATGAAAATGAGCGTGCCAGAACCCTGAAAATGGCGCTGACCGAAAAAGAATACACATCTGTTAGCATTCTTTCAGGTCCTGAGGGTGGCTTGGAGGAAAGAGAAGTTGCACAGGCAGTGGACGCCGGCTTGCAGGTTTGCACGCTGGGAAAACGCATCCTGCGGTGCGAAACAGCGCCGCTTTGCGCACTGTCAGCTATTATGTATCAAGCAGGGGAGTTTTAATTATTTGTGATATTTGCTGCCTGCTTGTATTGCTTCTGCACGGTATAGCTGCTCCAATACCATAATTCTTGCCAAATGGTGGGGAAAAGTCATAGGACTCATGGAAAGCATCATATCCGCCTTCTGCTTTACCCTTTGGGCCATTCCAAAGGAAGAACCGATTAAAAAGACGGCGCTGCTTTTGCCGGATAGCTTAATCTCTGCCATTTTTTCTGCAAGAGCTTCGGAGGATATCAGCTTTCCCTCCGGAGTAAGCACGCAGAACCAGGCACCCTTATTGATTTTGGATAGAATGACATCTGCCTCTTTTTCCAGTCCGGCAGAAATTTCGGCAGGGGAGGGAGTGTCCGGCAATTTGGCTTCCGGCAATTCCAAAATTTGGAATTTGCAGTAACCACTGAGCCTTTTTTGATATTCTGCTGCTGCGGATAAATAAAATTTTTCTTTTAATTTACCAACGGTTATCAACGTGATTTCAAACATATTAACACCTCGAATTCAGTATATCATTTCGAATAAAAAATTGCAATTAGGATATCCTGTTTAGGGGTGATGGAGAATGAAGGAGAAGAAAATTCAGGTGGACCCTCAGGGAAGCTATACCGGGCGTCCTGAGGATCCCTATGAGAAACCGGTGCAGGATGCAGACGATTTATAAAATTTCAGCCCAACCGTAATGGTTGGGCTGAAATTTATTTGCACTTATTTTCATATTTCTTCTTTGTAGCGATACCACCACGAATGTGGCGCTGCGCTTTGTTTGTCTCTAGGATCAGGCGTGTTTGCTCATAGAGCGTTCGGTTATACATTGGCAATCTCTGACAAAGGTCTTTATGTACAGTGGATTTTGAAATTCCAAAATGCTTTGCAGCCTTTCTTACCGTAGCACCGGTTTCTATTATGTACACAGCCAGTTCGCAGGCTCGCATCTGAATGGTATCGGCCATAATATCCCTCCCTGGTGTGTGCTACTAAGAACAATTTATGAACAAATATCTTTTAATATGCGTTCTTGACAGAAGGTTTATTAACTTGTAAAATAAACTAAGATAGTCGAATAAATGCAGGAGGAAAATTTAGGTGCATATTGAGAAAAGGACGCTGCGCAATATTTTTATCGGCGTGATTAGCTGTATAGTTTTATATTGGATATTGCACGATACAAGGCGAGTGGTAGGCGTTTTTAATTTTATTAAGGGCGTTTTATCACCCTTTGTAATCGGCGCTGGCTTGGCTTTTATTATCAATGTGCCAATGCGTGCATTTGAGGGTTTGTTAAAAGGAATCAAGAAGCCTATCCTTCGCAGGCTTATTGCCATGCTGTTAACATTTATCGGTTTGCTTTTGGTGCTTGCCATTGTCTTCTGGCTGCTGATCCCCCAGATGGTTGAAACGATTCAGTCCTTACTCCCGAAGTTATACACATTTATCGGAAATATTGGCAACTGGGTTAAGGGCTTTGTTGAGAAAAATCCGCAATTGATGGTGTGGATTTACGATAATACGGACTTTGAGAATTTCAATTGGACTGACTTGGCACAAAAGGCAATCGCTATGATTGGCTCCAGCGTAACAACGATTGTTGACGGCACCGTTTCGGCAATTGGCAGTTTAGCAGGTGGCTTGGTTAATGGTGTAATTGCAGTTGTCTTCTCTATTTATTGCCTGTTCCAAAAAGAAAATCTGGCCCGGCAAGGAAGAAAGCTTCTGTACGCATTTGTGCCTGAAAAGGTTGCAGATGGGACTGTGCGAATTTTTAGATTGACCAATGCTACTTTTTCTAATTTCCTATCAGGTCAGTGCATCGAGGTCTGCATTTTAGGTTGCTTATTTGCAATTGCTATGGCAATATTCAGAATGCCTTATATACCTTTGGTCAGTGTCTTGGTTGCGGTTACCGCATTCATTCCGGTAGTGGGTGCTTGGGTTGGCTGTGTTTTAGGAACATTTTTTATTTTGGTAGCGAACCCAATTCAGGCGGTATGGTTTGTGGTTATGTTTGTGGTTCTCCAGCAGATTGAAAACAATATGATTTATCCCCGAGTTGTGGGTACTTCTATTGGACTTTCCGGTATGTGGGTGCTTGTAGCAGTGGCAATCGGCGGTGAGCTGATGGGTGTTGCCGGTATGTTCTTAATGATACCTGTGACTTCCGTTATCTTTACTCTGCTTTCCGAAATTACAAATAAGCATTTGGAAAACAAGGGGATTCTTCCTGAGAAGCTGCAGCCTCAACCTCCTGAGCTAAATTCAAAGTTTAAGAAAAAGGTAATGAAGAAAAAGGAAGAAAAGGCAGAAGATAAGAAATAATTGTATTGAATATCCCGGAAGCAGATAGCTTCCGGGATTTCTTTATAGAAATCGCCCACCCCTTCGGGGGTGGGCGATTTATTGGAGATTAGTCCTTGTACATCTCAACCAGCTTCAGCAGGTGCTCGTAACGCTCCTTAGCAGCAGCCTCGTTCTTAGCGAACAGATCGGTTGCACGCTCGGGGAACTCACGGGTCAAGCGGCTGTAGCGAGCTTCGTTCATCAGGAACTCCTGGTAGCCATCCTTAGGTGCCTTGCTGTCCAACTGGAACTTGCCGGTCTCCTTGGAGGGATCGAAGCGGAACAGGTTCCAGTAACCGCAGTCGACAGCCTTCTTCATTTCGCTCTGGCAGTTCATCATGCCGCCCTTGATGGAGTGCATCTCACAGGGAGCGTAGCCGATGATCAGGGAGGGACCGTTGTAAGCTTCAGCCTCAGTGATAGCCTTGATGGTCTGAGCCTGGTTTGCACCCATAGCGATCTGAGCAACGTAAACGTAGCCGTAGGACATTGCGATCTCAGCCAGGGACTTCTTCTTGGTCTCCTTACCGGAAGCTGCGAACTGAGCAACCTGACCGATGTTGGATGCCTTGGAAGCCTGACCGCCGGTGTTGGAGT
>JAZOME010000014.1:0-36284 GCA_045653685.1 Faecousia sp.
TAGCTCTTTTCATAAGTGAATAGGTCCTGCACATCATTTTGCGCATACATAGTTTGTCCTGTTTCAGTGGAGACGTAGATGGTTTTATCCCCATCTACACGGCAGGAAATCAAATCACCGTCAAAATAGCATTGCTTCAGATTTATTTCCGTGTAGGTATGGGTTTTAATCAGCCGGGAAAGATTTCGTGTAACATCCAAAGCAAAGATATTTTTGTCTACGCAATAAAAGACCTCTTCCCCATCCGGAGCAACCAAAGGCACTCCCAAAGTATTTTTCGGAAGCTGTAAACGAGAGGCCTCATTAAACTGTGCATCCAAAAAAACAAGCTGTTTGCTCTGCGCTTCATAGTAAACATATCCATTATACAGGGCGCATCCATTCTCTGCTGGCAATGTGAAGGTTGCTGTGGGAGCGCAATCTTCACCGGTCAGAACCAGCAAATCCGGATTAAAAGCCCGGGAGGTAAGTAATAACTGGTCACCGATTGCATAAACACTGCGGTAGCCGTTGCCGGGCAAATCATATTGCCGGATTGTGCCACCGGTTTTCGTTTCCAGTTCGCTTCCCGGCACATAGTAACCGGCAGGTATCGTTTCCTCCGTTGTGGGAAGCTCCGTGGTCGTCGTGCTTTCAACTGTCTCTGGCACCTCCTGAACTGCACAGCCGCTTAGGACCAGCAGCACAAGAAGCAAAAGCCAAAACTTTTTCATTTTACTGTCTCCTTGCCAAAGTATAATCATCGCCCTGACGATAGTACGGACAACGGTTGTTTTTAGAGGTCATAATCCGATAAACCTCATCCTCATCCAAGTCCATCATACAGAAGTATTCGTCATACTCCTCATCATAATCGTAGTACCAACAGGTATCACATTCACAATTACCCATTCTATTCACCCAATTTCTTTAGGTATTGCGCCATATCAAAGGGCTTTATTTCCTCGTCCTTGCGCAAATACAGAGGATGGTGGGGGTGCCCTTTTTTGCTGATGGCGCCGGCGCAGTACCAAGACGCACCAAATTCGTCACCCAATTCCAACATATCCCGTAAGCAAAGGCGCAGATAGTCCCTTTTTTCCACAATCGTTCCCCATGCTGCCCATACTGCAGGCTTTTTAGAAATAGAAAGCACATAGCGAAATGCTTTCAAATTTTCCTTATGTAATGCCCAATTGCAGGATGTTTCCATTGAAGCCGGGTCAGTAGCCCGCTGCGCATATACATTGAACATTATGAAACTGTCAAAGCCATTATGCAAGGCAATTCGTTCCACAGATTTCAAGGTGTTATCCAAGTCGTCCGGTTTTGCTGTAGACGGATTGATGCCAATGCAAATTAGAGGATTTTCCCCACGGGTACCCAATATGTACCGATATTCGGAATAAAAATTGGGAGCATACAGCCACTTATTAATATCATATTCTTTACTTGGTGTGTTCGCTGCCTTTAGGGCATCTTCAAAGCGAAGCAGCTCCAGCTCTAATGTGGTTCCTTTGGGAATGTGCATATCCTACCTCTTATGCCCAGAGGACACAGTCCACCGGGATATCAAATTCTTCCGTTTCCAATTTGGGAAACACCTGAAAATCATAACATAGTGCAACAGTGGGATGACCCGGCTCAGAAGATAAAAATTTATCATAGAATCCACCACCATAGCCCACACGGTGACCTTGCATATCAAAGGCCAGTCCGGGCATCAACACCAGCGCTTCCGGGTCTTGTGCCACCGGCTCGTCCGCTATAGGCTCCGGTATGCCGCAATAGCCTTTTTCCACCTGAGAAAAATCCGTCAGGTAAATAAAACGCATCTGATCCCCATAAACCTTAGGGACTGCCACTTTCTTTCCGTCCAAAAGCGCTCTTTCCAGCATTGGCACGGTGCGAACCTCTTGGTTATAGGGCAGATAGCCGTATATCGTCTTCGCCGATTGATACTGAGGGGAATTAAAAAATTGCTCAGCTAATGCACTGCTCGCCTGCTCAATCTCTGCCTCAGTCATTGCTCGCTTTCTTTCCTTAATGATGCTGCGCAATTCCTTTTTATCCATTTATCTCCTCCCGGGGCTGTTTCCGGTATAGCTGAAACCACAAAAGAACCGCTATCTGACCGGGAATACCCAACAAGAAAATTTTCCAGATATTCAGGCCGTTAAATACCAGTAAGGAAGCGTAGATGCTCAAAATACTACCCCACACAATTGCAGAAATCAGCCCCTGATTCCAGCGAAAATCGTGCCAGGCAGAACGAAGACTCAAAAGAACTATCGCATTTGCGGGTATTGCATAAATAAAGGCCATCCAGCTTTTCGAAATGTCCAACGACGACAGGATTACAAATGCTAACAGCGCAACAAACCAAACAAGCACCGTAGTCAAGCCCAAAATAATTGGCTTATTTGCTTTACGCTTCAGTGTTTTTTCCACTGCCTTCTCCATTACACGCTCCACTGCGCCGGGGTTGTTTGGCAGCTTATTGGGGTCCTCCAACAAATCATTAACCGTCACATCAAATAAATTCGCCAGTTGGACCATCGTTGCAACATCCGGGGCAGACTCTCCCCGTTCCCACTTAGATATGGCTTTATCGGAATAATTCAGTTTCTCCGCCAGGTCCGCTTGGGTCAAACGGCCACGCTTGCGGTAGGAAGCAATATTGGCACCAATTTGCTTTTTCAGGATTTCCTCGTCCATAGTTTCCCTCCAGGGTATAGATATGTTTATTTTAACAGAAAATCACTATAAATGCAAGAAAAACCGCCTCAAAAGTTGAGGCGGTCCTTGTTAATCTTCTGTGAACAGACGCTCTATGCAATACTTGATAATAGAGCCACGGGTGACAATGCCAATAAAGGCATCCTTATCATCCACCACAGGCACAAAGTTTTGGGCACTGGCACGCTGTACCAGCTCGTGCATACCGGTGGTCACACGGACAGGTATGTAATCTCTTCTGCGGGTTATTTCCATTATCCTGCGAGCTTCTGCCTGACGCATATCCATATAACATATGTTTTTAAGCGCCCAAAGCAGGTCGCCTTCCGTCAATGTACCTCGGTATTCTCCCCGTTTATTTAGAATAGGAAGCGCCGCATAGCCAGCCGATTCCATTTTTTCCAGTGCCTGCCGGATTGTATAATCATCGTACACGAAGGCGCACATCGCCTTTGGTGTCAGAAAAAACAATATATTATTCATAGCTGCTCCTTTGATATAAAACCTAGACGGATGTACCATCAATAGTATTATAGCATAAATCCCTGTAAATAGGATGAAAATTTACTATTAATTTTCCTCGAACACGCCAAAAAAACTAACAGTCTTTTGTGCAGTTTGCACAACATTTATGATAAATTGTATTTATAAAGTTACCTTTCCTATAATCAATGCCGTAAAAAACTCCCACCTAACGGTGGGAGTTTTTTATACCCCAATTTTCTCTTCATGAATATGAATGTTCACTCCGTTGACCTCTACATTTTCGTCAGCGCAAATCATAATGTATTTTACGCCACCAATTACACGGGTCTCAAGCAAATCCAAACGCTCCGGATTAACCTTGATCGACACATCCGGGGTCTTAATTTCAAAACGGCGCTCATCCACAATATTCTTAGGATGTACCATTGCATCTAAACCAAAGGCTTCGTCAAAATCCACACTGAATTTCGCCACATGGGGTTCGGAAACTCCACAGCTTTTCAGCACAGTTTTTACTTCATCCTTGGAAATTAGAAGTGGGTCCGCAATTTTACTTTCCTTATGCATAGCAATGCATTGGCTGATTTGCTCATGGACGGACTGTACCACATCTAAACTACATTCATCATCCAGGCTACGGGTTAAAAGTGCCTCAAAGGACTTTTTCTGCTCCGCAGCAGGCTTGGGTGGCTGGACATTAAAAAGAGCCTGGACAAGGTTATCATATCCGATTTTCGTATTATGGGTATAGTAAAGCGCATTATAGATATTATTCGACCGGCCATCAAAGGCAGGAAACAGAAAGCCCGTTTCCGGAGGGCAAATAACCTGAGAGATTCCGCCATCGTGGAACTGCTTTTCTTCAGAAATGTAGCGCAGAGTTGCCTTTGTCTGCTTTACCGGACACACGCAACACAGCAAATAAGTATAAACCTCGCTGGAAGCATCATCCTGAAACGCATCGTCCTTACTTTTGAAGGGCACATCATAGCTGTCACAGCCCACTAAAATCACATAACTTTCCTCAAAGGACACATTCTCAATAATCTTCTGAAAAAGTTCTATGCGAAGGCTCTCGTCCTCCAAACGGGAGGTGCGCAGATCCATCAGGAACTTATGCTCCGGACTGTCTGCAACCTGAGAAGTCCGGAAACTGATATCAATCAAATTCTTACCCACAGTACCGGATAGGGTGCGCTTCATTACACCGAAATACTTTTCTGCCTCATTTTCCGGCATCATACCGGTACTTTGCCGAAATGTAGTTATTATTTCCTTTTGTCCGTTGACATAGCATCCGTAAATGGCTGTCATATTGCTTCTGTCACGACGGACTCTGCGGCGAATCTCGCCGATTTCCTTAATGTTCAATTACTTCTTCTCCCAAAGACAATTCCAGTTCTGAATAAAGTACTCAACACCGGAATAGACGGTGGTTAATACTATTATCGCAACAACAACCCACTGTACTTCCACGATTGTGGGGAACGCCATCATAGCGCACAGGCCGACCATTGTGCTTGCGGTCTTAAACTTGCCGCTCTTACCGGCAGCAATCACAGTACCGTTACCGACAGCCACCATACGCAGACCGGTGACAGCAAATTCACGGGTCAGCACAATCATCAGTGCCCAAGCTTCAAACTTGCCCCACTGGCAGAACATAACCATGGCTGCAATGGTCAAAAGCTTGTCGGCAAGGGGGTCTAAAAACTTGCCAAAGTCACTGACCTGATTGAATTTACGGGCAACCTCACCGTCAATGTAGTCGGTAATACTGGCCAAAATGAACACGCCAAGGGACAGCCACATCCACAAGCCCTGTTCACCACCGCTTAAGTACATAAAAAGCATAAAAAGCGGGATAAACGCCACACGAACCAATGTAATCTTACTTGCTGTTGTCATATTTTCATTCCTCCATAATGTAGCCGGACAGGTCGCCGTCTATCAGTCCGTCAATGCAGACCCTTATAAATTCGCCCTCAGATAAGGGTTCTTCAGACGCAATCCAAACTCTGCCGTCAATATCCGGAGAATCTGCAAATGTGCGTCCATAATACTGTTCAAATTCCTGGTCATAACCATCTACAAGAACATCCAGGATTTTACCAATCATTGCTTCATTATACTCGTCCATAATCTGGGACTGAATGGTTTCCACCATCTGCGCACGGTACTGCGCAATTTCATTATCAGGGAATTCCATTTCTGACGCAGGTGTTCCCTCTTCCGGAGAAAACGGGAATGCACCCACACGCTCCAATCGCATTTCCTTCAGGAAATCGCAAAGCTCAGTAAATTCTTCCTCCCCTTCACCGGGAAGACCGGTGATTACACTGGTGCGAAGCACAAGACCGGGAATTTTGTTCCGCAATTTATCAAATAGCGCCCTGAGAAAATCTCCGTCGCCACGGCGGTTCATAAGCTTCAGGATTTTGCTGTTACAGTGCTGAATAGGAATGTCTAAGTATTTGACAATTTTCGGCTCCGTTGCAATGACCTCAATCAGCGCATCGTCGATTTCATCAGGATAAACATAGTGAATACGAATCCACTGGAAGCCATCAATCTGGCAAAGCCGGCGAAGAAGCTCCGGAAGAAGGCGTTTATGCTCCGGCAAATCCGTACCGTAGCGACTGGTGTCCTGTGCAACCACAATCAGCTCCTTGACGCCGTTATCCGCCAACAGCCGGGCTTCATACAGCACATCGTCCATACTGCGGCTGCGGAATTTTCCGCGCAAATACGGAATGATGCAGTAGGCGCACCGGTTGTCACAACCCTCAGCAATCTTAATATAGGCATAGTGCTCCGGCGTTGTCAAAACTCTTCCGGTTTCCTGTTCCGGTGCATCAATAGAGCCAAAGTCCACAACCTGCTCGCCGTTAAGCAGCTTTTCAATTGCGGAAACAACCTCTGTATAGCTTCCCGTACCTAAAATACCGTCTACCTCGGGCATTTGTTCCAAAATCTCTGTTTGGTATCGCTGGGAAAGGCAACCGGTTACTAAAATTTTACCGATAAGCCCCTCCTGCTTTAGTTGTCCCATTTGCAGAATGTAGTCAATGGCTTCCGATTTTGCACTATCAATAAAGCCACAGGTGTTAATCACCACTACATCTGCACCAACCACATCCGGCTGAACGACAAAGCCGGCTTCCTGTACTCGATACATCATTCGTTCACAGTCCACCTGGTTTTTAGCACAGCCCAGGGATATAAAACCTATATTCGCCATTATTCGTCCTCCGGAAAATTCTCTGTGTCCACAGACAAACGGGACAGAGCCTGCTTAATTCGGCTGTAGCTATGGCCTTTTCGCATCAGTGCATCCACAGTTTTTCGCAGTTGTTTTGGGTCATCTGCGCTTTGTAAATGACTACGCAAAAACGCTTCAATGGCATCCAACTGGTTGGGATACTCTGCCAGTGCTTCCTCCCAACATTCCTTAGGGATCCGCTTTTCATACAGCGCCTGCTTCGCCCGTGCTACGCCATAGCCTTTATGGATACAGCGCTGAACAATTTGCTTGGCAGTCTGCTGATCGTCCACAAGGTGGAGCTCCGCCATCCACTGAACTGCCTGTTTTGCCTGGTCCGGGTTCTCCCCTTTTTGAACCAATCGGCGTTGCAGATCCTGCTTAGAGACACTGGAAGCTGCCACAATTCGAACAGCACGCATTTTTGCGGACATCTCCCCTGCTGAAACCTGCAGTTTCTGCATCTGCGCCTCATCCATCTCCAATCCGGGATACAGCCCGAAATCCTCAACGGTCTGTCGGTATAGACGCATAGTCGTGCCGTCTGAAAAACGCACTGCGTGCCTCCCAGCCCTATCCGGCTGGGAGGCAACAGAATCAATCCTCATCATCAAAATCGTCTGCGCTGATCGCTATGGGAGAAATGGCTGCCTTTGCAGGCTCACGGGCGCTAACCTGCAGAAGGTTTGCACGAACCTCAGCCTCAACCTTTTCTGCCAAATCAGGATTTGCCATCAGAAAAGCCTTCACGCTATCCTTGCCCTGACCAATCCGTTCCTCACCCATAGAGAACCAGCTACCACTCTTCTGTACGATATCCATTTGAACTGCCAAGTCAATCAATTCGCTCCACTTGCTGATTCCCTGACCGTACATAATATCAAAATAAGCCTCACGGAAAGGAGGTGCAACCTTGTTCTTAACCACCTTAACACGGGTTTTGTTGCCCACAACATTGCCGCCCTCCTTGATTGCTTCTACACGACGCACATCCAGACGAACAGAGGAGTAGAATTTCAAGGCGTTACCGCCGGTAGTGGTTTCGGGATTTCCGTACATCACACCGATTTTCATACGCAACTGATTGATAAAGATTACCACACAGTTGGTCTTGGAAATGGTGCCAGCCAGCTTCCGCAGTGCCTGGCTCATGAGTCTTGCCTGAAGACCCACAAAGGTATCGCCCATTTCGCCTTCAATTTCCTGACGGGGAACCAGGGCGGCAACAGAATCCACAACCACAGCATCCACAGCACCGGAACGCACCAACGCATCAGTGATTTCCAAAGCCTGCTCGCCGGTATCCGGCTGAGACACCAGCATATTATCTGTATCTACACCTAAGGCTGCAGCATAAACCGGGTCCAGTGCGTGCTCGGCATCCACGAAGGCAACCTCACCGCCCAACTTCTGGGCTTCTGCCAATATATGCAATGCCAGGGTTGTTTTACCGGAGGATTCCGGTCCGTAAATCTCAATAATACGTCCCTTGGGTACGCCGCCAATTCCCAATGCCGCATCCAGCGCCAAAGAGCCGGTGGGGATAGCATCCACATTCATTTCCGGACGGTCGCCCAAACGCATAACGGTACCCTTACCGAAATTCTTTTCGATTTGAGAAAGGGCTGTCTGCAACGCCTTTTTCTTGTCAGATGCGGGGGTAGGTGTATCGTATGTTGTCTTCTTCGTTGCCATATGAATCTTCCTTCCTGCCGAACTGAGCGATAACCGCCCGTTCTATGTTGTTATAATCTCTGGTTCTGTCCAGAATGGTATACCCGTTCATTTCTAAAATACTGCAAATATCGTCACCTTGACCCATACCGAACTCAAAGCAAAGAAAACCGCCGGGCTTTAGAGCGGCTCGATAGTTTTTTGCAATGGCACGGTAAAACAGAAGACCGTCTTCACCACCGTGAAGGGCTAGGTGCGGTTCAAAGTCCCGAACACTTTTGGGAAGCTCCTCCATCTCCTTAGAGGTGATATACGGAGGATTGGAAACAATCATATCAAACTTTCCCAAAAAGGCTGTAGGCGCTTCCAGTGCGTTTGCACATACACAGGAAACCCGTCCGGACAGCTTTTGCAGTGAAATATTTTTCTTGGCAACCGCCATAGCCTCCGGAGAAATATCCGCCAAAGTTACCTTGGCATCCTTTATCTTATGGGCAATCGCAAGGCCAATACATCCTGAACCGGTGCACAAGTCCAATATACGAGGAGTTGTGTCCAATAAACTTCCCTTTTGAATTGCCAGGTCAGTTACAGCGCAGGTATCGTCCCGGGGAATCAAAACATTTTGATTGACCGTAAGGGTCATTCCATAAAAATCCCACTGTCCCAGGATATAGGCAAGAGGCTCACCGGACATTGCACGGTTTACCGCATCTTCCATTTCCCGGCATACTGACTGGGAAGCATAAAGCTCAAAATCCGACAAAAGCTGCTCCTGGGTTTTCCCGGTTATATGACACAAAAGGTTTCGTGCCAGCAAGCTTGCCGTCTGCTTGTCCTCCTGTTGGGACAAAACTCTGCGCGCATCCAGGTAGAGCTCAGAAAGCTTTTTTACCAAAGGTCCTCCCCCTCTTTCTCAGGAAGCACCGCCTGCAGAGCCGCAATACCCACTTCAATCATACTGTCATCCGGCTCATTGGTAGTAAAATTCTGAAGCCACTGCCCCGGAGCTGTAATAAATCTTGTGAGCCAGTTATCATATCTGCCCACCAAACGGTTAATCTCATAGCTGAAAGAGACCACCAATGGCAAAAGCAGAAGCTTAAATACCAGCATAATCAGGCTATAGGGCAATGTTCCACGCATAGCCTCTAAGCCAGGCGCCATTGACAAAAGAATGGATGAAGCCACAGAAAATACCAAAATAGATAAAATCAGCACCACAAACAGGAAGCTGGTACCGCAACGGGGATGCTTTCTTGTCTGCACACGGACATTTTCCACCGTCAAAGGAAGACCTGCTTCATAACAGCGAATTGTCTTATGCTCAGCACCGTGGTATGAGAAAACCCGCTTCATCTCACTCATTCGGGAAACAGCCAGCATATAGCACATAAAAATTACAATCCGCACAAAGCCATCAATTAGGTTGCGCAGGATATTGCTGTCCACCCAACGGTCAAAAAAGCTACTGATAATATTGGGAAGCAGGAAAAAAAGAAGGATCGACATACCCAGACCCATTGCAACCGCAATGCCAACCAGATAATTTTGAAATTTCTTTTCCCCCAGCTTTTTTTCCAGCCACAAATCCAGTTTGGAGGGCTTCTCCTCCGTTTCCTCAGGAGATAAATCCGCAGAGCGCATCAGCGCCTTTACGCCCACTACCTGAGAATCAAAAAAATTCACAGCACCCCGAACAAAGGGCCATTTGAGAACAGATTTTTCTGCACGGATTTTCCGGGGGGTTACCTCAACATTCAGCCCCTCCTTGCCCCGTGTGACCACAGCATCCAACTTAGGCCCTCGCATCATAATGCCTTCAATCAGGGCTTGTCCGCCAATCATTGTCTTAAACTTTTCCTGCTTCGGGTTTTCCATAGTGTTACATCCTTACTGAATGGGAATTCCCAAGGTAACCAAGGTTCCGCCGCCTTCCGCATTTTCCAGCGTTAAGCTACCGCCGTGCAGTTGCATAATCTCGTCACAAACCGCAAGTCCGATACCGGAGCCTCTGACCTTAGAGCTTCCCTTATAGAATTTCTTCTTCACCAGAGGCAGCTCATCCTCTGGAATTCCCGGGCCATAATCCCGGATTTTCACAATCACCATATTTTCGCTTGCGTGCATAGCAGCTTCGATTTTCATACCCTCAAAGCCGTGCTTTGCCGCATTGTCCAAGATATTCAGGAACACCTGCCGCAAACGCTTCGGGTCACAGGAAATCTCCGGAATATCCTCATCATTATCAAAATACTCCAGTTTTATGCCGTCCTGAGATAAGCGACTGCCGTACATATAAATGGTGTCTTCAAACTCTGCACGAATATCTGCAAGTTCAATATTCAGAGTCATTCTGCCATCCTGAATACGAGTAAAATCCAGAAGATCCAGCACCATTTCCGTCAAGCGTCCTGCCTCACGGTGGATAATCTTGATACCGCGACGGGTATCTCCCTTCAAATCCTCGGTGCTGAGCAGTGTCTCGCTCCAACCGGTTATTGCAGTAAGAGGTGTGCGAAGCTCGTGAGATAAGGAGGAAATAAATTCCGTCTGCATTTTTTCGTTTTGATTGATTTTGATGGACATCTCGTTGATGGTGTCCGCCAGTTCTCCGATTTCATCGTCAAAACCGGACTGGATTTGAATTCCGTAACTACCACCGGTTATTTTCTTTGCCTTATCAATAATCTCTCCCAAAGGCACCAGTATAGAACGAATGTAGTAATTACTGCTAAAAAGCACAATCACCAAGACAACTGCCAAAGCTAGAACCGAATACACTGCCACCCGGGCTATCTGCTGTTCCATAACAGCCGTAGAGGTTACATAGCGCAGTACGCCAATTACCTCTCCGTTGCTGTAAATCATTGGGCTGGAAACAGCCATAATCCGTTCGCCGGTGTTGGGATTACTGCCCAGATAAGGCTCTATGCTACGGTTTTTAATTGCTTTTTCAATATCCGGCGTGGTGGGAGAACTGCCAGCCCAGACACCGTAGGAGGAAGTCACAATTTTACCTTCTACATCAATAAACTGCAGCTCCAGGTAATTTTTATCCTCAAAGGTTTGAGCATAGGTAATACAAGACTGGTAGTATTGATTGTAGCTTAAATTCAGATAATTGGAAAAGAACTCCGTGGTGGTACGGGCCCGGTAGCGCAAATCCGCTTCCATTGTGGACTGATAGTATGCGGCGAACAAGGTTGTCACCGCCAGAACACAAACCAATCCCAGAGCCGTTATCACCGCCACCGTGTTGAACAACCACCGTCTGCGCAAGCCCTTAATCTTAAATGTAGGCTTATTTTTCATAAATGTTAAGCGCCCCATTTATAGCCAAAACCCCAAACCGTGGTAATAAATGTGGGGTTGGCGGTATCATCTTCAATCTTAATGCGAAGGCGGCGAATATTGACATCCACAATTTTCAATTCACCCTCATAATCCTTACCCCAAACGGCAGCAAGAATCTCTTCACGGGACAAAGCTCTTCCCGGGTTCTGCATAAACAGCTTCAAAATAGAAAACTCCACCTGGGTAAGACGAACCCGGTTGCCGGATTTCTCAAAAGTATGATTTCGGGTATTCATCACAAAGGGGCCTTGACTGAACAGCTCTGTATCTGCAGTTGCCTCTCCTCCTAAGCGGCGGTACAGCGCATCAATACGGGCAGTCAGCTCCGCAGGAGAAAAAGGCTTAGTTACATAGTCGTCAGCGCCGGTCATAAGTCCTGTGACCTTATCCATTTCCTGAGTCCGGGCAGTAAGCATAATAATACCAATCTGCTTGTTCGTAGCTCGGATTCGACGGCAGACCTCAAAACCATCAATATCCGGAAGCATAATATCCAATATTGCCACGCCGATATCCGGATTCTCACGCAAACGCTCCAACGCTTCCTCGCCGGTACCGGCTTCAATAGCCGCATAGCCGGCACGCTTTAAGTTAATCACTACAAAGCTACGGATATTCACTTCATCTTCCAAAATGAGTACTTTCTTCATAGTATCTACCTCTTATGTTTCTCCAGTCTTCCAGTCTTGTTCAATTAATCGGAAGCTATATACAATATATTCCTGGGTTATTTCGTATTTTTGCGCCGCAGGCTCCAGCTTAGCAGCATATAAAAGGCTATCTGTTTTTTGCAGAATAAACCGATTATCTGTCAGCCCCTGCTCCTCCCGGCTCTGGCCGGAAAAAGTGTACAGAGTCATCACCTTTTCACTGGTTACAAAGTGTTTGTCCCAAATGTAGAACTCCACAGTGTCGCCAACTGCAGTGGCGGTTGTACGGTGAGCCAGGTCGCTAAATAGCTGTAAATACCAGCCGCCGGTAAAATTATGATACGTGTAAAGCTTGTTTACCTTGGAACCATCAGGTTTCATAGCGTACCAGCGAATCAAATGGTGCTGTACTCCGTCAATGGCGTTATTGGTTCGGCGCATTGAAAGCAGAGCAGGCAATTCCACCACCCCGTCTGAGTCAATATCGTCAGCGTAAACGTAGTAGTTTCGCATCGTCTGAATGCTGGTGCCGTCCTCGTTGGAAAGCGTCACATTCACTAGTTTCTTTTCAATTACAGTATAGACATCTGTGATAAGAGATGAATCTCCCACGGAACTGGCAACATATACCGCATTTTTTCCGCCGTCCAGCTTGCCCAGTATCACACGCTTGACCCTATCCGCAGGCTGGGACAGCGTAACCTCGTTGTACCGTGCGACAGTTCCCTTTTCCATTCCGTACAGCTCTGCCACACCGTTATCTGTTTCCATCAGGCCGGGACGAAGCACAAACATCTCTGCATAGGTGTCATCATCCAAATCCGTTGTCAAAAAATTGGTGTAATTGACACTGGCTTTTGGAGTCAGTTTTTCGTTCTCCAGGGAATATATCGTAGCGGATCTGATAACCTGGTCATTGAGCTGACAGCCTACAATCATCTCAAGCCCCACACCGTCCATATTGACATACTCCACCTGGTCAAAAGCAGAGCCATTGCATTCGATGGTGTCTGTATTGACATAATTGTCATCCACCTTGTGAAAAACCAAAATCCGCAGAGGTTTTTCCTGCTCGCTTTTGGCGAACAGCAAGCACTCCTCTACCCCATCGCCATCCAAGTCTGCCATATGCACCGTCTGCCGGTTTTCCCCAGCCAAAGGTGCGCAATAATTCAGGCCAACCATAGCCTTGTCGATGGCAGATTGCAGATTATTATAGCTGTCACTGCGTTTGGGTAGACGGTACATTTTATTTACCGTTGTCATTGAGCAGCCAGCAAGAAGCAGCACTGCCGCAGTCACAAGCAATATAATAAAACTCTTTTTCTTCACGGCAGCACCCCCCTTCGTATTATTATAACATATTTACTTTCAAAAGAAAAGCTATTTCACCACAACATTTTCAGTTCCAAGAACATTTTCAAGCTCCTGAAGCATACGCCGGTCCAGACTGCAACGGGAACCCCGACGCTGTTTGGTGTCAGCAAAGTACACCACCACCGGACTGTCACCGGGGAACATTCCTAAAATTGCTTTTATTTTTCCAAACAAGCTGCTGTTTTCCGTAGGAAGCTTCAGATAAAGCGTTCCTGTGCAAATCGGTTGCTCCTTTTCCTCTTGGGCAAAATCGGAAATCGGCCGGGCACGGTTAATCACGATTTGCGGTTCTTTTTCATCCCGCAAAGACAGTCTACCCGTGACCACAACCGGCACATTTTCCTTCAGATAGTTGCCGTATTGACTCAGAACGCTGGAAAACGCCAGCATTTCCACTGCAGCTGTATCATCCTCCAATGTCACATAAGCCATCATAGAATTATTCCGTGTGGTTTTCATTTTGATAGACTGTACCACACCGGCCACACTGACGATTTGATCATCCTCGTAATGGTGCTCTTCATCCATCAGTTGGCCAATGGGCACTACACGGGTACCCTTCAACAGATGACGGAAATCATCCATCGGGTGACCGGAAATATAAATACCTGTGGTTTCTTTTTCCAGAAGCATCATTTCCGATTTCTGCATTTCCGGCAGGCTGGGAATGGGAATAGAAGCCGCTTTATCCTCATCTTGTAAAAGCGAGAACAGGCCCAACTGACCCTCTAAATTTTTCTTTCTGGAGGCAGAAATGCTTTCCATCATTTTGTCATAAACCGCCAGCAATTCACTTCTATGATAACCAAAGCAGTCCATAGCGCCACACTTGATAAAGTTCTCAACTGCACGCTTATTCAGTTCATTCTCTGCCATACGGGAAATGAAATCCTCAAGACCGGAAAACGCTCCGCCCTCCATTCTTTTGGACACTACGCTGCGAATGAGACCGTGTCCCACATTTTTAACAGCGCCCAGGCCGAAACGGATATTGTCTCCTTCTACAACGAAGGGGTCATCGGAACGGTTAATATCTGGGGGCAAAACCTGAATACCCATTTCCTTACACTCCGCAATATAGCCGGAGACCTTGGTTGCAGAATCCAGTACGGATGTCATCAATGCCGCCATATACTGCCGGGGATAATGACATTTTAGGTAGGCCGTCTGATAGGAAACAACCGCATAGCAAACTGCGTGTGCTTTATTAAAAGCATAGTTGGCAAAGGCAACAATCTCATCGTAAATAGACTGAGCCGCCGACTCAGAAACACCCTTAGCCATCGCACCGGAAATACCCTGCTCTTTATCACCGTAAACAAAGACACTACGCTCCTGCTCAATGACCTTCATTTTCTTTTTGGAGATGGCACGACGGATATTATCCGCCTGACCCATCGTGTAGCCGCCTAAGCTACGGAAAATCTCAATCACCTGCTCCTGATAGACAATGCAGCCGTATGTAACTCGCAGGATTGGCTCCAAAAGCGGCGTCTTATAGGTAATCTTAGAATTGTCCAGCTTATTGGCTATAAAGGTGGGAATCGAATCCATTGGGCCGGGTCTGTAAAGCGCTACGATAGCCGTCATATCTTCAATAGATGTGGGCTTCATCTTCATACACACACCAGTAATACCGTCGCATTCTAGCTGAAATACGCCCTGTGTTTTGCCCTCTGAGAGCATTTGAAAAGTCTCAGGGTCATCATCAGGAACCTTTGAGATATCAAAGTCCGGCTCAATCATTCGGATTTGCTTTTGGGCATCCTCAATCACCGTCAGATTGCGAAGTCCAAGGAAATCCATTTTCAAAAGACCCAGTTCCTCAATGGTGGTCATAGTATATTGCGTAACAATGGTATCATCGTTTTTCGACAGAGGCACATAGGTGCTTACCGGGTCTGCGGTAATGACCACACCTGCTGCGTGGGTGGAGGTGTTTCGAGGCATACCCTCAATAGCTTTTGCCGTGTCAATCAATGTACGCACACGCTCGTCCGTGTCGTACATTTCCTTTAGCTTTGGATTGGCCTCCATGGCATCATCCAAAGTAACAACCTTTTTATCCGGAATACGCATAGGAACCTGCTTGGCCACCACATCGGTCTCCGCATAGGTAAAGTTCAATGCTCTGCCTACATCCCGAATAGCACCACGGGCCGCCATAGTACCAAATGTGGCAATCTGCGCCACGTGATCAGCGCCGTATTTTTCCGTAACATATTCAATAACCTCTCCACGGCGCTCCTGACAGAAGTCCGTATCAAAGTCCGGCATACTGACACGCTCCGGATTCAAAAATCGTTCGAAAATCAAAGCATATTTCATGGGGTCGACTTCTGTAATGTGCATGCAGTAAGCAACAATGGAAGCCGCACCGGAACCACGGCCGGGGCCGACAGGGATTCCGTTTTCCTTAGCATAGCGAATAAAATCCCAAACAATCAGATAATAGTTCACATAGCCCATTCGGCTGATGACATCAATTTCATACTCTAAACGTTCCATATAGCTTTGGGGTGGGTTCCCATAACGCTCAGGAAAACCGTCCATGCAAAGCTTACGGAAGTATTCCTCATTGGTATAGCCGGCAGGCACAGGAAACGACGGCAGATGGTACTGATTGAAAACAAACTCCACATTACAGCGCTCTGCGATTTTGCAGGTATTTTCAAACGCTTCGTCGCAATTCGGGAAAAGAAAGCGCAGTTCCTCTTCGCTTTTCAGGTAGAATTCATCGGAACCGAACTTCATACGGTCCGGGTCATCCACAGTTTTGCCCATTTGGATGCACATCAGAACATCCTGCATTTTGGCGTCTTCCTTGCGCAAATAATGCGCATCATTGGTCACCACCAAGGGCAAATTCAGTTCCCGTGCTATACGCATAACGCCCTGGTTTACCGGACGCTGTTCCTCCAAACCGTGGTCCTGCAACTCCAAAAAGAAATTGTTATCTCCAAAAATTTGAGACAGCTTTTGCGCATAATTCCTTGCTCCCTCATAATCCTCCTGCAACAAGTATCGAGGGACAGCACCGGCCAGGCAGGCACTTAAGGCGATAAGGCCTTCGTGATACTGCTCCAATAGCTCCAAATCCACACGGGGTTTCCCATAGAATCCCCGTTCATAGGCTTCAGAAACCAGCAGACACAGGTTTTGATAGCCGGTCTCATTTTCACAAAGCAGAACCAGGTGGTAGCTTTCATTGTCAATGCCGTGGATGCGGTCCTCCATTCCCCGGCGAGCCACATAAACTTCACAGCCGATTATCGGCTTCACACCGGCAGCCTTTGCCGCTTTATAAAAATCAATACAACCGAACATTACACCGTGGTCTGTCAGTGCAATTGCGGTCTGTCCGATTTCTTTGACTCTGTCCATCATACCAGCAAGACGACAAGCGCCATCCAGCAGGCTATATTCCGAGTGGACATGTAAATGTGTAAAGCCCATATCTTTACTCCTTCGACATTTGTACCAATTTCTTCAGCCGGTGGTTCATAGCCGGCTTGCTGATAGGCGGCTCCATCATAGCGGAAAGCTCTGTCAGCGACGCCTCAGGATTCTGCTCCCGGGCAATCAGTGCCTGCTTTAATTTTGCAGGCAGCGCATCTACCACGCCCCTTTGGCGGAGAATGCGAATTGCAGACAACTGCTCCTGGGCCGCCTCCACAACCTTAGAGGTATTGGCCTCGTCACAGTTGCACCTGCGATTAACCTTGTTGTTCAGTTCTTTTTCCAATCTGGCTTCCATAATTCCCATGGCAGGAATCGGCGCTCCCAAAAAAGTTAAGCAATCGGAAATCAACTCGCTGTTTTTCAAATACAGCACCTGACCGCCGGCGCGCTGGGTGCTTTTGGGATAAAAGCCCAGCACTTCGTGCAAAAATGTATAGGCCTCCCGTGCCACGCTGCGGTGGTTGGTGGCAAATTCCATATGGTAGGCCTTAGCAGGGTCAGTCACAGAGCCACCGGCCAAAAAAGCACCTCGGAAAAACGCTGTCTTACAGCATTCATCCTCCACAACCGGAAGATTGATATGCAACGAAAGGGTGTCGTCCGGGTCAAAACCGTAGTTTCTCATAATTACAGAAAGCTTCTTCTTATCTGTAATTTGAAAGGTCTGCTTTGGGGAAATTTCATCCTCCGGAAGAACATCAAATGTTACAGAAAACGCCTTTTTGAAGAGTTTGGGAAGGATGTGCGCAAGTTCCCGGCACTCTGTAATAATTCGGATGCCATCTGCTGAAAAGCTATTACAAAACAGCAATATTCCAAAGCACTCTGACAAAGCGCAACAATGCTTTTGTGGGAAGCTGCGGCAAAGCTCTGCCTTGACATTCCCAGAAAAGGAAGATGCCATTCCCCGTCCCTCCTTTTTACCAAATACGCATTTCCGGTTCTAAACGAATTCCGGACTTCTTAAAAACAGTTTGGGAAACTGAATTCAAAAGGTCTTTTACATCCTGTGCGGTTGCTCCGCCAAGATTTACAACAAATCCAGCGTGTTTTTCAGAAACGCCGGCTCCCCCAATTTGGAAACCTTTTAATCCTGCCTCATCAATCAGCGCTGCAGCATAGCCGCCTACCGGCCGCTTAAAGGCGGAACCGGCGGAGGGCAAATCTAAAGGCTGGGATGCGCTTCTTCGTTTCATAAGTTCCTGCATTTGACTGCGAACCTCAGCCTCGTTCTTTTCCTGCAGAGCAAATACAGCACTGATTACAATACCCCCGTCTTCCTCCAGACGGCTGTGGCGATAAGAAAAGTCCATTTCCTGACAGGAGTAGGTCACAAATTCTCCGTCCTTTGTCAGCACATCCACGCTTTGGCAGATCTGACAGATTTCTCCGCCATAGGCACCGGCATTCATATACACACCGCCACCTACAGTGCCGGGAATACCGTGAGCAAACTCGAAGCCGCCCAAGCCATGCGATGCGGCAAATACAGCCGCACGGGTCATAGTAACGCCGGCCGAGATACGAATACGGTTACCCTCTAAAAGCTCCATGCCGTCCAAAGCATCCTTCAGGCAAATCACGAGGCCTTCTATGCCTTCGTCCGGAGCGAGCACATTGGTGCCGGCACCGAGGACTTTGTATGGGCATTGCTTTTCCGTTGTGAATGTCAACAAATCCTTCAGTTGCTCTGCATTTTTAGGAAATGCCATAATCTCCGCATTTCCTCCTATCCGAAAGGAAGTATGCTTTGCCATAGGTTCAGAGAAAAAAATGGATATTTCCGGAAATAAAGCAGCGATTTCCTGCTGAAATTTGGTTTTTTCCATCATAAACACCTCCGGGTGTATCATAGTATTCAGTATAGCATATTTCTTTAGAATATGCAATTATTACCGCATATAAATTTGTAAAAAACCCTGCTGGAATTTCAGCAGGGTTTTTCTTAGTCTTCATTCATCGCCTCGGCAAGAAGCGCCTTATTTTTTTTCAGGTCTTTTTCGCTAAGGACAATAACGTCCGCACCATTTTTATTGGCATAGGAATAGGCACCTTTTGCAGGGATTCTCTGGGATACTACCTCCAGGTCACTTAAAATTGGCAGGACATCAATGATAAGTCCCAACACCTGAGGTGTTTTCAGGTCAGTGGTCACCTTAGGCAGAATAGCCTTTGTTAAATTATAAATATCCGTCACACCCAATGTTTTTACCTTTTCCAACATTGTTGCAAGAACCTTGCGCTGGCGATTGGTTCGGCCAAAATCTGAGTCAAGCTTTCGGATTCTTGTATAAGCCAAGGTCTGGGAACCGTTAAGATGGTTTACCCCTTCCACAAGCTGCCAGTGTTGATTTTCTTCCAAATCCCAATTGCCACGCTTATTCAGGTATTCGGCTTCTTCCTTTGTTAACTCAACATCAAGGCCTCCGATTAAATCCACCGATTCCATAAAACCGGCAAAATCAATCTCCACATTATAATCTGCTCTGACGCCAAAATTATAATCCAGCGTCTCATTCAGCAGGGTAAAGCCGCCCAACTCATAGGTTTTATTCAGGCGCTGATTGTAAAAACCAGGAATGTAGACCCACATATCCCGAAGGAAGGATGTCATAGTCAGGGTCTTTTTCGTCTTGTTTAAGGTGCACAAAATCATGGAGTCGGACCGTTGATCCTCCTCACCGGCTCGCTTGTCCTGGCCAACCAAAAGAATGTTGATTACATTCTCACCCTTAAAAATATCCTCTGCCTGAGAAAAAATCGGGTCCTCTGTTTCTGCGGTGGCATCAGATGGGGCTGTAGTATAGGTAATTGAGGGATCATCGATGGCGTCGGTTTTCCTTACCATAGAATCCAGCCACAGATACAGACCGCCACAAGCAAGCGCCAGCAATATCACAACAATCAAAAAGGTTACAAAAATTTTTCTCCAAAATTTATGATTGTTTTTTGCATACATACGATAACGTACACCTCCGACAGGGCAAGAACAAAACAGGATTACTCAAAGCGACTTGTCCAGCAAAATATGTATACTTATTTTTCTACAATCTCCAGGATTTCCATAGGACAAGCTTTTACGCAAATACCACAGGCAATACATTTGCTGGTGGGAGCATTTTCCGGCATCACCATTACCTTCATTGGGCAGGCTTCCACGCACTTACCGCAGGAGGTACATAGCTTCTTGTTAATCATATAAACGCCGGTCTTGGGGTTCTGGGTAATAGCGCCGGCCTCGCAAGCCTTAGCACACTTTCCGCATTGGATGCAGGTCATAGGCTTTGCGCCCTGGCCCTTTGCCACAATCTGAATAGCAGACAAATCCTGGTTGAATTCTTTATAGAAAGAAGTGGAGCAGGCACGCACGCACTCCAGGCAAGCCATACATTCAGCAGTTTTCTTAACAGACAGTCTTTTCATAGGAAAGTTATCTCCTCTTCTAATTATTTCCAAACTATTATATATGAATTCTAAAAAAATAGCAATGGTAAAAAATGTTTTTTCGCAAAAAAATGTAGTTTTTTGTTGAATGAATATAATTTCAATTTCTCATGGGTATTTTATTCTGGATTGTGCATACTAATGCTGAAATCATTTTAGGAGGTAGCATATGAAAAAACTTTGCATTTTGGCACTGGCTCTGGTGCTTTGTACAGGTCTATGCGCCTGTGGTGGCAGAAACAACACAAACAATCCTGAAACTATTATGCCCAGTACCAATATGAACATTTTACCGGATACAATGCCTACAGGCGGCACAAATATCCCTGACCCAAATGTGGATACGCAAATGCCAATGTATACTCAGGGTACAGATATGACTGAGCAAAACACAATGGGCACAAACTAAGCCGGGATTACCCGGCTACATAAATGGCAGCCCTTACAAGAAATATCAATTCTTCCCGGTTGTTGTTATCTTTTTTATGGGAAAACTGACATTAGAGCCTGGTAAAAAGCAGGCCAATAAGGAGGAGCATTTATGTCACTAAAGGGTATTGCATTTGGTATGAGCCTTGGCGCAACCGTTGGTGCTGTGGGCATTTTAATGATGTCTAAAAACAACATTACAAGAAAATTGGCTACTCAGGCTGCTGACAAGGTAGAAGATGCCGCCTGGAAAATGACGGATAAGCTAAGCCATAAGTTTGACCTGTAAAAAAACCGGGAGGCATCGCCTCCCGGTTACATTATTTTGCATCCACCGTTAGATTGCCGTCGGAAACAGCAATGTGAATTTGAGAAATGGGATTTTCAAAGGAATCAATAATCCGTTCAGAAATGGGGTCTTCCAATTCTTTCTGGATGGTTCTGCGCAAATTTCTGGCACCATAGGTAACAGAATATGCCTTCTCTACCAAAATATCCCTAATCCCACTGTCCCAGGTTAATGTTAATCCACGTTCGGAAAGGCTGGCCTTCAGCTCCTCCAGCATAATATCTGCAATTCCCAAGAAGTTTTCCTTGCTTAGGTGGTTGAATGTGATAATCTCATCTACACGGTTGATAAACTCCGGCCGCAGGAACTCCTGAAGCGCCTTCATAGTCTTATCGCGCACCTGCTCCTGATCTGTTCTGCCGAAGCCTAAGCCGCCTACACGCCCCTCTGAGCCGGCGTTGGAGGTCATCACAATAATGGTGTTTTCAAAATTAACCACTCTGCCTTGGGCATCGGTGATTCTGCCGTCGTCCAGCACCTGTAACAATACATTAAGCACATCAGGATGCGCTTTCTCAATCTCATCAAAAAGCACCACACTATAGGGCTTTCTGCGGATTTTTTCTGTCAATTGCCCGGCTTCGTCATAGCCAACATAGCCGGGAGGCGAACCGATAAGCTTAGATACAGTATGCTTTTCCATATACTCGGACATATCCAGGCGAATGAGCGCATCCACGCTGTTGAACAAATCGTCTGCCAATCTCTTAACAAGCTCTGTTTTACCTACGCCGGTAGGACCGACAAAGATAAAGGAAACAGGCCGTTTTTTGGGGCTGATTCCCACACGGTTTCTGCGGATTGCCTTAGATACTGCATCCACCGCCTCATCCTGACCTACAATATGGTCTTTCAGACGGTCTGAAAGACCCTTAATCTGGGCATACTCCTGCGCCTTAATTTTGCTGGCAGGAATTTTTGTCCAAAGCTCGATAATTCTTGCCAGGTTTTCCATCGTCAAAGAAGGAGCAGGAATTTTATCCAATTCTTCAATTTCCGTGGAAATTTGGCACAGCTTACTGCGAATGATAGCCAAGCGCTCATAATGCTCATTCTCCGTATCATCGGTGAGCATCTTCAGCTCCAGCTCATAATCGTCCCGTTCCTTTTTCAGCTCTGCCATTCTGGAAATTTCCTTACTGCGCAAATTCAAATCAGAACAGGCTTCATCCAATAGGTCAATGGCTTTATCCGGAAGGAAGCGGTCGGCAATATATCGCTCTGACAAAATGACACACTGACGGGCAATTTCCGGAGGAATGGTTACACCGTGGAACTGGGAATAGGCCTTGGCGATTCCCAGCATAATCTGGCAAGCTTCTTCAATGGTAGGCTCGTTCACACTCACCGGCTGGAAGCGGCGCTCCAACGCTGCATCCTTTTCAATATGCTTGCGATATTCATTGAAGGTAGTTGCGCCAATTACCTGAATTTCACCACGGGAAAGAGCAGGTTTTAAGATATTGGCTGCATTCATAGAGCCCTCTGCATCGCCTGCACCTACCAGGTTATGCACCTCGTCTATGACCAAAATAATATTTCCGCATTCCTTGATTTCTGTAATCAGGGATTTCATACGGCTTTCAAACTGGCCCCGGAACTGCGTACCGGCTACCAAGGCAGTCAAATCCAGCAGAAACACTTCTTTATCCCGAAGCTTATAAGGCACATCTCCGGCAGCAATCCGTTGAGCAAGCCCCTCTGCAATGGCAGTCTTACCAACGCCGGGCTCACCAATCAAGCAAGGATTGTTTTTCTGTCGGCGGTTCAAAATCTGGATAACACGCTCAGTCTCTGTATCCCGGCCAATTACCCTATCCAACATTCCTGCCCGGGCTCTTCCGGTCAGGTTCATACAGTAGCTGTCCAGGAATTTATGCTTTTTGGTTTTTTTCTTAGGATTTTCCGGCTCTTCCTCTTGGTTTTTCGGTTCTTTTTTGGTAGGTAAATTCCCACCAAACAACTGATTGAGCATAGGGAAGGTAGCGGTGCGGCTGTCAATTTCGTCGCTATCCTCTTCCTCCCCTTCCATTTGACCAAACATACTGCTCATTTCATCGGTCAGATTGTCCAGGTCATCCTCAGAAAAGCCCATCTGCTTCACTGCATTTTCAATTTGGGGAATTCCCAGGCTTCTTGCACATTTCAAGCAATAGCCTTCATTCATCGTTACGCCGTTTTCAATTTTAGTAATGAAAACAACAGCAATATTTTTTTTACATTTGGTACACAATTTTGGCTGCATACTTTCTCACGACCTTTCAGGGGCAACTATAGCACAAACTGAGTGCAAAAAAGAGAACAAATTATAAATTTTCGGAACATTCAAAATTTTCCACACCGTCGTCATACCAAAGGTGGGTCATATACAACCCTCCGGGAGGAACGGTTGGACCGGCTGCGGTGCGGTTGCCAGATTCCAGGATTGCACCGATTTCCTCCGGCTTTATCTTGTTTTCAGCAGCATACACCACTGTGCCAGCCATAGCACGGGCCATATTATACAAAAAACCGTTGGCGCAAACACGCAGAAAGATAAGATTGCCTCTGCGTTCTACGTTATAATAATATACGGTACGAACCGTGGATTTTACATCCGTGCCTACAGACCGGACAGCCGCAAAATCGTGGGTGCCCACAAATTGGTCGGCCGCCGCCTGCATAACCTTCTCGTCCAAATGCTTGGGGTAAAACCAAGCTCTGTTCACAAAAAAAGGGTCTCGAACACGGGAATTATAAATCACATAGGTATATTCTTTTTTGGCACAGGACCCGATAGCATTAAAATCCTCATGGACATCAAAAGCTTTGGTCACCACCACATCTGCAGGCAAATGGGTATTGAGTGCATAAGGCAAACGCTCACAGGGAATGGTGGACTGGGTGCGAAAATTTGCCACATAGCACTTGGCGTGGACACCGGCATCGGTTCTGCCACAGCCGGTGACATGAACATCGTGCCCTACCACATCGGCTATGGCTTTTTCTAAGGTTTGCTGTACCGTTGCCAAGTTTTTTTGCATCTGCCATCCGTGGTAAGCCGTACCCTCATATGTTAAAAACAAAGCAATGTTACGCATAACAACCTCACAGGCCAAAACTTTTGAGCACAAATACTGCCGTTACCAGTAACGCGCCCAGCAGAAATGCCTTATAATCTCTTAATTTATAGCGAAGAAGCTTCATTTTGGTCCGCCCGTCGCCACCGTGGTAGCAACGGCATTCCATAGCAATTGCCAATTCATCCGCCCGGCGGAATGCACTAATAAATAGCGGCACCAAAATAGGAACCAATGCCTTCACACGCTGGATAAGATTTCCGGTTTCAAAGTCAGCGCCCCTTGCCTTTTGCGCAGACATAATTTTGTCCGTTTCTTCCAGTAATGTCGGGATAAAACGCAGGGCGATACACATCATCATAGACAGCTCGTGAACCGGTAAATGCAGCTTACTCAAAGGCTTTAGCAGCGATTCCAGTCCGTCTGTCAAAGAAATGGGAGATGTAGTATAGGTAAGCAGGAAGGTTCCGCTAAGAAGCATTAAAATTCGGCTCATCATAAAAAATGCCCGAACAACACCTTCCCAGTAGATATGAACGATCCAAAACTGCACCAGCAGCTTTTCACCAGTGGTAAAAAATAGGTTCAAAACACCGGTAAACAGCAGAATGAACACCAATGGCTTCAAGCCCCGGATAAAGAATTTCAAAGGAATTCCGGAAATCGCAATACTTCCAGCCAACAAAAGAAATACAACACCGTAGGATAAGAAGCTATTTGCTACGAACAGCGCTACAATATACGCGATCAAAAGCAACAATTTGGTTCTGGGGTCTAAGCGGTGCACCGGGGAATTTCCCGGGAAATATTGACCTAATGTAATATCTTTAAGCATTCTGAGCACCGCCTTTCAGCTTTGTAAGCACCGAAACAGCCTGCTCTACAGTATATACCTGAGGAACATCCAAGCCCATTTTCCGCAAATGCAAAAACACCTGAGTGACCTCCGGAATATCTAAGCCCATATTCAAAAGCTCCTGAGAATGCTCAAAAACCTCCATTGGCGTCCCATCCATTGCCAGGTGGGCGCCATTCATAACCAAAAGCCGGTCTGTAAGCCGGGCAACGTCAGACATTGAATGAGAAACCATTATAATGGTGGCATTTTTCGCTTTGCGATAATCGCAAATGTTCTGCAATATTTCTTCCCTGCCCTCCGGGTCTAAGCCGGCAGTGGGTTCATCTAAAATCAAAATTTCCGGTTCCATAGCAATAACACCGGCAATGGCTACCCGGCGCTTCTGTCCGCCGGACAAATCAAAAGGAGATACCTGCAGTTGTTCCTCAGTAATACCCACAAAAGCCGCCGCTTCTCGTACACGGTGGTCAATTTCTTCCTTGCTTAGCCCCATATTTTTCGGGCCAAAGGCGATATCTTTATAAACCGTTTCTTCAAAAAGCTGATACTCCGGGTACTGAAATACCAAGCCCACCCGGAAACGGCTGGCTCTTGTCAGCGCCTTATCCGACCAAATATCCTTGCCATCCAGCAAAATACTGCCGGAGGTTGGCTTCAGAAGTCCGTTCAGGTGCTGTATCAATGTGGATTTACCGGAACCAGTATGACCGATAATGCCGATAAATTCCCCTTTTTCCACGCAAAAGGAGACGTCCTCCAAGGCAATATGCTCAAAGGGCGTTCCCATACTATATATGTGATGTAGGTTTTGAACCTGCAAAATAGGTGCCACGTTAATTTCCTCCGTCAAGCCTTTATCGCATCATAAAGTGCCTGCGCACAGGCTTCTGCAGTGAGCCTATCCAAGGGCACTGCAAAGCCGACTTTATTTAATTCGTTACATAATTCCACAGTTTCCGGGGATGCCAGCCGCAGGCTGTGGAGCAGCTCCACTTGAGAAAAAACCTCCTCCGGCGTGCCATCTGCTGCCACAGAGCCTTTATCCAGCACAATCACACGCTGGGCCTGAGCCGCCTCGGACATATGGTGCGTAATCAAAACCACAGTAATGCCTTTTTCCCGGTTTAAGGTCAGAATAGTATCCATAACCTCTTTTCTGCCCTGAGGGTCCAACATTGCAGTGGGTTCATCCAAAACGATACATTTTGGCTCCATAGCAATCACACCGGCAATGGCAATCCGTTGTTTTTGACCACCGGAAAGCAAGTGCGGCGCGTGATTGCGGTACGCATACATGCCAACCTGCTTCAGAGCCTTATCCACACGCTGGCGAATAACCGGACTGGCAACGCCCAAGTTTTCAGGACCGAACGCCACATCCTCTTCTACCACATTGGCGACAATTTGATTGTCCGGATTTTGGAAAACCATACCAACATTTTTACGCACAGAAAGCAGCTTTTCCTCCTGGGTAGTATCCATTCCGTAGACATATACCTTTCCGCCGCAAGGAAGCAATATGGAATTAAAATGCTTTGCCAATGTGGACTTTCCGCAACCGTTACTGCCTAAGACCGCAACAAAGGTGCCATTTTCCACAGTGAGATTCAAATCCGTAAAAACGGCAACACCAGGCGTGTCATCCACGCCCGGATAAGAATAGGATAGATGTTCTACAGAAATAGCCGTACTCAAAGAGATTTCCTCCAATCAAGGTGTCCATCTACCGGTAGACCCACAAGGCAGGAACTGACCGGTGGAGCCAACCGGAAGGCCTAACTCCCCTACCGCAGTTTTGCCGCCGTAGATACTTCCAAAGACCACATCTGCGGCATATCCCACTGCAGAGGGCGCCAAACCGGTTGTATAGGAATTGATAATCACAAATAGCGGATTATCGGTTAAAAGCTTTGCTGTTTCCTGCAAAAAAGGATAGAAGCTGGTTTCCATCTTCCAAATTTCTCCGCTAGGACCTCTGCCGTAGCTGGGAGGGTCCATAATGATACCGTCATATCGGCGGCCACGGCGGATTTCACGCTGAATAAATTTAGCGCAATCATCCACAATCCAGTGGATAGGTCTATCTGCCAGCCCGGAGGACTTTGCATTTTCCTTTGCCCAGGCAACCATACCCTTGCAGGCGTCCACGTGGTACACCTCTGCACCACCTGCTGCAGCAGCTAAGGTTGCGCCGCCGGTGTAAGCAAATAAGTTCAGCACACGCACAGGTCTTCCTGCCGAGGCAACCTTATCCCGGATAAAATCCCAGTTCGCAGCCTGTTCAGGAAACACACCGGTATGCTTAAAATTCATAGGCTTGACATTAAAGGTCAGGTAGTCCTTATACTTAATCTGCCAGCGCTCCGGCAACTTATGGTCAGACCAATGTCCGCCGCCGGTATTGGAACGAATATACCGGGAATCATATTTTTTCCAGGAAGAATGGCTGTGGGGAGTATTCCAAATCACCTGAGGGTCCGGACGGACAAGAATATACTTGCCCCAACGCTCCAAGCGCTCACCGTTGGAGGTATCCAAAACCTCATAATCCTTCCATTCATCGGATATCCAAATCATTCATTTCACCTTATTCTGTCAGGGAGTCACATCATCGGTGGTAGGCGGTGGTGTAACCGGCGTATGGGAGGCCTGATGCTTGTCCCACGCCGCCTTGGTGTGCACGGGACACACAAGATACGGCAGCTTCTGACTTTGATTGAGTTTCCCGTTAATACCATTGAATACCGTATCCTTACCGTCGTCGGTAACCAGATAAACATAGTTATCCTTCAGATACATATCCGCAATACCGGAATTCCTTGCTTTATAGATTTCGTCCACGTCCTTTTGGGTCAGCTTCACTAGCGCCTTTTCCGAAATCGTTACATTGGAATCCACCTTAGCAAAATTCAGGCAATACTCCGTTGCCACGCCGCCACCGGTACACACAGAAACCGGGGTGTGCAAAGAACAGGATTTTGTGGGACGGTCAGAGGAATATACCTGCACAGACTGCGTGCGGTCGCCTCTGACATCGTTCTTACAAGCATCCGTTGCCAAACCGCCGCTATCTAAGCAGACAGTCACGGATTTCATTTTGCCGCTATCATAAAGCTTTGTGTTCTTAAGACCGTTATGCAGTGGTTCCATAACCTTTCTCCAAAGGGTAAGTGCAGGACTGGTGGAAAGATTGATCTTCGCAGGCATATCATAACCGCACCAAACTGCGGCAGTATAGTTACTTGTGAAGCCACAGAACCACTTATCACGGGAACTGGTGGTGGTACCGGTCTTGCCGGCAACATAGCCGGAGGCGAAGTTTACCTTCTTGCCGGTGCCCTTCATAACTGCGTTGGTCAAACAGTAATTGGTGTAGTTTACGGTCTTCTCACTCAAAACCTTTTCAGAATACTGCGGATTGTCCAGCACCACATTTCCCTTGCTGTCATAGACCTTTACCCAAGTTCTGCCGGCGCGGTAGGTGCCGTTGTTGGCAAAGGTAGCATACGCATTGGCCATATCACGGACAGTGACACCAATCTCCTGCGCACCCAAAGCCAGCGAGGAAATCTGAATATCATCCTCTATCAGGGTAGAGAGCTTAAATTTTTCTGTTGCAAATTTATAGCCGTAGTCGGCGGTGATTTTTTTCAGAGAATTTGCGGCAATGGCATTGATAGAATCCACAATACCGCCAAATACGGTGTTGGAGTAATTGTAATCATTGTCTACATTTTGCGGCCAGCCTTTTCCGTTCCTGTACTGCACGGGCATATCCTTAATCACCGTTGCCGGTGTAAGTGTTCCCTGCTCAAAGCCGGCTGCATAAATCGTCAGAGGCTTAATGGAAGAACCGGATTGCAGCTTGGACTTTGTGGCACGGTTTTGACCGAAGTGTGCCTTATCCTTACCAACACCGCCAGCCATACCCACGATATCGCCGGTCTTATTATCAATCACCACAATAGCAGACTGCAGTTGAGCAGGGCCCTTGGGCTTCGGAATGTTCTCTAGGTTCTTATAAATCGTATCAATTTGGTTTTGAACTTTGGTATCAATGGTGGTGTAAATGTGGTAACCGCCACGGTTAATGCGATCCAAATATGTTTTCCAAATATCATCATCCCATTTCTCAACGCCATCCTTCTTGGCCATAGCCTTGGCAACATCCTGGATGACAACATCCACAAAATAGGAATAGACTTCCTGAGAAGCGTCTGCGATTTCCTCCGGCACTTTGCCGCATTTGGGGCATAGGATTTTATCCCCGTCTTTTTTATAGGTGCTACGGATACCCTCATAGCCACACCCAGCATTGGCGCATTCTACCCACTTATCCTCAGGGGCAATTTTATCCTTCAGCACCAACTCCTGGGCAACAGCTTCGTTGTATTCATCCCGGGTAATATACCCCTGATTGAGAAGCTCTCCCAGCACCAAAAGCTGACGCTGGCGATTCCGTTGGCGACCATTCATTATTTCGCCGTTGTACTTAAATTCCTTCTGTCCGTAAGGGTCAAATAAGGAGGGATTATTGGTGATGCTAATCAGGCTGGCGCACTCAGCAATGGTCAGCGTCTGCAATTCCTTTCCAAAATAGGCCTCTGCAGCACTTTTGACACCTCTGCAGCCCTGACCCAGATAAATAGAGTTGAGGTACTCCTCAATGATTACTTTTTTATCGTAGTTCTTCTCCACCACAGTGGCACGGAAAAATTCCAGCACCTTACGCTGAATGGTAACACTGTCATCCTTCGTAATGTTTTTGATTAGCTGCTGGGTAATACTGGAGCCGCCCACAGTCTTATCTCCAAAAAACATATTGGCAAAGGCTTTGATCGTCGTAAACCAGTCTACGCCCTGATGCTCATAAAAACGCTTATCCTCAATGGCAATTGCTGCATTGATCAGCGCTTCAGGAATATCCTCATAATCTGCCTTTTTCCAGTCGGTGCTGGCATAGAGCTCCTGAAGCACCGCAATTTCACCCTTTTCATTCACGCTGTAAACATAGGACGGAGCATCCATCTCATAGTTTTCCAATACGAGATCCGCAGTGGGTAAAATATCGTTTTCCAAATATTCGCCTAAAACTCCGGCAAAGGAAAACGCACAAACCACACCTATCAGCAGAACCGTTGCAAAAGCACCGGCTAAAACCTTAATAGTGGTAAACACCACCATCCAAATTTTATATACCATTTCCAAGGACCAATGGGGCTTCCAATCCTGGCGCTGCTGCCCATTATCTATCTTCTTTCTTGCCATATCGCAACCTCCATAACATCGGCAAAAAGCCTGTACGGTAAAATTTTCTCCAATTTCTGTGCATATAAACACAGTACTACTCATATCATTATAACACACCTGCACAAAAAACGAAAGAACTATTTTATGAATAATCCTTAAATTCGGCAATTTTTTCTAAATCGCATTTCGTTTTGCGATTCCTAAGGATTTTCTCTTGATTTCTTACGGGTTTTCCCTTAAAATATCGGTAGAAGCTAAAAGGAGGCAAATGATAATGACAGAGGATTTTGGTTCTGATTTTATGACCATTGTGGATGAGGACGGAACAGAGTTTGAGCTGGAGGTTCTTTCCACTCTGGAATATAACGGCGAGACTTATTTGGCTGTCACTCTGGCCGATGGTGAAGAAAACGAGAACCCGGAAGTCAGCATTCTCAAATCGGTGGAGGAAAACGGCGAGCCAATCCTTGCCGCCATTGAGGACGAGGATGAGTTGGAAGCTGTTTACTCCCTGATTATGGACCAGCTTTACGAGGACGAAGAAGACGAAGATTGATTTTCAGCCTGCCTTGTGCGTGGTGTGTCCTTTTGGACCCACATTATTATCTAGGGATGTTAGACTTTCCTGTCGGATTGCAGACCTCCCGCCTACGCTTTGACGATAGGTGGACGTTGGGAGCAGCGAAGGCCGGAAGCGGCAACCCACCTGCCTTTTGGTGCAGGTCATAACTGGACGCAACACGGCTATGGCGGGTTGACGCAGGGAGTTTTGGCTCCCTGCGTTTTTTATTTAGGCAATTTTAGCAACTAAAATAATTATACTTGAAACTTTTTACATAATCGTTTATAATAGCAAGGACTATGTGACGAAATTTCGGCACAGTATCCTAGGATAAACGAGAGGAATGTTTATATGAGCGCATCCGATAAGAAAAAAATCCGCAAAGAGCAAGCAAGTGCATTCTTAACTGAAAAGCAGAAGGCTGAACAGGCGGAAGCAAAAAAACTAAAGATTTACACCGTCACCTTCGTAACAGCTATGCTGTTGATCGTTGTCGTTGTATTGGGTGTTCTGGGTGTACGAGCTGTCAATAACAGTGGTGTGTTCCAGAAAAACACCATCGCAGCCACCATCGGCGAAAACAAACTGAACTCTGTGGAACTGGCATACTATTATAATGACGCCATCAACGAGTACTATAACAATATGTACAACCAGTTTGCTGACTCCACAGATTCTTATCTGGAAATTATGGGTCTTGACAAGACCAAGCCCCTGACCGAGCAAATTCAGGACCAGGAAACCAACAAGACCTGGGCCACCTTCTTCCTGGAGGAAGCCCTGAATCAGGCTGAGATTGATTATGCAATGCATGCCTTGGCTGTTAAGGACGGTTTTGAGCTGCCCGAGGAGGAGAGAACCAATTTGGACAATTTGAAGTCCAATCTGGAAACCTATGCAAAGCTCTACGGCTTCTCCAACTCTTCTCAGTATCTGCGTGCTGTCTACGGCTACGGTGCCGACGCGGATAGCTATGTAGCATACACCGAGCGTGGTGTCATCGCAAGCGCTTACATTACTGAACATCACGACACAATTGAATATGAGGATGCCGCCATCCGGGAATACGAAACTGGCAAGGAAGGTAACTACAATTCCTACACCTATGACTACTGCTACTTGAGCTATACTGATTTCCGCACCGGCGGTACCGAGGACGAAAACGGCAACAAGACTTATACTGATGAAGAAAATGATGCCGCCCGTGCTGCTGTGAAGGCTGCTGCTGAGCAGGTGGCTACCGCTACCAATCTTGAAGATCTGAAAGCAAAGGCTGAAGCTGTTCAGGTTAACGAGGACAGCGAGGTTGCTGTTAACGAGCATAAGGATGAGGTGTTCTCCGCTATTAACGGCACCCTGGGCAAATGGCTCTCCGAAGCCGACCGTAAGGAAGGCGATATTGCAGCCATCCCCAACGAAAGCACCACCACAAACGAAGACGGCACCGAAACAACCGTGGTCAACGGCTACTACGTGGTTATGTTCCACTCCAAATCCGACAACAAGATAAAAATGGGCGATGTTCGCCATCTGTTGGTTAAGTTTGAAGGTGGCACCACAAACGAAGAAACTCAGGAGACTGAGTACTCTGAGGCTGAAAAGAATGCTGCTAAGACCAAGGCTGAAGAGCACTTCAAGACCTGGACCGAGGGCGAAAAAACTGAGGAGAGCTTTATCGCACTTGTAAAAGAGCACAGCGATGACACCTCTGCCGAGGATGGCGGTCTGTTTGAGAACGTCCATCCCAACGCCTCCTACACTCCCAATTTCCTGAACTGGGCGATCGCAGAAGAGCGCAAGGCAGGCGATTGCGAGGTTATCGAAACCGAGTTCGGCTACCATGTGATGTACTATGTAGGCGACAGCAAGCTGAATTACCGGGATTATATGATTTTCGAGGAAATGCGTGACAAGGACCATGAGGAATGGTATAACGGCATTGTTGACGGCGTATCTGCTGAATTGGCCGATACCTCCAAGATGAAATTGGATGTAACTATGGGCTAATTTCCAAAATTAAGTATAAAAACACCTCCCGAGGAAAAGATTTCCTCAGGAGGTGTTTTTTTGAAGATTATAAAAAAATACGGCATTGCCCTATCAGGCGTTTGTGCCGGGGCGATCAACGGACTGTTTGGTGCCGGAGGGGGTATGATACTGGTCCCCCTGCTTTCCGTCTGCGGCGCAATTAAAGAGGAGGAGGTATTTCCCTCCTCCGTCACCATCATATTGCCGATTTGTTTGGTTTCCCTCTCGCTGTCACTGAATATACAGGAATTTGACTGGGTATCGCCACTTCCCTATTTCATTGGCAGCGCTATTGGCGGTATCCTCTGCGGAATATTTGGCAAGAAGATTCCTACCCTTTGGTTACACCGGATATTGGGTATTCTTATTTTATGGGGCGGGGTGCGGTATCTATGCTAGAGAGCTTTCCCTTTTTGCTTATCATCGGCAGTATCTTAGGATTCTTGTCCGGCCTGGGCGTAGGTGGCGGAAGCCTGTTGATGCTATGGCTGACACTGATTATGGGTACGCAACAGGAGATTGCACGGAATATCAATCTTTTGTTTTTTATCCCCGGCGCAGTGATTGCTTCCTTATTCCGTTGGAAACAAGGCACATTAAATATAAAAAAGATATTACCAGCTATCGCTCTAGGCTGTGTCAGCGCAGGAATTTTTTCAATACTGGGAAAAAATATGGACACCGTCCTTTTAAGAAAGCTTTTCGGAATTCTTCTTCTCCTTACAGGACTCAGAGAACTATTTTACCGTCCCCGGAAAGCTAAATAGCCCTCCAAAATCAATGACGCTGCCACCGCATCCACGGTGTTTTTCCGCTTTTTCCCGTGATAATTATGCTCTGAGAGAATATTGTGGGCCTCCACTGTGGTTCTGCGCTCATCCCAAAGATGTACCGGCAGACCTGTGGCCTTTTCCACTGCCTTGGCAAATTCACGGCACAGCTCTGCCCTAGCTCCCTCAGAGCCGTCCATATTTTTAGGAAGACCCACAACAATTTCTCCGATTTCGGAGCCCTGTACCATTTTTACAATTTCCCCAACGGTTTTCTCCGGATTGCGGCTGTGAATCACTGTTGTGGAACCAACCAGGGAGCACAGCAAATCCGAAATCGCCACGCCGGTCCGTGCGTCTCCGTAATCAATCCCCATAATTCGCATCATTTTCTATGTTCTCCCCTGTTAAAAAATTGTTTTCCTTATTATAGACCAAATAATAGAAAAAATAAAGAAAAAAATTGTTGACTTAGGAAATCTTCTGTGTTAGAATTGATTTTACCTGTGAAATAGGGACATTATGCCCTTTTTCAGCCCCGGGGCGGCTATTGTAGTTGACCGCTTCCTAAATATTTCTAGCCGGGGTGATACAGGGAGGCAAATTTAAGGAGGTGCCGTTATGCGTGTAAAAGTCACTTTGAGATGCTCCGAGTGCAAGCAGAGAAACTACGATACCATGAAAAACAAGAAAAACGATCCTGACCGTCTCGAAATGAAGAAGTATTGCAGATTCTGCAAGAAACATACCGTTCACAACGAGACAAAGTAAGGAGGTCGCATTATGGCAGAAGCTAAGAAAGCAAATTGGTTCGTCAGAGCCTGTAAAGCCGTTGCCAGATACTTCCGTGAGCTCCGCAGTGAGCTGAAGAAGGTTGTGTGGCCCACCGCTTCCCAGGTACTGAAGAACACAATGATTGTGTTGGCCTGCGTTCTCGTCGTAGGCGTTTTCATCTGGCTGTTTGACTTTGTCGCCCGTGTTGGCGTGGATGCGCTGATCGAGCTGTTCAAGAGCTAAAAGGAGACGAGCTATGGCTGAGGCTGCAAAGTGGTATGTTGTCCATACCTATTCCGCATACGAGAATACTGTAAAAGCCACCATTGAAAAGACAGTGCAAAGCCGTGGTCTGCAGGACCAAATCCTGTCTATTGTTATCCCGATGGAGACTGTGACCGAGATTAATGAGTCCGGCGTCAGCAAGACCTATGAGCGCAAGCTCTACCCCGGTTATGTGTTTGTCAAAATGGTTTACAGTGATAATACATGGCACGCAATCAAGAGTATCCGTGGTGTCTCCGGCTTCGTGGGCACTACCGGTAATGACCCCATTCCCCTGACCGATGACGAGGTTTATGAGATGGGCGTTGAGAAACGGGAAATCGTTGTCAACTATGCTGTTGGCGATACCGTTAGCATCCTCGACGGTCCTTTCAGCTCCTTCACCGGTGTTGTGGAAGCTATCGAAGTCGAAAAGAACAGCGTCAGCGTGGTAGTTACCATGTTTGGACGTGAGACTTCCGTCGAGTTTGAACTCGATCAGATTGAAGTCATCAACCCATAAACGCATCAACCGGTTTTTCCGGTCGAACGGTGGGAGGGGTAAATACCCCGCAAGAAATGCGCAAGACGCATATTACCACATTTTATTCAGGAGGTGCTTATAATGGCACAGAAAGTCACTGGTATTATCAAACTTCAGATTAACGCCGCTAAGGCTACCGCATCCCCCCCTGTTGGTCCCGCTTTGGGTCAGCACGGTGTGAATATCGCTGCTTTCATCAAGGAATTCAACGATCGCACCAAGAGCATGGAAGGCTACAAGATCCCCGTTGTGATCACTGTTTACGCCGACCGCAGCTTCACCTTTATCACAAAGACACCCCCCACCCCCCTGCTGGTTATGAAGGCCATCGGTCTGGACAAGGGCTCCGGCGTTCCCAACAAGACCAAGGTTGGTCAGATCACCCGCGCTCAGGTCACTGAGATCGCAAAGACCAAGATGCCCGATCTGAATGTCAATTCTCTCGAGGCTGCTGAGCGCCAGGTTGCCGGCACTTGCCGTTCCATGGGCGTTGTCGTCGTTGACTAATTAACTTTTCTGTCCGGGAATTTCCCGGAAATGTGGGAGGATTTTTCCGCATCACCACTATATAGGAGGATTTTACAAGTGTTTAGAGGCAAAAAATATCAGGAGAGCGCCAAGCTGATTGACCGCTCTGTTCAGTATGATCCCGCAGAAGCCCTGGATCTGGTTGTTAAGGGTGCTTCCGCAAAGTTCGACGAGACCGTCGAGCTGCACATCAAGTTGGGTGTTGACTCTCGTCACGCTGACCAGCAGGTCCGCGGCGCAGTCGTTCTGCCCAACGGCACCGGCAAGACCCGCCGCGTGCTGGTGTTCGCTAAGGACGCCAAGGTTGACGAAGCTCAGGCTGCCGGCGCTGACTATGTTGGCGGCATGGAGCTGGTTGACAAGATCACCAAGGAGAACTGGTTCGAGTTCGACGTGGTCGTTGCTTCCCCCGACATGATGGGCCTGGTTGGCCGTCTG
>JAZOME010000015.1:0-39579 GCA_045653685.1 Faecousia sp.
GAGTGGACATCACAACCCCGCAGCTTGCTCAGCTGCTGCATTGCCAGCTCCGCCGTGGGATTGGTAGCAGCGGAAATGGACAGCGCAATCAGCGTTTCATCGGTGTGCAACCGGGGATTGCGGTTGCCCAGATGGTCCACCTTCAGATTCTGAATGGGGTCCAGCGCCGCCGGCGAGATCAGATGCAGCTGATCCGGCAATCCTGCCAGCGCCTTCAGTGCGTTCATCAGCAGTGCCGAGCAGGCGCCCAGCAGGTCAGAGGTCTTACCGGTGACGATGCTGCCGTCGGGCAGCTCCATGGCCGCCGCCGGGGCATCGGTCTGTGCCTGACGCTGAAGCGCAGGCTGCACCACCCGACGAATCTCCGGACTAACGCCCACCTTGCGCATCAGCAGATCCAGCTTCTGAACCGGGTCCTCGCCGCCCTTGCCCCGTTTCTGGTCACACAGGGCCGTGTAGTAACGGCGCACGATCTCCTGGCAGGAAGCCTCTCTGGCCGCCTCCTGGTCAATAATACAACTGCCCAGCATATTCACGCCCATATCCGTGGCAGATTTATACGGGCATTGACCCAGCAGCTTCTCGAACATGGCCACCAGCACCGGGAATGCAGCCACATCCCGATTGTAGTTGACAGTGGTCACCCCGTAAGCCTCCAGATGGAACGGATCGATCATATTCACATCGGAAAGATCCGCCGTAGCCGCCTCATAGGCCAGATTCACCGGATGATTCAGCGGCAGATCCCACACCGGGAAGGTCTCAAACTTGGCATAGCCAGCCTTTCTTCCCCGCAAATGCTCGTGATACAACTGACTCAGGCAAGTAGCCAACCTACCGCTGCCGGGACCGGGTGCGGTAACCACCAACAGTTCCCGCCTGGTCTCGATATAGTCATTCTTGCCGAAGCCCTCTTCGCTCACCACATGGGCCGTATTCCCGGGATAGCCGGTGATATCATAGTGGTGATACACCTCCACGCCCATGGTCTCCAGCCGGGCCTGGAAGGCTCTGGCCATTACCTGGTCGTGGAAACGGGTCATCACCACGGAGCTAACATACAGCCCGAAATCCCGGAAGATATTGATCAGTCGGATCACATCCCGATCATAGGTAATGCCCAGATCGCCCCGGGTCTTGTTTTTCTCAATGTCATCGGCATTGATGGCAATGATGATCTCCACCTGCTCCTTGATCTGCAGCAGCATCCGCAGCTTACTGTCCGGCTGAAAACCGGGGAGCACCCGGGCTGCGTGGTTATCGTCATACAGCTTTCCGCCAAACTCCAAATACAGCTTTCCGCCAAACTGTTCAATCCGGCTGCGAATATGGGCAGACTGGCTTTTAATATAAAGTTCATTATCAAATGCAATCTGTGTCATAGCTTTCTACCTCTCTTGACTTCCGTGAAAAGCATCTAAGAACTATTGTATAAGAAACTTCCCAAAATAGCAAGCAAATTTCTAAAGTTGACAGCATTTTCAATCCGTGTTAGGATGAAACCATCAAAACAAGAGGTGGTTTTATGCAGGCGTTTTCCCGCAGTGAATTATTGCTGGGTGCAGAAGCAATGGAGAAACTAAAAAATGCCCGGGTGGCTGTGTTTGGTCTTGGGGGTGTTGGGGGCTATGTGGTAGAAGCCCTGGCACGCAGTGGCGTCGGTGCGTTGGAGCTGATTGACCACGACACCATCAGCCTAACCAACATCAACCGGCAAATTCTTGCCACCCATTCTACTCTAGGAATGGCAAAAGCTGCGGCAGCCAAGGCACGGGTGCTGGATATCAATCCGGAGGCCGAAGTGGTGGCACGGGAGGAATTTTTCTGCCCGGACACCTTAGAAAGCTTCGATTTCTCCAAATACACCTATGTGGTAGATGCAGTGGATACCGTCACTGCAAAGCTTGCCTTGGTCACCGCCTGTCAGGCTTCAGGTGTGCCCATTATTAGCTGTATGGGTACAGGAAACAAGCGAGACCCCTCTAAATTTCAAATCACAGATATTTCCAAGACCACTATGTGTCCTCTTGCCCGGATTATGCGCAAGGAATGTGCCAAACGGGGCATCCGTCACCTGAAGGTGCTGTTCTCCACGGAGGATCCCATTACCCCTCTGGAAACAGACGAGGAACTGCCGGAAGGACGCAGAGCGCTGCCGGGCAGTGTGGCTTTCGTTCCCTCCGTTGCCGGCCTGATGATTGCCGGTGAAGTCATCAAGGATCTTACACGATTATAATACAGAAAGTGAATGTATGTTATGGATAATGTAATGCAAACCGTACTGGCCTTCAAAATGAAAGGTAACCCTGTTTCCTGCGAGAACTTTGGTCACGGTCGCATCAACAGCACCTTCATCATCAGTACCGATGCCGGCCGGCAGTATGTGCTGCAGATGATCAACCGGAATGTGTTTAAGCAGCCGGACAAGCTGATGGACAATACCTCCGCCGTTACCGAGTATCTGCGGAAACATTCTGACGGCAAATACACCACCTTGCGCTATATGAAGGACAAGGAGACGGAAAAATTCTATCACATCGACCCCAACGGCGAATACTGGCGGCTTTATGAGTATGTCCCCGGCATCGGTATGGATGTGATGGAATGTGACGAGGATTTTTACCAGTGCGCACTGGGCTTTGGCTGGTTCCAGAATATGCTCACTGACTTCCCTGCCAGCACCTTGCATGAAACTATTCCCAATTTCCACAACACCCCGGATCGCTACGAGAAAATGAAGCGATCCATCGCTGCCGATGTAAAGGGCCGTGTGGCAGGTGTGCAGGAGGAGCTTTCCTACCTGATGTCCAAGGAATGGGATGCCGGTACCATTCAGCGTGCTTTGGAAAGCGGTGAAATTCCCCTGCGTGTCACCCACAACGACACCAAGATCAACAATATACTCATCGACCCGCAGACCCACAAGGCTGTTTGCGTGCTGGATCTGGACACTGTGATGCCCGGCTCCAGTCTGTATGACTTTGGCGACGCCATTCGCTTCGGCGCTGCCACCGGCGGTGAGGACACCGTAGACCCCGCCACAATGCAGTGTGATCTGCACCTGTTTGAGGTATATACCCGTGGCTGGTTGGAATCCCTGCCTTCCCTGTCGGAAAAAGAGATTGCGCTGCTTCCCTACGGCGCTTGGATTATGACTTTGGAGCTGGCAATGCGTTTCCTGACTGACTACATTGACGGCGATATCTATTTCCGGGTCAACGACCCCGAACATAACCTGCGCCGTGCCCGCAACCAGCTTTATTTGGCTATGGATATAGAAAAGAAACTGCCCCAAATGCACCAGATCGTTGAGAAATTGAGAGGTTAATGCTTTGCAGTAACGGGACTATCAGGCTGATTGCCGGTTCAACTATACCTAAAATCAGGAATGTTTCCCTATCTTTTGTCAAACGCAAACTGATTGTCATTACTTCTGTGTCTGTGATACTATTAAAATGAGATAATACAGACACAAGGAGTTTCTATGGAGTATTGTAACATCAAGTTTGATATGAAGCACCCTCCCAAGCTGGACCCGTCGTTTGTTCCCTTCGGCATTTGGTGCAAAGCATATCTGCAGGGCGCTTCCCAGCCCATCGCCATTGCTGTAGAGCGCAACGACGGCAATATTTCTGTCCGCCACACCTTTATCCACGGCACAGAGCAAATGCAGCAGCAGGACTATCGGTATGTGGAGCGTACCGTAAAATTCTTGCTGTGGTCCATCGGCGGCTTCCGGGTGTATATCTGCGGATGCGAAAGCATTGCCTGCCAATTGCAAAAGGACTACAGCAGCTCGGGCTCTCGCGCCTTTGACTGCGATTTCTTCCAAAAGCTTTATGAGCGTCCTTTGGAAATTATCTCCTGCCCTTTGCAGGACTGCCCTCAGGCACAGGAAGACCCCCGTCCCATTGGCGGCCACTTAAACGGCTGCCGCATCGGCTTTGATGCCGGCGGCTCCGACCGGAAGGTCTCTGCTGTGATTGACGGGGAATGCGTCTATTCCGAAGAGGTGGTCTGGCATCCCAAGAAAAACCCCGACCCCAACTATCAGTATGAAGGTATTTTGGACAGTTTCCGCACTGCCGCCTCCAAAATGCCCCGGGTAGACGGCATCGGTGTGTCCTCCGCTGGCGTGTTTATCGGCAACGCCCCTATGATTTCCAGCATTTTCTACTGTGTTCCCAGAGAACGCTGGGACGAGGTAAAGACCGTATTCGACCGGGCTGCCGCCCAAATCGGCAATGTGCCCATTGTGGTGGCCAATGACGGTGATGTGTCTGCCCTGGCCGGTGCTATGGGTATGAATGTGGGCTCTATTATGGGTATGGCTATGGGCACCAGCGAGGCTGTAGGCTATGTGGACAAAAACCAGAATGTACTGGGCTGGATTAACGAGCTGGCCTTTGCCCCGGTGGACCTGAATGAAGATGCTATGACGGATGAGTGGTCTCAGGACATTGGTGTAGGCTGTAAGTATTTCTCTCAGGATGCGGTTATTAAGCTTGCCCCCAAGGCTCTTATCCATCTGGATGAGAACCTGTCCCCTGCAGAAAAGCTGAAGGTTGTCCAAAATCTTATGGAAGATGACGACCCCCGGGCACAAAGCATTTTTGAAACCATTGGCGCATATTTGGCTTATGCCGCCGTGCAGTACAGCCAGTTCTATGATATTGAGCATCTGATGATGCTGGGCCGTGTGATGTCCGGCAAGGGTGGCGACACGATTTTGCGTGTCTGTCAAGAAATTCTACAGGGGGAATTCCCGGAGCTTGCTGCCAAGCTTCAGGTAATGCTTCCCGATGAAAAGACCCGTCGTGTGGGTCAGTCTGCCGCCGCCGCAAGTCTGCCGGAGATTAACGGCTGAGGTTAAGTTATGTACTACAAAAACGGAAGAATTTTTACAAAGGATTTCACCTTTCAAACCGGTGGCTTTGAAGTAACCGAGGAAGGTGTATTTCGCAATGTTCTCGGCGAAAATATCCCTGAGGACGCTGTAGATTTACAGGGTGCCACCGTCATCCCCGGTTTGGTGGACATCCATATCCACGGCGCTATGGGCCGGGATTTTTCTGACGGCAACTTAGAAGATTTGTCTTCTATGGCAAGCTATCTGTGCAGTCAGGGTATTACCGCCTTTGCCCCGGCCTCTATGACCCTTCCCTACGAAGCTTTGCAAAAGGCGTATGATAGCGCCAAAACTTTCCGTCAGGAGTATAGACCCGGCTGCGCCAGACTGATGGGCGTGCATATGGAAGGCCCCTACTTCTCGGAAAAGAAAAAGGGTGCGCAAAACGGTGCCTATTTGAAGTCCCCGGATTTTCCGGGCTTTGAAAAGCTATACAACGATTGCGGCGGTATCATCGCCATTGTGGATATTGCTCCGGAGCTGCCCGGTGCTGAGGAATTTATTCGTCAGGCAAGCAAGCTGTGCACTGTGTCTGTGGCGCATACCGACTCGGATTACGACCACGCAAGGGCTGCTTTTTCCGCCGGTGCTACCCACCTGACCCATCTGTATAACGCTATGCCCGGTATTCATCACCGCAACCCCGGTGTCATTCCTGCATCTGTTGAAAATTCAAATGTCCGGGCGGAGCTGATTTGTGATGGACTGCATATTCACCCTGCCTCGGTACGGCTGGCTTTTTCTATGTTCGGCCCGCAGCGTATGGTGCTGATTTCTGACGCACTGCGGTGCTGCGGAATGCCTGACGGCGAATACGAGCTGGGCGGTCAAAAGGTTTACTTGTCCGGCGGTGTGGCAAAGCTCTCTGACGGCACCATTGCCGGTGCCGCCACCAATCTGTATGACGGTATGCTCAACGCTATGGCTTTCGGTATTGCTGAAGAAGATGCTGTTCGTGCCGCAACCTATAATCCTGCCTGGGTCATTGGTGCGGATAAGCAGATTGGCTCTGTGGAAGACGGCAAGCTGGCAGACTTTTTAATCTGCTCCCCGGATTATGCCCAAAACCGTATATTCTTAGGTGGAAAAGAAATCTAAAACCAAAAAACTCCGGAATCTTTCCGGGGTTTTTCTTTTTGGGGCTAGCTTTTTTCTGTCTTTTGGGGTATGATTGTGGGAGTTTATTTATAGGAGCGATTTTATGCATAAGCTTATTGGAGATAAGGCATTTTACCGCCGGGTATTTGCCATTGCTTTTCCCATCATCATACAAAACCTGATTACCAACTTTGTTTCCTTGCTGGATAATATTATGGTGGGTCAGCTTAGCACCGCACAAATCAGTGCCGTTACCATTGCCAACAACAACCTTATTTTTATTTTTAACCTATGTCTGTTTGGCGGTGCTGCCGGTGCAGGTATTTTTACCACTCAGTTTTACGGCTCCGGAAATCACGAAGGCGTACGCCATACCTTTCGGTTTAAGCTGCTGACTTGTTTGGCTCTGACTGCAATTGGTGTGGCTGTCTTCCTGCTCTACTCTAACCCCTTAATTATGCTGTACCTGCAGGGAGAAGGAGACCCGGCTCTTGCTGAGCAGACCCTATATTACGGCAGGCAGTATATCTTTGTTATGCTTCTGGGATTTTTACCTTTTGCATTGACCAACGCCTACTCCGGCACTTTGCGTGAGTGTGGGCATCCCACCGTGCCTATGGTAGCTGGCCTTTTGGCTGTAGGTGTCAATCTACTGCTGAACTACGCGCTGATTTTCGGTCATTTTGGTCTTCCGGCTTTAGGTGTCGTTGGCGCAGCCATTGCCACGGTGATTTCCCGGTATGTGGAGTTTTTCTTCGTGGTCCTTTGGATGCATACCCACCCTAAGCAATGCCCTTATGTTGTAGGTCTGTACAAAAGCCTGTATATCCCCGGAAAGCTATTGAAATCCATTTCCGTCCGGGGACTTCCTCTTCTTATCAATGAGGGGCTTTGGTCTTTGGGTATGGCGCTTCTGAACCAGTGCTATTCCTTCTGCGGCTTGGATGTGGTGCCTGCTTTAAGCATCTCCACCACCATTTATAACTTAGCTGCCGTGGTGTACCGTTCTCTGGGTAATACCGTGGGCATTCTCACCGGACAAATGCTGGGCGCCAACCGGCCAAAGGAAGAAGTGCGAACAGACAATTCCCGGCAATGTGCTTTATGTGTCGCTTCCGGTTTTGTCTTTGGCATCCTTTGTATCGCCCTGTCCTCCGCCTTCCCCAGCATTTACAAAACAACGGAATCTGTCCGGGAGCTGGCCCGGTGGTTGATTATCATTTCCGCCGTGGCGATGCCCTTCCAGGCTTATATCTTCCCGGTGTATTTTACTTTGCGTGCCGGCGGCAAAACCTTGGCCACCTTCCTGTTTGACTGTGGCGCTGTTTGGGCATTGAGCATTCCCCTTGCCTTTATCTGCAGCCGGTTTACAAACTTAAATATTTTGACAATTTATGCCCTATGCAACGGCATTGACCTTATCAAGTGCATCCTCGGCTACTTTATGGTCAAAAAGGGCGACTGGCTGCAAAACTTAACGGCATAATTTCCTGACCCACATAAAAAACCACGCCTAAAGGCGTGGTTTTTTCTCATTATTGTCATTTCAGGGTATTGCCGGAGTTGAGCACCGAGGTGCTGTAGGCAAACAGCACATCCTGGCCGGTAAACTCCAGGAAGCGGCTCAGCATACGGCTGTCTATATACCGGATATCCACCAAGGTAACAGTTTTATAGTCCTGCACCAGCAAGGGGGTCAGGGAGCTTCCGAAGGAATCCCGGAACACCAGTAGCTCCTTGTCGGTTTTTGCATTGGGATTTTCAATCCGCATTAAGGATTTTGCGCCGGAAAGGTACACATCGTAGGGGTCCTTGCCGGTAAGCTTTTCCAGATTATACACCGGCGTATATTTCCCGGTTTCGAAATCATATACCTGGCAGGCCTTCAAAATGTCGCTTTCCATAACAAAAATGTTTTCCGGCTCCATATTCAGCGCCGCCTGACCGTAGTACACGCCGTAGAAGGGTTTCTCCAGCTTTGTAGCGGTAAAGTCCTCCGCCTGAGGGACGGTAATGCCCATAGCCTCCGACAGCTTCTGCGCCACCGGCAACAGGTTTTCCTGGCGCCAGTGGGTGTCTGTGAAATAATAGTCAGTGTAGTCCAGGCACTGGGTAATATCCACATAGGTGGCAAAGGGCAGCTCCTCACGGAAGGTTGTAAACATTTTTTCATAATCCATAGCAGGATACCCGTTGTCCTCTGCCAAATAATAGCCCTTGTCCGGAATAACCGTACTGTAGACTTTGCTGCCGGTAGACTTCAAATAGGTGTCATAGACAAAGTTCAACCGGTCCAATGCGTGGGATAACTCCTCGGCACGCACCGGATAGTCCAGCTTGGCGGCATACCCGTCCACAATATAAATACCGTTGTTATCCTTCTGCTGCATCACATTGTAATGCACCAGGGCTTTGAGCCGACGGAAAAGGTCTCGCCCCGGGAACTGGTCCAGGGTATAATCCTCAAACGCCGTAACAAGCTTTCCGGAGTGCAAATCCTTCCAGGTAACTGCCGGGAACTGCGCCAACGGACGGCGCTCTGCGTCTGTAAAGTCTTCCGCCGGCTTCACCCATGCCAGCACAGTTAACAGTGCCCAAACCGCCACTAAGACACCGGCGCCGATTGTTCTGATTTTCTTCATAGCCGTGTCCTCCTTAGAAGCGGAAATACAGGAAGGGGTTGAAAGAACCGTCCACCAAATAAGCCGTGCATACCAAAAGCAGAGCAATCAGGACAATAGGCTCCAAGACAGCACCGATTGACTTATGCTCCAGTCGCTGTGCGGCATTTTTCACCACCACGGTAGAGCCGAGGATACCCACGATAAACAAAACAGCATAGCTTCTGAGGTAATAGAGGGTTTCTGCTGTAATGAGGGGTACGCCATTCAGGCCAAACATTCCCCCGATATCGGAAAGCGCCTCCTGCAGTGTGGTAGCATTAAACAGCACAAAGCCCAATAGCACAATCAGCAAGGTATAGGTTCTGCGCAGAATATCCGGCATTTTTTGCAGGAAAGGCACAAACTTTTCCAAAAGCAGAAATGCCGCATACAGTAAACCCCACAAAATGAAGTTCCAAGCCGCACCGTGCCACAAACCGGTAAGCATCCAAACCACCAAGGTGTTAAATACCCAGCGTCCCTTGCTTACCCGATTGCCGCCCAGAGGAATATACACATAATCCCGGAACCAAGTTCCCAAACTCATATGCCACCGCCGCCAAAACTCGGCAATAGACCTGGACATATAGGGATAGTTAAAATTTTCAATGAAGTGAAAGCCAAAAACTCTTCCCAGGCCAATGGCCATATCGGAGTATCCGGAGAAATCAAAGTAAACATGCAGAGCAAAGGCAACGGCATACACCCAATAGAACAAAACGGACTTTTCATCTGCCTGACGGAAAATGTTGGTCAACTCGCCTAATTGGTTGGCAATGAGTATCTTCTTGGCTAAGCCAATTATAAACCGGCGCATACCCAGCCGAAAATTCTCCCAGCTATGACTGCGGCTATTGATCTCCCTGGCCACATCCACATACCGGACAATGGGTCCTGCAATGAGCTGGGGAAACAGGGATACATAGGTACCAAAATGAATGATATTTTTCTGCACCTGGGCAGTTCCCCGGTACAAATCAATGGTATAGCTCAGGCACTGGAAGGTGTAAAAACTGATGCCGATAGGAAGCGCCAGCTTCAAAAGCGGAATACTTGTCCCCAAAAGAGCGTTTATATTGCTGATTAGGAAATCAGCGTACTTAAACACGCCCAACAGAAGCACACTGGCCGTAACAGAAACCGCCACCCAAAATTTCTTCCAGCCTTGCTTTTTACATCTGTCAATGGCAAGGCCGCAACCGTAAAACAGCAGGATAGAGCCAATCATCAAAAATACATATACCGGCTCGCCCCAAGCGTAAAAAATCAGGCTGAACACCAAAAGAACACCGTTTTTCAGAGCCTTTGGTACTAAGAAATACAGGATCAGCACGATAGGCAAAAAATAGAACAAAAAGGGAATGCTGGAAAACAGCATTCGTACCACCTCCTAGCAAGGATAGTATAGCACATTTTCCGGGAATGAAAAGCATTTTATAAAGAAAGGGCAGTGGCCACTATGGTCACTGCCCTTTCTATTCAGCAGAAAATTACTCGGTGATGGCTTCGCTGTAGAGGGTCTGCACATTTGTGTAGGCCTTGCCCAGCTCGGTCTCCAGGGGGTTAACAAAGTCATTCAGACCGTACATCGCCAGAACATACTCGCCATCGACGATGGCAATAACCATCTTCTCAGGCATACCGCACATCCAACGGTTGGTGCTGATAGCGCCGTGCATAGCCTCGGCAAAAGCCTTGGCATCGCCGGTAACATGGTAAACACCACCGCAGAAGTTGTTGATCATCATAGCGTTAATCATAGTAGCGGCTTCGTCGATATTTGCCACCTCTGTTTCGGGCACCAGCATGGTGTAGAGAATGCCCTCATCAGCCAAGCTATGCAGACCGGGAGCGCCGTCTACCATATGGTTGGCATCGCCGCCCATTACAGGGAACTTCTTCTCCTCAGGCAGAGCATTCCAAATGGTGGTCATAATTTCCAGCGCCTTGGTGGTAGCAACCAGCTCGCCTACTGTCTCCTCGCCGGTGGTTCTTTCTGTGGTTCCTTCTGTGGTTTCTGCAGTGGTCCCGGTAGTGGTGTTATCACCGCCGTTGTTGGCACAAGCAACCAGGCCGAAGGCCAGGGTCAATGCCAGCAGCATTGCAATGATTTTCTTCATAATTTGTTTCCTCCAAAATTGTGTTGAATAGTTATTTTAAGAACGTTCTTGGGATATTCCAAAAATCGGTACTTACATAAGATGTTCTATGAGAATTTTTATTCCCAAAATAATCAGGATTACACCGCCGGCGGCTTGGGCTTTCTTTTCAAACCGGCTTCCAAATACATTGCCGATTTTCACGCCTACAGCACTGAAAGCAAAGGTAATCACGCCAATGCAAAGCGCAGCCAGCCAAATATTCACGTTTCCTGCCATTGCCAGGGAAATGCCCACCGCCATGGCATCAATGCTGGTGGCAACTGCCATAACAAACATCGCTTTTACGGATAGGTCTGCATCCTTGTCCTCGCAGCAGTCACATTCCTTGCTGAATGCTTCTTTGAGCATATTGATGCCGATAATTGCCAAAAGGCCAAAGGCCACCCAATGGTCAAAGGCACGAATAGCATCGGCAAAGGTCATGGCAAGGAAAAAGCCAATCACAGGCATAAGCGCCTGAAAACCGCCAAACCAAGCACCGCAAATTGCACCGGCCTTTAACGTGGCTTTTTTCATAGATAAGCCCTTACAAACAGAAACCGCAAAGGCATCCATACTCAGGCCCACTGCCAAAAGCAGCAATTCAGCAAATCCCATTTTCTATATCCTCCGCACTTGCAATATTTCAGTGCCCGGGGAATTATAGCAATAACCCGGGCACTTGTCAATATCTATCACAAAAAGTTCACAAAACCATTATTTGTATTGGTTATCCAATGCAGACGGAGGCAATTCCGGCTTTTGTCCTCTGGTCATCAGACTATGCACCGCCTCACCTACGCTGGTACCGCCGTTGACCACAGCATCCAGCGTCTCCACAATGGGCATATCCACATTGTACTTTTCCTTCAGGCGCATAGCTGCAGGCAGGGCGTGAAGACCTTCCACCACCATACCTACCTTTGCCACCGCTTCTTCTGTGGGAACGCCCTGTCCCAACAGCATACCACACCGGTTGTTTCGGCTGTGAGGACTGGTGGCGGTGACGATCAGGTCACCGATACCGGCAAGACCGCCAAAGGTCTGTTCCCGACAACCCATTGCTATACCCAGCCGGGCAATCTCTGCCATACCTCTGGTAATCAGCGCAGCCTTGGCATTGTCACCGCAGCCGTAACCGGTGGCAACACCGGCAGTCAGAGCGATAACATTTTTCATTGCGCCGCAAAGCTCTACGCCCAGCACATCCTCATTGGTATATACACGCATACAGGCGTTGGAAAATACCTCCTGCACCAGTTCTGCTGCCGCCATATTGTTGCTGGCGGAAACAATGGTGGTGGGCATATCCTTGGCCACCTCTTCTGCGTGGGTAGGTCCGGACAGCGCTACCAAAGGTACATTGGGATTTTTGATTTCGTCCTCAATAATTTGGGTCATCGTAGACAAGGTGTCTGCCTCGATACCCTTTGCTACATCCACAATCACCTGACCGTCCTGCACAAAGGGTGCGGCCTTGTGGGCCGTGCTGCGGACAAACACAGAAGGCACTGCAAACAAAAGTATGTCCATTCCCTTACAAACTGTTTCCACATCCTTTGTAAAAACAATCGCCTCCGGGATTTCCATACCCGGCAAATTGGGATGACGGCGGGTGGCAGAAAATTCCTCAACTTCTTTTTCCAGAGCAGACCAAACAGTCACGCTATGTCCGGAATTGCTGAGCATCCGAGCCAGAGCCATTCCCCAGGTTCCTGCTCCTAATACACCGATTTTTTTCATTGTTATCTTCCTTACTCTATAATATAGGCTTTTGTAATTTCGCCGTAGTACACGGTATGATAGTCCCCTTCATTGTGGGTGCCGGGGGTATAAAAACGGTCAAAGCAAGACTTATCAATAGCCTCCGGGTCCTGCTCCTGCTTGTAAATCACCTTGCATTCCAAGGTCAGAGGAAGCTCCTGAATGCCGGGCACTGCCACAGACTGTCCTTCAATCGCTGTCAGACCCAAAGCCTCCAGCTTATTCAGATCCCGTCCGGATTTCGTGCCGCACAGAGCAATGATTTCTTTATCCACCTTCGCCAGGGGTACATTCACCGTAAATTCACCGGTTTTATCCAAAAACTCTTTGGTATAGCGGCTTTCACGCACCAATACAGTAAACACAGGCTTGGACCATACCACACCAATCTGACCCCATCCGATGGTCATCGTGTTCATCTGGTCCCCCAGGGCAGTTGTCAGCAAAATACCGTTTCCTATATTCTGCATAATATGCCCTGCATAATCCCATACATTGATTTCCTTATACATACTGCATCCCTCCTGCTCCTAATTATAGCCTGAGATGGCAAAAAAAGCAAGGGCTATCAGTTGACAATGTCTGACCAAAAGCATATAATCGGTTACAAAGAAAGGCAGAGGATAAACATGAAGAAAAAAATGATGCGACAGGTGTTCCGTGACACCCTGCCCGTGCTCACCGGCTACCTGTTTCTAGGCGCCGGCTTTGGCATACTTCTGCAGGAGACGGGCTACGGAATCCTTTGGGCATTTTTTATGGGCCTTTTTATGTTCGCAGGCTCGGGACAGTATTTGGCCGTCAGCCTTTTGGCTGGACAAGCCTCTTTAATCAGCACCGCCATCGCCACCCTTTTGGTTAATGCGCGGCATTTGTTCTACGGCATTTCCCTGGTGGACGATTATAAGGATGCCGGTCCCAAAAAGAACTATATGATTTTCGGCCTTACCGACGAGACCTATTCCCTGGTGACCCAAAACAGTCCCCCGGAGGGAATGTCCCGCCACGCCTACTGCTTTTGGGTGACCTTGTGCGACCATATCTACTGGATTTGCGGCTGCGTGCTGGGAAATGTTTTGGGCGCCACCCTTCCCATTAGCTTTCAGGGCGTAGAATTTGTGCTGACTGCACTGTTTGTGACCATGTTTGTGGAGCAGTGGCTGAGTAACACCAACCACCGCCCGGCAGTAATCGGTGTTATGTCAACCGTTTTATGCCTACTTATTTTCAAAAAAGAGTTTTTCCTCATTCCCTCCATGGCGCTGATTGCCCTGCTGCTCACCATCTCCCGAAAGACGGCAAGGAGGGATCTGAATGCATAGTATTTGGATTATTGTCGTGGCCGCTTTGGTCACTGCCGCCACTCGCTTTCTTCCCTTTTTGATCTTCGGCAGTGGAAAGAAAACTCCGGATATCATTGTCTATCTGGGCAAGGTCCTGCCCTATGCCATTATGGGTATGCTGGTGGTTTACTGTTTGAAGGATGTCAATTTTTTGGCAGCGCCCCACGGCGTTCCGGAGCTTTTAGGCTGTGTTGCGGTTGCCGCACTGCATATCTGGAAGCGCAACACCCTGCTTTCCATCGGCTTCGGCACAGTATTTTATATGTTGCTGGTTCAATTGGTCTTTTGAAAATAAAAAAATGCGATGCTCATGCATCGCATTTTTTGTTATCAGATAGAACGAGGCCATTCCGTAATGAGGAAGCCGGGAATGAGCCACACCAGCTCATACAGGAACAAATTGATAGGGGTCAGCAAGTGGGTTGCACCCAAAATTGCCAACACCAGCATCATCAAAATGCCCAAAATACCTCCTACCATATGCACAACCACGCCGGCAGTGGCGGCCCTTGTCACGCTCCGGGCGCCAGTCACCGCATAGGCAATGGATGCCAGACCCTCTGCCGTTGTCATCGCCAATGCCTGGTCATCCGGCTCTGCAGTAATTTTCCGCAGAGCGTCTCGTTGGGCGTTTTCCGGATAGATCACCCGCTTTGTGCTTTTTCCAAACATCTCCCGGAGAAATTCCGGAGTCAGCATAAAGTCTCCTGCCGTCAAAATGGGTCTAAGTCTGCGATAAGCGGTAAGAGTAGAAATACCTGCGGCAGAATCTCTGTCTTTTTCAAAGGTCAGAACAAACAGTCCGCACAGTTCTCCGTCCACAGCCAAACACACTGCCTGCTGCACCCGGATGCCCTCAGGCAAATCCACACCCATATCCTTCAGGAAGGGCAATCCGCCCACCAGCACCGGCTCTCCGCAGACCTCGCCGCCTAAGCCACCGTCATAGGCGCGGAAATTCTCCACCGGATAATGCCGGCCGTTACGGCTCTCCAAAAGCTGGGTAAAAATAGGCTCCAAGCTGCTCTCTCCTGCCTCCATAATCGCTGAAGCATAGGCAATTATGGTATCCGGCAGACGAGAACCAAAGAATTTTACGCCGTTGAGCTGCACCGTACCTGCCGGGAACAAATCCTCGTGCTCCAAAGGAAACACCGCTTTGCCTGTCAAACCCTCTGCACCCTTCCAGCCACACAGCAGTGCGCCCAGTCCGTGCAGACGCTTTTCCAGCACAGCCATAGGCCGGGACATCGTAACAAACATAGAGGCCGGCATTGCCGCCAAAGCAGTAACCGAGGCCACCTGAATACCGGTGCTCACGCCGTGAAGAACGCCGGCGAGCACACCCACCGCCACACTCAGACACAGGGCAACCAGCGTATATACCGAAACGGTCTTTTGCAGCTTGGGCTCTGACTTGTAGCTGTCCATAAACTGCTCAACCTTACCCTCGGACCGGATAAAGCCCTTTGCGCCCTCGTAATAGTCCTGTTTTGCGCTGACGCTGTCCAAGCGCACAGCTTTGCGCATCGTATCCAACTGACCCAGCATCGTGTTGCGTTTTTGGTAGGTACACCAAAGGGACATGGTCACCTGCAGGCTAAAGGCTGCACAGCAGGGCACACGAAGCTGACCTAAACAAACAATTCCGTCTGCACAGCATAAAAGGAAGGTAAACAGCAGCAAGGTGTTCATAGAAAACTTTTTGTGCACCAAATCTGCCGCACCCTGAATGAGCTGAAAACTTCCCAAAAGCGCTGACACCAGCATTACCCAAAACTGCCCAAACACCATCAGACGCAAGCGTGTCTGGGGTATTGCGCCCACGGCATACAGTGCAGAGGCCGCCACGGACAGCAGCACCACCAAAAGGCTTAGAAAAATGGCAAGCTGCAGCTTTCCCAAACCAATCTCCGACAGGGCATAGTACTGTTTTTCCGGGCCTGCTACCAATTGCCGCTTCAGTTCCCTCAGACGGGAACGGGGGCGAAATGCAATGGGCTGAGGCGGAATGTACTCGGCAATGGGTTGCTCATATTCCGGCTCCCATTTTTCAGAGTAGGGTTCTGTTTTCTCCTCCTGCTCCTGCGTCTCATCCTCGGTAATCGGCTGGGCATTGCGCACAGCACCTTGGGCCTGCGGAATTTTCTCCAAACGGATGGTATCTCCTGTCACCGAAGCAGGGGTTTCCTGAGGCTTTGCCTCCCCCTTTACATAGGGCTTGATATCCTCCTCTGCTTCTTCCGTTTCTTCTAATTCCTCTGGCTCCCCCAACTCTTCCTTCTGCTCCGGTTCTTCTTGCTGTTCCGGCTCAATAGGCTCCTGGTGGAATTCCCGGATAATATCTTCCAGGTTAAATTCTTCCTGCACTTCCTGTTCTTGTGCTTCCTGTTCCTGCAATTCCTGCTCGTCCATACATTACCTCCTTTGCCGGACTGCTTCATACAGCAAAATGGATGCTGCCGCAGAAGCGTTGAGAGAAGAAACTCTCCCCTTCATAGGGATATGCACCGTTACGTCGCAGTTTTTCTGCACCAAACGGCTCATACCGTCCCCTTCTGAACCAATCACAATGGCAGTAGGGCCGGTCAAATCTGCATCATACATAGGAATCGAACCCTCGGCGGCTGTGCCGAAAATCCATACACCCTTTTTCTTTAATTCCTCAATAGCGGCATTGATATTGGTGACTCTTGCCACCTTCATATACTCCACTGCGCCTGCAGAGGCCTTGGAAACCGTGGCTGTCAGCCCCACGCTGCGCCGCTTGGGAATAATCACACCGTGGGCACCGGCACATTCGGCAGAGCGAATAACAGCGCCTAAATTATGGGGGTCTGTCAGCTCATCGCAAATCACCAACAGGGCATTTTCCCCACGCTGCGCCGCTTCCTCCAGCAAATCGTCAATGGTAAAATACTCCCGGGCTGCCGCCAGCGCAATCACACCCTGATGCGCATGGGTCGTGGACATCATATCCAGCTTCCGCCGATCCACCGGCACAACCACTGCACCCGCATCCTTTGCCTGCGCCGCCAAGCGCTGCAAGCCCTTGTCTGTTTCCCCGGAGGCGATAAACACTTTATCTATGGTTCTGCCGCTACGCAGAGCCTCTGTCAAAGCATTTCTGCCCTCCAGCTGACCCTCGTTTTCCTCTATAACCGGCTTTTCCTCCCGGCGACGATAATTCTCACGCATACTCATTCTCCCTTGCTTTTTCAAGAAGGCGATACTTCTGATAGTATTTTTGTTATTGTAGCAGATTTTCCCCTGGTCTACAACTGTTTTTTTGTCGTCCCAGGGAATTCACAGAAAATTTACGCATTTTCAGGGTTGTTTCATTGCGAACTGGGAAAAAATATGATATTATGGGCAAAACAAGTAAGGAGGCGAGCGTGTTGGAGCAAAATCGCAATGACCGCAATCAGAATGACCAAAAAAAGCCGAAGTTTAATATTTGGCTTGCCCTGATTGCCACAGTCGCTGTTATTTTAATTATCAATGCCGTATTCAATTTTGCCAAAAACAGTCAATATAATCACACCACCCTGTCGGAATTTTTAGAGTACCGGGAAAACGGAAACCTTTCCGAGGTGGAGTTTCGGTATGACCGGATTGTGTATTTGACTAAGGAGGAAGCAGAAAAGCCTGCTTCCCAACAAAAGGCCTTTTTCACCGGCCTCCCCTCCGGTACTGACACCTATGCTTTGGCGGTGGAACTGGAGCAGGAGGGCGTCACCGTAAATCGACAGATTGTGGAGGACAACTCCACTGTCACAATGATCCTGACCTATGTGATTATGTTCGGTCTGATTTTCGGCGGTATGAGTATGCTCACCCGGAGAATGGGTGGCGAGGGTATGATGGGCGCAATCGGCTCCAGCAAAGCCAAAATGTATATGGAAAAGCAAACCGGTGTGACCTTTCAGGATGTGGCCGGTCAGGACGAGGCAAAGGAATCTTTGCAGGAGATTATTGATTTCCTCCATAATCCCCAAAAGTACGCCGCCATCGGTGCCAAGCTGCCTAAGGGCGCACTGCTGGTAGGCTCTCCCGGTACCGGCAAAACCTTGCTTGCCAAGGCGGTTGCCGGTGAGGCCAATGTGCCCTTCTTCTCCATTTCCGGCTCGGACTTTGTGGAGATGTTTGTGGGTGTAGGTGCCAGCCGTGTCCGGGATTTGTTCCATCAGGCAGCCAAGGTTGCCCCCTGTATTATCTTCATTGACGAAATTGATGAGGTGGGCCGTTCCCGGGATGCCCGATACGGAGGCAACACCGAGCAGGAGCAGACCTTGAACCAACTGTTAGGCGAAATTGATGGCTTCGACTCCTCCAAGGGTATTGTGTGTTTGGCCGCTACCAATCGTCCGGAAATTTTGGACAAAGCGCTGCTCCGCCCCGGTCGCTTTGACCGGCGGATTGTGGTGGATAAGCCCAATCTGCAGGGCCGTCTGGACACCTTGAAGGTACACACCCGGAAGATTAAGCTTTCGGAGGATGTGAATTTGCAAAAGCTTGCCCAGGCCACCGCCGGTGCGGTTGGTGCAGATTTGGCAAACCTGGTCAACGAAGCGGCTCTGCGGGCTGTTCGTCAGGGCAGGCAGGCGGTAAACCAAAACGATTTGCTGGTTTCCTTTGAAACGGTGATTGCCGGAACAGAAAAGAAAAACACCGTGCTTACCGACACAGAAAAGCGGATGGTAGCTTATCACGAGGTAGGACACGCCCTGGTGGCCGCCTTGGAAAAGCACGCCCAGCCGGTGTCAAAAATCACCATCGTACCCCACACCTCCGGCGCTTTGGGCTACACCATGCAAATGCCGGAGGAAGAAAAATATCTGCAAACCTCTGATGAGCTGATTGTGGAGCTAAAAACATTGGTAGGCGGCCGGGCAGCCGAGGAAATTGTATTTGGCGTCAAGACCACCGGTGCTGCCAACGATATTCAGCGTGCCACCACCCTTGCAAGAAATATGATTACCCAGTACGGTATGAGCAAGGAGCTGGGTCTGATGGCACCGGCCTCCGTGCAGCATCAGTACCTGGAGGGAAATGCCTATCTTGACTGTTCCCAGGAGACTTCTGCCCTTGTGGACAAAGAGGTGCAAGCGCTTCTTGCCAACTGCTATGAAGAAGCAAAAAAATTGCTTGCAGAAAACCGCAGCCTGCTGGATGAAATTGCCCTGCATCTTTTGAATAAGGAGACCATCACAGGGGATGAACTGATGGCTTTTATCAACAAGCCTACAGAAGAAAAATGTGAAGAATAAGACACACCGTGCAGTCTGCCACAGGCTGCACGGTTTCTTTATCAAACGCTGAAAAAGAGGCGCTTTCGGGGATTGACATTTCCCTAAAAGCGTGTATAATAATGTCAAATGGAATAGACCTATGAGGTTTCCGGAAAGATAATGACCGGAAGCAGAGGACTCTCTGGAGAACACATTAAGTTGTGTGCCGAAGGTGCAAGGCGAAAGCCGAATCTCTCAGGCAAACGGACGGAGAATGTTTTACGGTGTTATGCCGTATTGGAGCAGTCCCTGTAGGACTGCTATTTTTATTTGAAAAAGAGAGAAAGAAGGACATTTTTATGCTGAACAAACCTATGGACTCTATTGGCTTTGTGGCCCAGTTTGACCCAGAGGTGGCCGCAATGATGGATCGGGAGTTTACCCGGCAGAAGGACGGTCTGGAGCTGATTGCCTCCGAAAACTTTGCCTCCCCGGCAGTCATTGCTGCTATGGGCTCTGTGCTGACCAACAAGTACGCTGAGGGTCTGCCCGGCAAGCGTTACTACGGCGGTTGCCACTGCGTGGACGAATTGGAAACGCTGTGTATTGAACGGGCAAAGAAGCTGTTTGGTGCAGAGTTTGCCAACGTACAGCCCCACTCCGGTGCTCAGGCCAATATGGCTGTGGAGCTGGCATTTTTGCAGCCCGGTGACACCCTGATGGGTATGAGCCTTGCCAACGGCGGTCACCTGACCCACGGCAGTCCCGCAAACCTGTCCGGCAAGTACTATAATGTGGTTTCCTACGATGTGAACCACGAAACTGGCCTGATTGACTACGACGAAATCCGGGACTTGGCGCTGAAAAACCGTCCCAAGCTGATGATTGCCGGTGCTTCCGCATACCCCCGTGCCATTGACTTTAAGCTGTTTGCCGACATCGCCCACGAAGCCGGTGCGCTTTTGATGGTGGATATGGCCCACATCGCAGGTCTGGCCGCCGGTGGCGCCCATATGAGTCCTGTACCTTATGCCGACATTGTCACTACCACCACCCACAAGACCCTCCGTGGTCCCCGTGGCGGTCTGATTTTGGCAAAGGAAGAATTCGCCAAAAAATTGAACGCCGCCGTGTTCCCCGGCACCCAGGGCGGTCCTTTGGAGCACATCATTGCCGCCAAGGCTGTCTGCTTCAAGGAAGCTATGGAGGATAACTTCAAGACCTATGCACACAATATCGTAAAAAATGCGCAGGCTATGGCCGCCGGTCTTTTGGAGGAAGGCTTTGACCTGGTTACCGGCGGTACGGACAACCACCTGATGCTGGCTGACCTGCGTCCTATGAACATCACCGGTATGGAGCTGCAACTTCGTTGTGATGAAAACCACATCACCCTGAACAAGAATGCCATCCCCGGCGATCCTCAGAAGCCCTCTATCACCAGTGGTGTTCGTATCGGCACTGCGGCGGTTACTACCCGTGGTTTGGGTGAAGCAGAGATGAAGCAGATTGCCCACTGCGTTGCCCTGACTGCCAAGGATTTTGAAGGCACATCTGCTGAGGTTAAGGCTACCGTTGCCGAAATCTGTAAGAAGTTCCCTATGTACGAATAAGCAAAAAGGGCGACCACCGTCGCCCTTGATTTTCAGAGGAAAGCGGGAGAAAGTTGTACTTTATTGATTTTCACACCCATGTATATCCCGACAACATCGCCTATAAGGCGGCGCAAAGCGTCCGGGATTTCTATTCCGGGGGTAATCCACAAATGGACGGCAAGGTGGGGACTCTTTTGGATTTGGGCCGCCGGGCCGGCGTAGATAAATTTGTAATCCTACCAGTGGCTATGAAGCCGGATCGCACCCGGAGCATCAATCATTTTATTTTGGAGCAGCTTAAAATCCACCCGGAATTTTACGGCTTTGGCACTGTCCACGCCGGAATGACCCATTTGGAGGATGAGATTTCCTATATTTTGGAAAACGGATTAAAGGGCATCAAGCTCCATCCGGATTCTCAGGTGTTCCCTATCGACGACCCCCGGCTGTTTCCTATGTATGATGCCATTCGGGGCAGATGTCCCGTGCTGCTGCATATGGGAGATACCCGATTTAACTACTCCCACCCCATCCGTCTGCGGAAGGTTTTGGACTTATTCCCCGGGTTGCAGGTAATTGCCGCCCATTTCGGTGGCTACGGGATGTATGACACCGCCTTTGAGCTTTTGAAGGACACCGACTGCTATTTCGATGTGTCCAGCTCGCTGATGTTTCTAAAAGAGGGTCAACCGGAACGGTTTATTAACCTATACGGTGCTGAGCGCTTTGTTTACGGCAGTGATTTCCCCATGTGGAATCCCGTTGAGGAGATGGAGCGCTTTCTGAAACTAAAGCTAACCCCGGAGCAATTTGAACATATTGCCCATAAAACCGCAGAACATCTGCTGCAATTGAAATAAAAAAGAACCTCGTAAAACGAGGTTCTTTTTTTATTTCTATTATTTGTAAATCAGGGACTCGGCATAGCGGGTGGCAATTACGCCCTCCGGCTCACCGGTGGCCTTGGACTCGGAGAGGATATGCTCGATGGAGTTGTAGATGTTGTCCACCTTTGCAAGAACAGCTTCCTTATTGTAAGGGCCGTCTACCTCAGCTGCTGCGTTGATAACGCCGCCGCCGTTGATAACGAAGTCCGGTGCGTAGTAGATGCCACGAGCCTTCAGGGCTTCACCGGAAGCATCGTCCAGGATCTGATTGTTTGCGCCGCCGGCAACAGCCTTACAGTTCAGCTTGGCAATGTTTGCAGGGTTCAGGATTGCGCCCATAGCGTTGGGGGAGAAGATGTCGCACTCCTGGCTGATGATGGCTTCGGTGGGAACGACCACAGCGCCGAACTCGTCGGCAGCACGCTCTGCGGCAGCCTTGTTGCTACGGTTGGCAACGATCAGCTTTGCACCGGACTGGTGCAGCAGACGGCACAGGTCATAGCCGACCTTGCCCAAGCCCTGCACGGCAACGGTCACACCCTCCAGACTGTCCCGGCCCAGAGCGACCTTAGCGGTAGCGCGGATACCCTGCCATACACCACGGGCGGTGAAGGGAGAGGGGTCGCCGCTGTTCTGAGGCAGGCCGCAGATGTGGTTGGTCTTGCGCAGCATAACCAGAGCATCGTCACAGGTGGTGTTCACATCCTCTGCAGTGATGTAGTCGCCGCCTAGGTTGTTTACGGCTTCACCAAAAGCCTCGAACATAGCCTCGGTTTTCTGAGAGGGATCGGCAATAATGACGCCCTTTCCGCCACCGTGGGGCAGACCGGCTACTGCGTTCTTATGGGACATGCCCCGGCTCAGACGCAGTACATCAAACAGCGCATCGTCGTAGGATGCATAGGGGAACAGACGGCAGCCGCCGGTGGCGGGGCCCAGGTTGGTGTTATGTACAGCGATGATGGCCTTGAGGCCAGCCTTCTCGTTGTTGACAAACAGAACCTTCTCGTGTCTAAATTTGCTCATTTCGGTCATTGCATTCATAAATATTTCCTCCTTAAATTATTTGTGATAGTTTTTACCCAGCTCCAGCGCTTTTTTGTTCAGCTCCACCAAAGCGGCTTTTTTCGGGGGTACCAGCTTGGCAACCACCTCTTCCGTGCCGTCAAAGGACAGCTCCGGGTTGTTTTCCAGCAGGTGACCCAGGATAATCATATTGGCAAGGCTGGCAATTTCTGCATCCTTTGCCATTTGGGTTGCGGGGATATAGAAAACGGAAACATCGGTGCGCTCCACTTTCTCGGCAATCAAGGCGCTGTCCAGGTAAATCTGGCCACCGGGAGCCACGGTGTTCACATATTTCTGCAAAGAGGGCAGGTTCATGGCAATCAGCACATCCGGCTGGGTGATAATGGGAGAGCCCACCGGCTCCTCGGACAAAATCACATTACAGTTGGCGGTGCCGCCACGCATTTCCGGACCATAGGAAGGTAACCAGGAAACCTGCAGGTTTTCCAAAAGACCCTTATAAGCTAAGAACTTACCGGCAAACAAAATGCCCTGTCCGCCGAAGCCGGCAATCAAAATCTGGGTTGTTTTCATTTTGTTGCCTCCGTTCTGTCCTTATAAACGCCAAGGGGATAGTAGGGAAGCATATCGCTCTCCACCCAAGCCAGCGCCTGCTGGGGGGTCATACCCCAGTTGGTGGGGCAGGCAGAAACTACTTCCACCAGGCTAAAGCCCTTGCCCTGCATTTGGTTCTCAAAGGCCTTCTTAATAGCCTTTTTGGCGTTATTGACATTCTTTACATTGTTTACCGCCACCCGGGCTATGTACTCAGGGCCCTCTAAGGTCGCCAGCATTTCACTGACACGGATGGGCCAACCGCAGTGCTTCACATCACGGCCATAGGGAGAGGTCTGGGTGACCTGACCGGGCAAGCTGGTAGGAGCCATCTGACCGCCGGTCATACCGTAAATGGCGTTGTTGACGAAGATGACGGTGATATTTTCGTTTCTTGCGGCACTGTGGACAGTTTCTGCCATACCGATAGAGGCTAAGTCGCCATCACCCTGATAGGTAAAGACGATGTTCTCCGGGCGGCAACGCTTAATGCCGGTAGCCACTGCAGGGGCTCTGCCGTGGGCAGCTTCAATCATATCGCAGGCAAAATAATCATATGCCATAACCGCACAGCCCACAGGAGCCACGCCAATGGTCTTGCCCTCAATACCCAGCTCATCCAGGGCCTCTGCCACCAAACGGTGGATAATGCCGTGGGGACAGCCGGGACAGTAGTGCAGAGGCACATCTGTCAAAGACTTAGGTTTTTCAAATACCGTCTTCATAATCAGCACGCTCCTTTCTGTGCCTGACGGATAGACTCCAGCACCTGCTCAGGACTGGGAATCATACCGCCGCAACGGTTACACAGAGTCACAGGCTTCTTACAGCCAGTGTACAGGCGGACATCTTCAATCATCTGTCCCATACTCAGCTCCACGCTGATAAAGCTCTTGACCTTCTCAGCCGCCGCCTCCATAGCCTTCTTGGGGAAGGGCCACAGGGTAATGGGGCGGATCAGACCCGCCTTAATGCCTTCCTTCCGGGCGGCAACCACTGCGTTTTTCGCAACACGGGGAGCAATACCGAAGGCAACCACACAGATTTCTGCGTCCTCCATCATATACTCTTCCCACATCTGCTCGTTTTCTTCTACAGTCTTATAACGCTCGTAGCGTTCAAAGTTCTTCTGCTCCAGTTCCTCCGGCTTCAGGTACAAGGAGTTTACCACATTATGTGCTCTCTTGCCCTCTGTGCCGGTGAGTGCCCAGGGCTTTTCGTAGGTTTCGATTTCCGCATCTTCGAAGCTGATGGGCTCCATCATCTGTCCGATGGTGCCGTCTGCCAAAATCATAGAAGTCATCAAATACTTGTCTGCCAAATTAAAGCCCTTGATGGTCAGGCTGGCCATTTCCTGAACGGAAGCCGGTGCCAGCACAATCATCCGGTAGTCGCCGTGTCCGCCACCTTTGGTAGCCTGGAAATAGTCACTCTGAGAAGGCTGAATACCGCCCAGTCCGGGACCGCCACGCTGAACATTTACCACAAGGGCAGGCACATCAGAACCGGCAATATAGCTCAAGCCCTCTGCCTTCAGGGAAATTCCGGGGCTGGAGGAGGAGGTCATCACACGCATACCTGTCGCAGCAGCGCCGTAAACCATATTGATAGAAGCGACTTCACTTTCTGCCTGCAGGAATACGCCGCCGATTTTCGGCATCTTCTTTGCCATATAAGCGGCAATTTCTGTCTGAGGTGTAATGGGATAACCAAAATAGTGACGGCAACCGGCACGGATTGCAGCCTCGGCAATAGCCTCATTTCCCTTCATAAGTACTCTTTCTGCCATAGTGTCCCCCTCCTTACTTTTCTACCGTAATGATGCAGTCCGGACACATGGTTGCGCAGAATGCACAGCCAATGCACTTATCCTCATACACCATAACCGCAGGAGAATAACCTTTTTTGTTAATCTTGTCCCCGGCGATGGTCAAACAGCCTTTGGGACAAGCGTCCACACACAACCCACAGCCTTTGCATAGGTCGGTTTGGAATGTCAGTTTTGCCATATTCATAACCTCCTGATTTTATAAAACCGTTTCCGGTAAGTCAAAATATTTTTCCTGCAAATCCAACGAAAGCACAGGGGAAAGCTTGCCATTCAGCGCCTTTGCCACAGAGCGCTTTGCGGTGTGTAAAAACACCGGCAGACCACTAAGACTACTCAGCTTTTCTATGTACGGAAGGGAATCCAGCACAGTTTGCGCGGTGGTCTCCTCCCCTAAGTTGGAATTGTTGACAATGCAGGTAAAGGGGATTTTGCAGGCTTCTTCAATCTCCTTCATCACCTCCAGCGCCTCCTCCGGTGTCCGGGTAAGAGGGCGGTAGCAATTGGCAACAAAGGCCATTCGGTAGTTGTTTTCCTGCAAAATTCGGGGGGTGTATCTGCCCAGGGCATAGGCGCCCCGGTCATCTCCGCCAATGTCCATCACCGCATAGGTTTGCTGATCCTCCACCAACCGATACGCCTCGGCAGGCAAAGCAGGCAAATCCACATTGGTGTTGGCAAATTGGGGAGAAATCAGGGTAATCCCTGCTTGTTCCAGCACGGCTGCGCTGTCCTTGGTGCGAAAATACGGATTGACAATATCCATATCCGCAATACATACATTTTCATATTCTTTGGCCAGGGCTAAGGCATAATTTACGGCAATATTGGTTTTGCCACTGCCATAGTGCCCGGCAAATAAAGTCAGTCTTTTATGTTCCATAATCACAGCTTCTTGCGGATAATTTTACCACTGGTAGTCTTAGGCAGACTTTCCTTAAATTCCACAATACGGGGGTACTTGTAAGGTGCGGTACGGTGCTTTACATACTCCTGAATTTCCTTCTTCAGGGCATCGGTGCCTTCTGTACCGTTGACCAGCACAATGCTGGCCTTGACCACCTGGCCTCTGACCTCATCCGGAGCAGCAGAAACACCGCACTCCAAAACATAGGGAAGCTCCATAATCACATTCTCAATTTCAAAAGGTCCGATACGGTAGCCGGAGGACTTAATCACATCGTCGGCACGACCCACATACCAGAAGAAGCCGTCCTCATCCTTCCAGGCCAGGTCTCCTGTGTGGTAATAACCGTCACGCCAGGTCTCGGCAGTAATATCAGGACTGCCTTCGTAGGCATAGCTAAGGCCACAGGGCAGGCCTTTTTTGATGTTGACGCAAACCTCGCCGGATTCACCGGTGTCCACCTCATTGCCCTCTGGATCCAACAGATGCACATCGTACAGTGGTACAGGCTTACCCATAGCGCCAAACTTGTGGCTGTCGCCTGCCAGGTTGCCGATCATCAGGGTGCTTTCGGACTGGCCGAAGCCTTCCATAATCTTTAGACCCGTTGCCATCTCAAATTGGCGGAACACTTCCGGATTCAGCGCCTCACCGGCGGTGGAAGCGTGCTGGATAGAGGAAAGGTCATAGCTGGAAAGGTCCTGCTTGATGAGCATACGGTACATCGTAGGCGGTGCACAGAAGGTGGTGATGTTGTATTTTGCAAACATAGGCAAAATCTTTGCGCCGTCGAAACGGTCAAAGTCATACACAAACACTGCCGCCTCGCACAGCCACTGGCCATAAAGCTTGCCCCAGGAGGACTTTGCCCAGCCGGTATCGGAAATGGTCAGGTGCAGGCCATCCGGGTTGACCCGGTGCCAGTACTTCGCAGTAATGAAGTGACCCAAGGGGTACTTATAATTGTGGGCCGCCAGCTTGGGATAGCCGGAGGTGCCGGAGGTGAAGAACATCAGCATCGGATCAGAGCCGCAAGGTGCATCCTCACTACGGGCATAATGAGAAGAATACAGCATATATTCCTCGTCAAAATTATGCCAGCCCTCCCGGCTGCCGCCTACCAAAATCTTATGCTCCAGCATCGGACTTTTCAAAGCTGCTGCGTCCACTGCATCTGCCACTTCGCCGTCTGCAGTGCAGAGGATCGCCTTCACATTGCCTGCCTGGAAGCGATAGGTAAAGTCCTTTTCCAAAAGCTGGTTGGTGGCAGGAATACCCACTGCGCCCAGCTTGTGCAAACCCAGAATGGCAAACCAATACTGATAGTGGCGCTTCAGCACCAGCATCACCCGGTCGCCACGCTGAATGCCCAAAGACTTAAAGTAGTTGGCACAACGGGCGGATTCCTTCATCACATCCTTGAAGGTGAAGCGGCGCTCGGTCATATCCTCGGAGATATGCATCATTGCCAGCTTGTCCGGTTTCTGAGTGCCCAGAGCATCCACCACATCAAAGGCAAAGTTAAACTTTTCTTCGTTTTGGAACTGGATTTTCGTCAGCTTGCCGTCTTCCTCTGTGGGAATAATAAAGCTACGATATACACGGGGCTGAAGGTCTGCCGTCTGTACCGCAACTCCCTTTGTTGCCACTGCTGCCGCCTGCTCGCCCTCACGGGCAGCAGAGTTAGAAAGCACAATGGCATAGAAGGCGCAGTCCTCTCCGTCCACGGCAATCATACCGTGGGGCTTGGAGGAATCGTAATAGATCGTATCGCCAGGGTGGAGAACTTCGGTGTGGTCGCCAATCTGAATTTTCAGATGGCCCTTAATCACGATGTCACATTCCTGACCCTCGTGGGTAATCAGCTCAATTTTGGCATCCGGACGGTACTTGACCTCCATATACAGTGGCAACGCAATACGGTTGCGGAAGTCTGCCGCCAGGTTGAAGCCCAGCATATTGTGTGCCTCTTCGATTTTCTGACCTTCTCCCCTTCTGGTCAGGGCGTAGGAACGCAGCTTGGGGCTGCGACCTTCCAATAGGTCACCCATATCCACACCAAAGATCAACACGCAGCGATAGAGGAACGCAATACTCATATTGCGATTACCCTCTTCGCACTGGATGTACTCCTCCACGGTAAGGTCGGTGCGCTGGGCCATTTCCTCTACGGAAATGCCGGAAATCAGGCGAAGCTCCCGAATGCGTCGTGCCGTTTCTTTAATTTTGCTGTTGATATCCGTCATTGGATTACACCTCAAATATTTTAATTAGGTCATTATACCAAATTAGACAAGATTTTTCAACCTTAAAGCTTATTTCTCATAATCTTGCCACTGATCGTCTTAGGCAGCTCCTTGCGGAACTCCACGATCCGGGGATATTTATAAGGAGCAGTATGCTGTTTTACATAGTTTTGGATATCTTTTTTCAGTTGCTCCGTCTCTTCAGTGCCAGGCACCAGCACGATACAGGCCTTGACCACCTGACCACGAACCTCATCAGGCGCAGCGCAGACACCACATTCCAGTACATAGGGCAGCTCCATAATGGTGCTTTCAATTTCGAAGGGTCCAATCCGGTAGCCGGAGGACTTAATCACATCGTCGGCACGGCCCACATACCAGTAGTAGCCATCCTCATCACGCCAAGCCACATCACCGGTATGATACATACCATCGTGCCATACAGCGTCGGTAGCTTCCTGGTTGCGGTAGTAGCCCAAAAATACGCCACAGGTGGGATTGGGATCGGTGTGAATGACAATTTCACCGTTGACACCGTCCTCCACGGGATTGCCGTCCTGATCCACGATATCGATGCCGTAGCCGGGCACCGGCTTGCCCATAGCACCGGGCTTTATGTTCGCGCCGTAGAGGTTTGCGATACCCAGGGTCATTTCCGTCTGACCGAAGCCTTCGTGGATTCGCAGGCCGGTAGCCTTTTCAAACTGGTAGAACACCTCCGGGTTCAGCGCCTCGCCGGCGGTGGTGGCGTGGTGGATAGAGGACAAATCATACATGCTCAGATCCTGCTTGATGAGCATACGGTACATCGTGGGCGGTGCGCAGAAGGTAGTGATGTTATACTTTGCGAACATAGGCAGGATCTTCTCTGCGTCGAACCGGTCAAAGTCATAGGTAAATACTGCGCCCTCGCACAGCCACTGACCGTAGAGCTTGCCCCACAGAGCCTTGCCCCAGCCGGTTTCCGAAATGGTAAAGTGCAGGCCGTCACGCTCACACAGATGCCAATACTTGGCAGTGACATAGTGACCCAAAGCGTACTTATAGGAATGGGTCGCCATTTTGGGATAACCGGTAGTACCGGAAGTAAAGAGCATTAGCATAGGATCGTTGCCGCAGGGTGCATCTTCTTCTCGGATATAGCGGCGGCTGAACAGCTTATACTCGTTATCGTAATCGTTCCAGCCCTCCCGGCTGCCGCCTACCAAAATCTTGGTCAAGCGCATATTGGCGCTCTTCTCTGCCAGCTCCACCTGATGGGCTGTATCACCGTCAGCCGTACAAAGCACAGCGCTGACATCCGCCGCCTGGAAGCGATATTGGAAATCGTGCTCCATAAGCTGGTTGGTGGCAGGAATGGCGATAGCACCCAGCTTATGCAGACCCAAAATCGCAAACCAGAACTGGTAGTGGCGCTTCAGCACCAACATTACCCGGTCACCCCGTTTGATGCCCAAAGACTTAAAGTAGTTTGCGCTCTGGGAGGAGGCGTCCTTCATATCCTTGAAGGTGAAGCGGCGCTCGGTCATATCATTGGACACGTGAACCATAGCCAGCTTTTCCGGATCCCGGCGCGCAATGGCATCCACCGTATCAAAGGCAAAGTTATAGGTATCGGTGTCTGCAAAGGACACATCCTGCATTACACCGTTTTCATCTTCCTGCGCCACCACGAACTTATTGCACAGAAGCTTTTGTTCTGCCTTGCCCTTGTGGCTTTGGCCGATGTAAAGGGGCTTGTCGGTGGTATCAGAAGCCATAATCATAGACAGGAACACACAATCCTGACCGTCAATGGCAATCATGCCGTGGGGGGTGGAGGATTTGTAGAAAATGCTGTCGCCCTCCCGCAGAACTTCCTCATGGTCGCCAATCTTGATGCGCAGAGCGCCCCTGATCACCAGGTTGAATTCCTGGCCGGTGTGGGTGGTGGTGTGAATGGGCTGGTTCTGCAGCTCCTGAGAATATTTATATGTAACCCAGTAGGGGGTTGCCAGCTTTTTCCGGAACATAGGGGCCATATCCTGGATGGTAATGCCGTCCTCGCTGGCCGTAACCAAGCCTTTATCTCTGCGGGTCACGGTATAACCGGTCAGCTTAGCGCTGTGACCTTCCAAAAGGTCTGTAATTTCCAAACCAAACACCTTGGCACACTTGTGCATAAAGGTAAAGGGCAGATCCACAGTGCCAGCTTCATACTGCCGGTACATCTGCTCAGATATTTCGGTCAGCTCCGCCATTTTCTGCATGCTGTAGCCCAAAATTTCCCGCATCTCCCGAATACGCTGAGCTATCTCCATTAGCTGGCCGGTGGTAGATTGGTTGGTCATAGTTATACCTCCTCTTTAAAAATAAAAACCCGTCTCAAGAAACACTTGAGACGAGCAAAACTTCACCCGTGGTACCACTCAAATTGCGGCTTGCGCCGCCACTTCAGATTCCAGAAAATCCTATCCTTTAACGCAGGAATACGGAGGCACTTACTAAGAAAAACTTTCAGCGCTTCGGCTCAGAAGGGATAGGCTTTTTGACCCCGAAAATATTGGCTCTCAGCTAACGCCAACTCTCTGGAATTTTCATAAGTCAAGCCGACTTCGTCGCAGCCTTTAGAAATATTAGAGTAACTGTATCATGGCTGACGAAAAATGTCAATTGTTTTTCACACAAAAACAAAAATTTTTGCTGGAAGGACACTTTTTTCTCGCTGATTACTAAAAAACCGTTGACAAGTATGGCATTTTGTGATTAAATGGGTGTAATATTTTTAGAGACGCTGACGGAAAATCTGTCTTTCGTTTTTCTGGGCTTCAGAGAGCCGGTGGTTGGTGCAAACCGGTGCTTGGATGTAAAGGCAGTCTGCTTCCTGAGTCGGTTCTGTAAACGCCTTGTTTGGGTCAGTAATGGAACCCGGTCGCCCCGTTATCGGCTGGGACTTTGTCAGAAGTCCGAGAGTGATCTTTCCTTTGGGGAGATAATCAGGGTGGTACCGCGAAGAAATCTTCGTCCCTGAGGCAAATTGCCTCAGGGCTTTTCTTATTTTTAAGGGGTGTGCATTATGGAAAAAATTCGTATCAGTGATGTAACTATGAAACAGGCTGCAGAAGGTTTCAGCCTATCCTTTAAGGAGAAAATCGAGCTTAGCAAAATGCTGGACAAGCTGGGTGTGGATGTTATTGAAATCGAGGGTATTGAAAACCCCAGAACGGACGCTCTGCGTATCAAATCCATTGCAACTGCTGTCATGGGCAGCACCGTTGCTGTTCCCGTAGCGCTTAACAAGGAAAGTGTTGCCGCTACCTGGAACGCATTACAGCAGGCTAAGAAGCCTCGTCTGCAAGTGGTTGCGCCTGTAAGCTCTGTGCAGATGGAATACCTTTCCCACAAAAAGCCTGACGCTATGGTTTCCACTGTGGTAGAGATCGTTGCCGCTTGTAAAGCTGTTTGCGCGGACGTGGAGTTTGTGGCTGACGATGCCACCCGTGCCGATCAGGATTTCCTGGCAAAGGTTTTGGACTCTGCCATCCATGCCGGTGCAACAACCGTCACCCTTTGCGACACCGCCGGCACAATGCTGCCCGGTGAGTTCTCCCAGTTTATCGAAGGTATTTACAATGCTTGTCCCGGCTTGAAGGCCGTCACCGTTGCCGTTTCCTGTGTGGATACCCTTTCCATGGCTGACGCTTGCGTCATTGCTGCCGCAGGCGCAGGTGTCCGGGAAGTAAAGGTCGCTGCCTATCCCCTGAACACTGCAAGCCTTTCCAATATGGCGCGGATCCTGGCCGCCAAAGGTGACGCTATGGGCGCTGCCTGCAGTGTCAGCGTTACCCAGTTGAGCCGCGTTATGGACCAGATCGCACGGATCTGCCAGACCGGCAAAGCTACCGCCACCATTTCCTGCGAAGAAGATGCAGGTATTTGGCTCACTGCCCACGACGATATGGGTGCTGTCCTCTCCGCCGCACAGCAGTTGGGCTATGACCTTTCCGAAGAAGACGGCAAGACCGTATATGAAGCTTTCCAGCGAATCGCAGACAAGAAGGAGCAGGTGGGTATTCGGGAACTGGATGCCATCATCGCCTCTGCCGCAATGCAAGTGCCCTCCACTTATGCGCTGGACACTTACCTGATCTCTGCCGGCAATGCCATTTCCGCCACCGCCCATATGAAGCTTTTGAAGAACGGCGAGGCGCTGGAAGGTGTTTGCCTGGGCGACGGTCCTATCGATGCCGCATTCCAGGCCATTGAGAAGATCACCGGCCGTCACTATGAGCTGGACGATTTCCAGATTCAGGCGGTTACCGAAGGCCGTGAGGCTATGGGTCAGACCATCGTTAAGCTCCGTAGCCAGGGTAAGGTCTACTCCGGCCGTGGTATTTCCACCGACATTGTGGGCGCAAGTATCCACGCATACATCAGCGCCCTGAACAAAATTGCTTACGAGGAGGAAGAAGTGTGAACCTGTCATTTTCCACCAGAGGTTGGCCGGGTCTTTCCTGGGACGAGATGATCGAAACTGCGCTGGATATGGGTTTTTCCGGCGTGGAGGTTTATAATCTTCCCAAGTTCCCGGATCTGTGTGACCGTAGCGCTCCTTTCCACAAATATAACACCGCCGCCACCGTGCGTCGTCTGAAAGAATTGGATTTGAAAATCCCCTGCTTTGATACTTCCTGCGACCTGACCACCGATCCCGACGCTGTGGATACTTTGGCAAGCCTGATGGAAGTTGCCCACAACTGCCGTGTTCCCTTCGTGGTCGCCTGCGCTTTGCAGGAGCAGGAAGAAAAAGTCTTTGAGGCGCTCTCTGTCCTGCTGCCCAAGGCCCGGGAGCTGGAAGTGACTCTGCTGCTGAAGACCAGCGGCATCTATGCAGACACCGCCCGTCTGCGCCGTATGATGGACGAATTTGCCTGCGATGAGCTGGGTGCTCTGTGGGATATCCATCACCCCTACCGGGATTTCGGCGAAAGCGCAGACGCTACCATTAAAAATCTGGGCTACTACATTCGTCACGCCCACCTCCGGGATAGCGATGACCAGGGCGTTTATCAGCTCATTGGCGAAGGCACGATGCCCATCGACGATGTGATGCGAGCTCTGTCCTCCGTGAACTATGACGGTTTCCTCTCTCTGGAGTGGAAGCCGGAATGGCTGGAAGATCTGCAGGATCCGGAAGTCATTTTCCCATATTATGTAAACTATATGTCCCGGTTCCATTCCACCCGTGGTGCAAAGAAGAGCCTTTACTTCAACCACGACGGCTCCGGGCAGTACATTTGGAAAAAGGACGAGCTGATTGACCTGACATTCTCTCAGGTGCTGGACCGGGTGGCCGAAGAATTCCCGGACCAATATGCATTCAAATACACCACATTGGACTACACCCGCACCTATGCCCAATTCCGGGAAGATGTGGACCGTTTTGCAAGAGCATTGGTGTCTTTGGGTGTGAAGGCCGGCAGTAAGGTAGCCATCTGGGCAACCAATGTGCCTGCCTGGTACATCACCTTCTGGGCTACCGTGAAACTGGGCGCGGTTCTGGTCACTGTGAACACCGCCTACAAGATCCACGAAGCAGAATATCTGCTCCGTCAGTCCGATACCCACACTCTGGTGATGATCGACTCCTGCCTGGACTCCAACTATCAGGCCATCATCAACGAGCTTTGCCCGGAGATTGCTGCCACCAAGGCCGGCGATCCTCTCCACTGCAAGAAGCTCCCCTTCCTGAGAAATGTCATTACTGTTGGTTTCAAACAGCCCGGCTGTCTAACCTTCGACGAAGCCATGGCAAGATACGATCTTATCAGCCGGGAACAGCTCGCCCGTATGGCGGATGCAGTCAAGCCCAGCGATGTGTGCAATATGCAGTACACCTCCGGCACTACCGGATTCCCTAAAGGTGTTATGTTAACCCACCATAACGTGGTGAACAACGGCAAGTGTATTGGCGACCGGATGGGACTTTCCACTGCGGATCGTATGATGATCCAGGTGCCCATGTTCCACTGCTTCGGCATGACCCTGTCTATGACCTCTTCTATGACCCACGGCGCAACCATGTGTCCTATGCCCTACTTCTCCGCAAAGTCCTCCCTAGCTTGTATCAACCAGGAGAAGATCACTTGCTTCAACGGCGTGCCTACCATGTTCATCGCTATGTTCAACCACCCGGATTACCGCAAGACCGACTTCAGCTATATGCGTACCGGCATTATGGCTGGTGCAGGTTGCCCTGCGGAGCTGATGAAAAAAGCCGCCGATCCCAAGGAAATGAATATGTACGGCATCGTCAGCGTGTACGGCCAGACAGAATGCGCGCCCGGCAACACCATGAGTTCCTGGACCGATTCTCTGGAAGTGCGCACCGAAACTGTGGGCTATGCCTTCCCCCATGTGCGCTGTAAGATTGTAGACCCGGAAACCGGTGCAGAATGTCCCGACGGTGTTAACGGTGAGTTCTGCGCCAAGGGCTACAACACCATGAAGGGCTACTACAAAATGCCGGGTGCCACCAAGGATACCATCGACAGCGACGGTTGGCTTCACTCCGGCGACCTGGCTTGCCGTGACGCAGAAGGCAACTACCGGATCACCGGCCGATTGAAGGACATGATTATTCGTGGCGGTGAGAACATCTACCCCAAGGAGATCGAGGAGTTTATCTACACCCACCCCGGTGTCCGGGATGTTCAGGTCATCGGTGTGCCGGACAAGAAGTACGGCGAAGAAATTATGGCCTGCATTATCCTGAAGGAAAAAGGCAGTGTCACCGAGGAAGAAATGACCGATTTCATCAAGGCAAGTATGGCACGGCACAAAGTCCCCAAGTACATTTCCTTTGTGGACAGCTTCCCCATGAATGCGGCAGGCAAAATCCTCAAGTACAAAATGCGTGAGGAAGCCGCCGCCCGTCTGGGTCTTGTTGGCGACGGTACAGACACTGCCGGCAACCCCAAAGGCTAATTCCCACACAACATAAAAAGCCGATGTTCAAAAGAACATCGGCTTTTTTATTTATCGTTGGTCACATTTCCGTCGCCCCAGACTGGAACAGCTTCCCCCAGGCAGGTGGGAAGGGGCTTAAAAATCGAGGTTAAAAAGTCCTTATTCCGGGCAAGAATTTCCCGGACATCCCGGAAAAATTGACCGCCGTAATCATCCCCTGCAGCCGCCATGCCGTAGGCCTCCAGCCCCAGCGCCCGTGCCACATAAATGGCCCGGTACAAATGATATTTTTGGGTCACAATCACAATTTTCTTTGCGCAGAAAACTTCCTTTGCCCGGTACATACTCTCGTAGGTGGAGAACCCAGCGTGATCCATAAAAATGTGCTCTGACGGCACATCCTTGTCTATGGCAAAATTTTTCATAGTGTTCACTTCGTCATAGTAGGCTGTGCCGTGGTCGCCGCTCATTAAAAGCCTGTCCGACACCCCCGCCTGATACAGTTCCACACCTTTGTTCAGCCGGTCCCGCAGCATCGCTGTGGGTCTGCCGTTGGACAGCACGCCGCAACCCAGCACTAAAATACAATCCACATCCGTAAGTGCCTGCGCCTGTTCTGCCGTTACAATATAGTTTCCGCCAGCCAGCACCACGATGCCGTTTACAATCAGCACCGCCGCAACGCAAAAAGCAAGCATGAAACACACAAACCGTGTGCATTTTTTTATAAATCGTTTCATAGGAACATCCTCCGTGTCTTTATTATAAAGGACACGCAGCAAAAAAGCAATGGAAAAAGCCGGTGTCCACTGACACCGGCTTTTGTGATTATTTGAAGGTTTCGGGGGACTTGAAGCCTGCAGAACTTTCGGGAACATAGTCACCAAAGTACTTGGAAAAGTCCATATCCAGATACTGGCACATTTCGTAAACTTCCACCATAGTGTTGTCGTTGACGGGAATGCCATTTTCCATCAGGCGCTTTTCAGCCTCCACTTCCTTTTCACCGTGGGTGTAGATGCGGGTCTGACCGTCAGCCTTAGGCGCATTGCGCAGCGCTTCCAAATAAGCAGACAGATGTGCCTTGATGCCCTCAGCATCGCCAAAGATCTTGGGATCAATGACCAGGAAGCCGTGGCAAATGCCACCCTTGCCACCTACGCCGGTCTTATCGGAGGTAGTGCCCATAGAAATGATGGAGGAGAAGATCTCGCACATCATAGCATAGCCATAACCCTTGTGGCTGCCGGTATCCTCGGTGCTGCCGCCCAAAGGCATAATGCCACCCCCATTTTTCGCTGCGATATTATCCAGCACATCGGCTGCATCAGTGGAGGGGTACCCGTTCTTATCCAGCGCCCAGCCTTCGTGGAGCGCTTCGCCCTTCTTGTTGTAAACCTCCAGCTTGCCACGGGTGACCACGGTGGTGGAAGCATCAAAGAAGAAGTCATAAGGCTCAGCAGGCACTGCCAGCGCAATGGGGTTAGTACCCAGCATTGCCATGCGGCCGTAAGTAGGCACCATAATAGCGTTGGGGTTGTTAAAGGACATACCGTTCATGCCGGCATCACAAGCCAGTTTTGCATAGTAACCGGCAATGCCATAGTGGTTGGAGATGCGGACAGTGACCATCGCCATGCCGGCCTTCTTTGCCTTTTCGATGGCCATAGTCATTGCCTTGTGACCTACGACCTGACCCATACCGTCTTTGGCATCGATCACAGCAGATACCGGTGTTTCAAACACCACATCGCCCTTGGATTCGATCTTGATCATACCCTTTTGGATGCTCTTGTAGTAACGGTACATTCTCTGCATACCGTGACTCTCGATGCCAATACGGTCGGACATCAGCAGTACATCGGAAATGATTTTTGCTTCTTCCGCATTGAAGCCGAACTTCTGGAATGCATCGTTGCACAGAGCATTCAGTGTGTCATATTTCCAATATTGATAACCCATAATAATCTCTCCATTTCCTATTTTTGGTTTTACGCCCTAAGTATAGCCTATTCTTTCCCAAATTGCAATGCCTTTTTCTGTTTTATTGATATTCTGCCTGCTCCGGTTTCGCCTGAGCCATATAATCGGAAGTGCGGCAATCGGTCATACAGTTCCACGACCCTTTTACCTGCTTATGTGATTTGGTCAATGCCCCGTTGCAGATCCTCTGCGCTGAGCATTCCCCTGGCTCCGGTTACCAAATTCCCCGACCCATCAATGAAATAGGTGGTGGGCAGCGCTGTGATTTGATACATCGTCACCGCCTGCTGGGTGGTATCGTAAAATACCGGGAACTGATAGCCCTTTTCCGTTATCAGCGCCGACGCTTTTTCCACGGTGTCCTGCACACCGTCGGTGCTGTTAATCATTAAAAACTGCACCTTGTCCCCCAGCTCTAAATACTTGTCGTTAAAATCCGGCATCTCCATTTGACAGGGACCGCACCAGGTCGCCCAGAAGTTCAGCACAATGGGCTTACCCACAAAATCCGACAGCTTGTAAGGATTCCCTTCTGCATCATACACCGTAAAATTCGGGATCTGCAGCTCCGGCTCCGTCTGCGTAGTCTGCTGCGCCGGCGCAGCCTCACAGCCGCCCAACAAAAGCATCAGCGCCAGCACTAAAATCAAAATCCGTTTCATCACATCGCCTCCCACTTTTAGCATACCATAAATAAGAACCGATTTCAATTATATATCAATTTTGTAGATATGATACATTTGCAATGCCAAAGGCTCGGCCTCTTGGGGTGTCATTTATCGAACCTTCGGTTCTCGTCCCTTACGGGCAAAAAAGCAGATACCCAAATGGGTATCTGCTTTTTTGGTACACCGGAAGGGACTCGAACCCCCAACCCTCGGAACCGGAATCCGATGCTCTATCCATTGAGCCACCGGTGCATAGCCCACTTATTATAACAAGCTTTTTATGGTTTGTAAAGAGGGCATTTTTTAAATATTTCCCCCTTTCTTTCAGAAAATATGTTGTTTTCCGGGAAAGTGTGTGATATAATCACGAAAACAGCACAAGGAGGCAGAAAAATGGCCGGTATCCAAAATTTTCGCAGTGCATTAGGCGGTTTTAACCGTGGGGATGTGGTGCGCTACATCGAATATATGAACAATCAGCATAAGTCCGAGATTGAACAGCTCAACACACAGTTGCAGACTGCCCGGGACGCTTTGAGCCGGGCAAACGGTGCTTCCAATGAAGAACTGACTGCCAAGCTGGAGGCCGCAGAGGCCCGGTGCGCCGAATTGGAAGCCCAGTTGGGTCAAACTCCCATTGTCACCGGGGACGAGCTGGAGGCCTACCGCCGTGCCGAGCGTGCAGAACGGCTGGCCCGGGACAGAGCCGGACAGATTTATGCGCAGGCCAACGGCACTTTGGCAGAGGTCACCACCAAGGTGGAGGCTATTTCCGACGGCTTCAATGCGATTTCTGCTCAGCTTGCTCAGCAGTTGGAAGCATCCAAACTGGAGCTTCAGGAGGCTGTGGCTTCTCTTTATGCCATTCGCCCGGAAGAAGAATAAGTAATTGGGAAAGTCCGAGGACTTTCCCAATTTTAATAGAGGTTCGTATGAAAGTTTTTTATCCCGATTATTTTAAGGAATTCCGGTGCCTTTCCGGGGATTGTCCTGACAGTTGCTGCAAGGAATGGACCGTGGACATTGACCCGGAAAGCGCCGCTTTTTACCGGGGCTTACCCGGGGATTTGGGAAATCGCATCCGTTCTTTCCTGTCCGAAGAGGACGGCAGTGTAGTGATGGCCATTCAAAACGGGCGGTGTCCTATGTGGCGTCAGGACGGGCTGTGTGAAATTCAGGCGCAGTTAGGTCACGATGCGTTATGCAAAACCTGTCGGGAGTTCCCCCGTCTTACTCACGATTACGGAGATTTCACAGAATACGGTCTTGAGCTTTCCTGTCCGGAAGCGGCTCGCCTGATTTTGGGCAGCAGCCGGCATTGCTTAGAGGAATCTTCTGTGCCGGATGGCGGACAGGCTGAATATGACCCGGAAATAATGGGTATTTTGTGGAAAAGCCGACAGGCTGTTTTGGAATTTTTGGATAAGGGGAAGCCCCTGGGGCAGTCCCTGGCCGCCATTTTGCTTTACGGGCACTTTGTTCAGTCCGCTTTGGACGGGGACTGTCTGAATACCACGCCGGAGGCCTGTTTGGACCAGGTTGACCGCTTCCGTGGACAAGGAGATTTGGCGGCGATTTGGGGATTTTTCCGAGAACTGGAAATTCTTACCGAGGATTGGCGGCATTGCTTGGCGCAGGTGCCGGATACTGTGGTTTGGTCGGAAGCGTTGCGTGGAATGGCCCGGTATTTGGTGCAACGGTACTGGCTGCAAGCCATCTGTGACTTGGATTTGGTCTGCCGGGTG